>JBGCDP010000015.1:0-52705 GCA_045105475.1 Anaerolineae bacterium
ATCTTTGCAAACTTTAACCCTGCTGGTGCGGCCGGTGACGCCGAATTGGCTGTTTCTGGTGATTCGCTGAGCGAGGGGGATTTAGGGACGCGGAGCCTTTCTTTTCTAATCACAAGAACCCATAACACCGATTTGGTTACCGTAACAGCCACGACGCAAGACGCGTCAGCTACGGCCGGATTTGACTACGAACCGCTAACTCAAACGATTGTGTTTACCGCTGGTGGTTCACTTGCCTCTACTATTCAGATATCTGTGACGGGTGATATGCTCGTTGAGCCTGACGAGGCGTTTAGCCTGATTCTTTCAGCACCAATCAGCGCGACCCTTGCTGTCACGAACGCAGTTGGGACGATCATAAATGATGATGAGACCTTTGTTTCAATTGCGGCCGGAAGTGTGAGCGAGGCAGCTGGATCGCTTCCCTATACAGTGACGCTTTCCAATGCGGTTTCACAGCCAATTACAGTTGCGGTTAGTTCGGCCGATGGTTCTGCGCAAGTGGGTGACTCCGATTATCAACCAATCTTTGCCAGTGAGTTGATGTTCCCGGCCGAAACTTTAACCGCCACCGGCAAAATCCTGCTAACAGATGACGCTGTGGTTGAACCAGATGAAACCTTGATCCTGACCCTTGCCACACCCATAAGTGCAACTTTAGCTGTAACAGATGCGGTTGGAACGGTCTTGAATGATGATGTGGCAATCGTTTCAATTGAAGCTGGATTGGGTCGTGAATCGGCCGGAACCTTGCCGTACACACTGACGCTGTCAGCCGCTTCATCCCGACCAATTACCGTCTCTGTCAATACAGAAGACGGTTCAGCTTTAGTTAGTGATTCCGACTACCAACAAATCACAAAACACCAAATCCTATTTCCGGCCGGGGCTTTAACCCACACAGGTCAGATTACGGTGACTGATGATGCCAAAGTTGAATCCGACGAAACGTTTGCCTTGTCGATTGGGAACCTCATCGCAAACGGCTTGGCGATTTCTGTGAGCAAGAAAATAAGTGATGTGGCCATTATCGAGAATGATGATTCAGCCGCTGTTACGCTTGTGGCACCCGAGGCCGGATTTGAAGGTAACAGCAGTTTAACCCCATTTGCCTTTACGGCCTTGCTCGATCATCCGGTAGATGGGGGTTTTGAGGTCGCTTATCAGACCGATTCGGGGACGGCGGACACACTGCTTGATCTGGTTGATAACGACGGCTTTCTGACCTTTGCAGGCACGGCCGGAGAAGAGCAGCAAATTATCGTTAATGTGCGTGGGGACTTAGCTGTTGAACCAACTGAAGCGTTTAGTGTGACCCTCGGTGCCGTTTCAAAGACAAGTTTGAGTAATCTAATTAGTGTGATGACGGATTCTGCTATCGGTACAATCATCGATGATGATTCAGCTGGGATTTTTATTTCGAACGGCCGAATTGTTGAAACTGACTTGGGTAATAATCCTCAACTGGTATTTACGGTCACACTTTCGACTGAGATTGTTGGTGGATTCAGCGTTGATTACAGCACGGCCGACGGCAGCGCAACGGCGTCCACTGGTGATTATCAGCCGATCAGCGGAACCCTAAATTTTGCAGGCACAGCTTTCGAGTCTCGGCCGATCACCGTGACCGTCTACGGAGATCGAATCGTTGAAGCTGATGAGTTACTAGCCGTTAACTTGTTCAATATTTCGAGTAATGATGTGGCAGCGTTTAACTCACAGGGAGCTGGCACAATTGTGAACGATGATATGGCTGTTTTAACCCTTAGTGAAGCTATTTCGGTTACAGAAGGAGATACCGAAGAAATAACTGTGCCAGTTACTGTCACTTTGTCTCAGCCGGTTCAAGGTGGATTCCGTTTACTGTGGTCGGCCGCCGATAAGGCAGCGACTTTGGCTGACAGCGACTATCTGTTAGCCGAGAACCAACTTGTGTTTGATGGGGATGCAGGCGAACAAAAGACGTTTAAGCTTATTGTTCAGGGGGATTCTAAAGTTGAATTAGATGAATCTTTCTCTGTTCAGCTTGATCGTACCGCGAGCTTGATTGGCGTTGACCCTGCTGCAATTTTGCTGCCTGAAGACGGCCGTTCGATTACGATCCTGAATGATGATTCCGCGACCATTATCCTCACTGGCGAATCAAGGCTCGAGGGAACCAACCTAGGTTTTACCACCTTTTTTGTGACTGCAACGCTGTCAGCAGATGTTGACGTACCCATCACTGTTGGATTTGAGTCGGCCGGTGAAACGGCTCAAGCTGGATTAGATTTTACGTCAACAGGTGGATCGAAAATATTTACAGGTGGTGCGGGCGAAACTCAACTGTTTGAGATTCAGGTAGTAGCTGATGAAGATATTGAGCCGAATGAATCCTTTACTGTGCAAGGCAGTCTGCTGCAGTCTGAAGGTCGGGATGTATCGCTTCCTGATGACCAGTCTGTGGCAACAGTTACTATTCTTGATGATGACCTTAAGCGCGTTTATTTGCCGCTTCAATATCGAGATTGGCGTTTGGTCGACGGCCCTGACTTAGTAGTAAGCGATATTGAAATCGGGTCAGATAGGATCACCGTCACAATTAAAAACCAAGGGACTGAACCGGTGACTCGGCCATTTTGGGTTGATAGCTATCTTAATCCACCCATTGTGCCGACAGGTGTGAATCAAACGATTATTGAAACTCAAAGCGAGGGGTTTGTTTGGGGTATTGATTTAGATTCAAACGCACAAACGGCCCGTTTACCGATGCTGCCTGGCGATGAAATTGCCTTAACTGTGGGGGGGCAATTCTACAAAGCATCAAATTCCAATTTTACGTCAGGTGACATCCCAGCAGGTTCCACTATTTATGTTCAGGTCGACTCTTTTAACCCGAATACGGGGTTTGGCCAAGTTGAAGAAAACCATGAAATTGCTGGTTTTTTCTACAACAATATTTTCAAGATTGTTGTTTCTGAATAAATTTGGATGAGTCAGACAATCAGAATGGAAAACTGCACGACTAAAGAAAATTTTATTTTTTGCATTGAGCATCCCATTTGCAAAACTATTCACTAAAAAAGGGTATGCAAAGTAATAAATATTTTGAATTGCTAAAAACGGTGAAGAAATAGAGCTTTAATTGAAAGTTGAGCACCCATTCAGATTAGAGCCAATTGGATCTAAATCGGGGTTGACGCTATTTTCAAACGCTGTTATATTGGCGACATCGGACGTAAATAAATCATTAACGGCCGAAATCTAATTAGGAGACCCCGGAGAAATAATATGAATAACACATACCACTTAATCTCACCCAAGCTAGCCGTAGCAGATGCCTTATCTCTCCGTGCCTGTGGTCCGAATCGTGATAGTCAACCGCCTAATTAAGCAAAGACTCTAAACACTAAAATTCAAGACCACGGCGCGCCAGCCCCGTGGTCTTTTTTTTTTGCCAATGTACGCGCTCCGAACGCTTACACAGTCACCAGCCACACGGGCCGACATACTTTGATGGTGACTTTTTATCCCCTTTTTCCAATTGAAAATCTGTAAATCACTACTTTGTGTTTCAGCTACTTGCTGACTGACAGAGTCTTGGCTTGCCGATTACTGTAAACAGACAGAGGTGAAACCCTTGCAAGACAATGAATTTGATTTAAAGAAAATCGCCCATAGCTCCAGATTAAAAGGGGTCTGGCAGTTGATGAGCGGTTACCGCACCCTCTATTTTGGTGCGATTGTAGCGATTGCGATTGCTACCTTTGCAAGAACTGGCGTCTATTTTTTGCTAGCATTTTTTATCGATAACGTGCTTGAGCAAAATCCAATCCGTGAAGGCTCGCTGCTTCCTGGCGATTGGCTGAACGGGATTGTGGCTCGTAACGAGATCTTGGAGATTTTGCCTTGGTTAGCGCTGATGTTTGTGGGTATGGCTGTCATTCAGGGCATTTTTACCTATCTAAGCGGCCGGTGGGCGGCTTGGACGGCCGAAACTGTGGCGCTTAAAGTGCGGGATTATTTGTATGACCATCTTCAGAGGTTGTCATTCACCTATCACGATCAAACCCAAACGGGTGAGTTGATTTCCCGAGTGACGTCAGACGTTGATTCGATTCGACTTTTTTATGCGGAACAAGCGATCGGCATCGGCCGGATTTCATTCTTGTTCATCATTAACTTCACTGGCATCTACTTACTCAGCCCATACTTGGCTGTCATGTCAACGATCGTGGTGCCGGTCATTATCGTCATGTCGATCTTCTTTTTCCGGGAAGTGGGTAAGGCGTTTGAGAAATTCCAAGAGCAAGAGTCCCGCCTGTCTAACCGCTTTCAAGAGCATGTTTCAGGCGTGCGTGTGGTCAAAGCATTTGCCCGCCAGCCGTATGAAACAGACCGCTTTGAGGTTGAGAATGACGCGAAGTTTCGGGTTGGTATCCGGTTCGGCTTGTTACACGGCACCTTTTGGCCCATCACTGACATTATGTGTGGGGCGCAGATGATCTTCGGATTTTACCTAGGCGCGATGATGGCGATTCGTGGCGAAATTAGCCCCGGAACTTATCTAGCATTTGCTCAGATGATTTTGCTGATTATTTGGCCAATCCGAAACATCGGCCGGTTAGTGACTCAGATGTCTACCGCCGTGGTTAGTTTTAGCCGTGTCCAAGACATTATCGCGCAAGATCGTGAACCGCTTTTGCAAGGTGATGTGCGGAACGAGCATAAGCTAAAAGGCGCTGTGAAGTTTGACAACGTCAGCTTTGGCTACGAGGCTGCACTTGCGAATGCGGCCGTTGAATCTGCTAACACAGTGGGTGCGATGGCTCGTCAAACTGATGAAGAGCGTCTTGTTAAGAACGACAATTTGCCAGTATTGCACAATATCTCGTTTGAAGTTGAAGCGGGCCAGATTGTCGCTTTGCTTGGTGGAACCGGCTCAGGAAAAACGACTCTCGTTAATTTGCTAGATCGTTTCTATGAATATGACGATGGGCTGATTACTTTGGATGGCGAACCCCTGCAGAGCTATCAGCGTGAGTATTTGCGGAAGCAGATTGGTATCGTGATGCAGGAACCGTTCTTGTTCTCACGTTCGATCAAAGACAACATCACCTATGGTGTGAGTCGTGAAGTCACTGATGAAGAAGTTTTTGCTGCGGCCCGAGCTGCGGCCGTGCATGATGTGATTCTCAGCTTCCCACGCGGTTATGCAACGATGGTTGGTGAACGAGGTGTAACACTTTCCGGTGGGCAGAAACAGCGTTTAACACTGGCCCGTACGCTCCTGCGAGACCCATCGATCTTGATTTTGGATGATGCTACTTCATCTGTAGATACAGAAACTGAATCACAGATTCGGGGTGCATTGAACAACCTGATGGCGGATCGTACGACGTTTATTATTGCCCATCGCATTCAAAGCGTGATGATTGCAGATCTGATTTTGGTACTTGATGATGGCCGAATTGTTCAGCGTGGCACCCACGAAGAGCTGGTTAGTCAAGACGGTATTTACCAGCAGGTTTATAACCTGCAGGCGAAGATCAGCGACGAATTACAAAGCGAACTGGATTCTCTAAACGACTAATAACTAGTTCCAGATCAATCAGTTGATCTGGAAACTGCAAAAGGCTATGAAAAACCCAGCACAATTTCCTGACTTAAACGAACTACTCAACGACTTTACTGCTGCTCATCAAGAAATATTGGGTGACAACCTGATCGGTGTTTATTTGCAAGGGTCAGCGGCCGTGGGCGATATGGACGTTTATAGCGATGTCGACTTTATTGTGGTGATTGATCACCCCCTGAATGAACATGAGCTAGCTGATTTACAGCAGATAACCACCCGATTCTTTGATCGTAGAAACGAGAATCACTGGGCCGAGCATCTTGAAGGGTCATATTTCCCAATCGATGTATTACAAGCGATTGATCAGCCTGAAGTGAAGCTGATCTTTAACGACAACGGCAGTCCTGAATTGAATTGGGATACCCATTGCAACACGCTTGTGGTGCGCTGGTGCTTGCGGGAATATGGCATTGCACTGGTTGGTCCAGCGGCCGACACGCTGCTTGATCCCATTCCGGCCGATCTCTTAAAAGATGAGATTCGTGAGGTTATGGTTGATTGGGGCGAAGGGATTCTCGCAAGAGGTCACGATATGAACTGCTTTTACCAACAGTTTGTTCCAGCTAGCTACTGTCGGATGTTGCACACACTAGCGACCGGACGGGTGTATTCAAAACCGGACGGCATCGCTTGGGCCCGTGAGAATCTTGAACCTGGTTGGGCCGATCTGTTTGATCAAATCACGGCCGAACGTGATGATGGATCTGTGCTTGCACATAAACGTGCAGAGCCGGCCGACGCACAACGCACACTTGATTTTATCGAGTACGCCTGTAGCCAAATTGAAGCCAATCCAGCGTAACAAACTTGCTCAAGATAGCTAAAGCTGGAACGCATGTGGCCCAAAGATCGGCCGACCTAAAATGAAAAACCTCAATCAGAATAGTCTGGTTGATTACAAGAACTGAGTGGATTGTCGCTCAGGAGTTAGAAATGTCTGAACACGAATTTGAAGAAGAGGAATTTGAAGGCGCTGTAGACCGAGGAACACTCGTTCGTACAGCAAAATTATCCTTAAACCACTGGCCGCTGTTGCTGTTGTTTGTCGGTTCAACAATCGCAGTTGCCTTTATCGAAAACTATCAAACTTTCCTCAGTAAACGCATTATCGACGAAGGAATTGTCCCTAAAGACACCGAGGCACTGATTAGTATTGCTTGGCAATATTTTGGTGTGACGGTGCTGTTGGCTATTTTTGTTGGTGGATTCATTTTGAGTGCCGCCACGATTAGCCATTGGACTCAATACGACTTGCGTAAAGCGATGTTTGAGAAGCTTCAAGGACTGTCGTTTACCTATTATGATCGCACGCCTTTAGGTTGGCTCATGTCACGCATGACGTCTGATGTGAACCGGGTGGGCGAACTGGTTTCATGGGGATTTCTCGATATTACATGGGGCGTTTTCGGTATCGCATCGGCCTTAGGGTTTATGTTTTACATCAACTGGCAGCTGGCCCTGATTGTTTTGGCGCTCATTCCCGTTTTGATCGTTGTTGCGATTCAGTTTCAAAAGCTGATCATCGGTGAATACCGGGTTGTGCGCCGTACCAACTCAAAGATCACTGGATCATATAGCGAGAGTATTAATGGTGTGCGTGTGGTGAAGTCATTGCGGCGTGAAGAAAAAAACCTTGAAGAGTTTCAAGATTTAACCAATGAGATGTTCCGAGCCGGTTTCCGAGCGGCTTGGCTGTCGGCCCTTTTTCTACCGGCCGTACAGATGCTAACCGCTTTAGGTGTTGCTGCTGTTATTTGGTACGGTGGATTTCAGTACACACAAGGTTGGATCACCATTGGTACGATCCAGGCGTTTGTCTCGTACATCACGTTTATGTTGTGGCCGGTTCAGGAAATGGCGCGCGTATTTGCGAGCATGCAGCAGGCGATTGCATCGGCCGAACGGATCTTTTCACTGATTGATGAAGAAGCTGACATCGTTGATCGGCCAGGTGCTGAAAAAGTACCTAACATACGAGGTGTAATCGAATTTGATCATGTTGATTTCCGGTATGAAGCGGACAAGCCTGTACTGCAAGACTTTAGTTTGATGGTTAAACCGGGTGAAACGATCGCATTGGTTGGCCCTACAGGTGCAGGCAAATCAACCGTTGTGAACCTTCTCTGCCGCTTTTATGAGCCGGTCGATGGGCAGATTCGGATCAATGGGAAAGATTATCTTGACCTAACGCTGGATTCGATCCACTCACGCATCGGGATGGTGTTGCAAACGCCGCATCTATTCTCCGGTACAGTTATGGAAAACATCCGGTACGGCCGGTTAGATGCTTCAGATGAAGAAGTGGTCTCGGCCGCACGTATGGCGGGTGCGCATGACTTTATTACGCTTTTAGATGAAGGGTATACGACTGAGGTCGGTGAAGGTGGTGTCTTGCTTTCCGTTGGGCAGAAACAGCTCCTAAGTTTGGGCCGGGCTATTTTGGCTCAGCCTGACATCTTCATTATGGATGAGGCCACCAGCTCTGTTGACACATTAACCGAAGCCTTGATTCAAAAGGCGATGGACCATGTCATGGAAGGGCGTACTAGCTTTGTGATTGCTCACCGCTTGTCAACTATCAAGCGTGCAGATCGGATTATTGTGCTGAAAGATGGACGAATTGACGAGATTGGATCTCATGCAGAGCTGATTCGTCAAAAAGGGCACTATTACAACCTGTACACCAAGCAGTTTGCGAAAGAGCGTGGTGCAAGCGTGCCTGATCTTTTAGCTTAATATGGGCTAGTTGTTAGATAGAAAACAAAAAAGCCCCCAAAGTTGGGGGCTTTTTAAAAAAGGAGAAGGAAGGAAATTATTCTGTGTGTCTTGCTTGTTATTTTAAGACGCTCGACTTACATGCTTCCTTACTTGGTATTTTTGAAACTGGCTTAAAGTTTAGGGCCTATCACCGTAAAATTACTTCACCACAGCTTTCAGGGTAATGGTGGCAAGGATCAATGACGCCCCCTAGCCACTGAGTAGCAAGTTCTTTTGCCCCTTCTTCGGCCTCTGCTTGTGAATTGTAGAGCTTGGTGATGGTAAATGAACTATTCCCAGGGCTTTGAACACGGACAACGGCAACATATAGCTCTTTATTATTGAGGGTCACATTGTAAATGCCCGCTTTCCAGTGGCCGTTTTCAGTGTAACCGCTGATCTCATTTACCCAATTCATTGGTAGTTTAGCAAGTGATTCGGGATCTAATTGGTCTTTTGCGTATGCGCCAGCCTCTTTTGAATCATTGTGTACAGCGTATAAACGAACACTGTAGAATGTTGGGTCGTTGAAATCACCCTTTTTGACAGAAGCAGAAATTGAATAGATTGTACTCCCGTGCTGAGATGGAAATGCAGTTGGCCACCAGAATTCATCAGCGAACACTTTGTCGTTTTGAACAAAAATAATGCTAAGAACTGATGAAATTAGAAAAATGAATAGATATGTTTTTGTACGTGAAAAGTTTACTAACATCTTGTTTCCTCTAACGTGAATGATTAATTGAACTATAAAAATATTAAGGTGATTTGTGCTTGTTGATGCATCAATAAGATTGGGAAATGCATCAGCTAATAAATAATTGAATAGATCCATTGGCTAACGTTTTTATTTATTGGGTCACATTGCTGATGGATTTGCGGGTAGAAAATATGAATAGCAAGAAGAAGGTCGGAAAATTTGAGCTTCCATCTGGTTTTACAAGCCGATGTGCAACTTTGGCAGATGCTCAAATTGTTACTGATATGCTTAATGCCGAATCGTTGGCAACAATTGGCAAAACTCAGTTTAGCTTTGAGGAGTGTCATCAGGAGTGGTCAATTCCTGGGTTTGATTTGGAAAAATCATCGGTGATTGTGATTGCTCCAAATGGACAAGTGGCTGGCTATACTGAAGTCGATGATTTAACGGCCGAAATGCCGGTGCGCCCTTTTGTGTTTGGCGCGACTCATCCAGACTTTTGGGGGATGGGTATTGGCACTTGGATGCTGGCATGGAGTGAGAAAACGCTCGAACGTGCAGTGAGCCTTGTGCCGGATGGAACCCAAGTTGCAATGGAAGCTGCCTCGTATCGAACGGTGACTCAGGGTATAAAAATGTTTGAAGGGTATGGAATGCGGCCCAAGCGGTCTTATTTCCGAATGTTGATCGATTTAGATGAGAAGCAGCATGCATACGCTCCAGTTGACCCTGATGGTTTAACCCTGGTCCCATTGAAAGAGTACGGTGATATTCCGGCCGCGGCTTTGGCGAAAGAAGACGGCTGGAAAGACCATTATGGCCATGTGGAACGCTCTGCTGAACTGGCAATTAAACAGTTTGAGCATGTGGTTGCAGATGCGGCCGTGGATCACGACCTTGTTTATCTTTTGCTCGATGGTGATGACGTTGCAGCTCTTATCATCAACGTGTTAAAAGCTGATGAGCAGCCGGATATCGGCTATGTGCGGACTTTGGTGGTGCGAAAGCCGTGGCGTAGACGTGGGCTGGGTAAATACCTGTTGGAAAAATCATTCAATGCTTTTTATGAAAGAGGTGGTTTTAAACAGGTTGCGCTTGATGTGGATGCTGAGAGCCTGACCGGTGCAACTGACCTTTATTTGAAGGCTGGTATGCGGGTGGAACGGGAGAACGTTTTATTCGAGAAGATTTTGCAGGCAGGTGAAAACCTTTCAACCGTTGACTAGCGCATTGATTTATGGGCGATTGGTTAATCTATTGCTTGATTTGTGTCGAACTGTAAAATCAGGCAATGGAGAAAAAGTTTTATCTGAATCAAGATCACCAAAAAGTTAGTATCGTCATTCCGATCATACTTATTGTTTTAATTATTGTAGGGTACAGGCTGTTTTATCGAACCTTGCTCCCTCTTGTTTTTGGCGGGCAGTCGGGCGATTATATTCTGATCGCGGGTGTTTTTTCGCTATTCACGTCAGCTTTTTTGATGTGGCTGCTTGACCCACTTGTTAAGAAGTATCTTCCTAGTGGCCATGTTTTATTGCAAAACGATCAAAACGGAACTTTGGTTCATACTTTTAAGGGTGAGCCTCAGGTCACCCTTAAGGATCGCGATGTTTGGCTGGTTACGCGTTGGCAGTTCTTAATGGGCCGTTTTGTAAAGTCCGGCCGGGAACGCCAGATTCCACGTAATTGGTCATGCATGGCACTGTTGATTCAAATTGAGGGGGAAGAGCTTGCTTTGTTTTCCTATGTTCGCCCCCGGGTAAAGAGCAAAATAGATCAGCTGGCAAATTGGGAAACAATCTCAATGTACGAAACACTGGACGATGACCATCAATCACGCAATATGCCGACACTTCGGCCGCCTACAGCATCAGATGTGATTCCCGGCAAGCTGCTTGTCGGTGAGAACGGGAAAGTGTGGCTCGCTGAACGAAAACGCCGTGATCACGGCATTGAGATGTCACCAAAGGATTTTGAAGAACTGGTTGTTTTTCTATCGAGTAAAAGCTAAGAAGTTAGTAGGGATGCTGGTTCAGTAGGCTGCTATCCGGTCGATTAGATTAAGATATCTAATCGGCCGGATAGCGTATGTTTTTAATTAATCTTTGGTGACGACGATTATTTCTTCCTCTTCGTCGGCCATTCCTCTCAGCCCGTCCATCTCTTTTTTAAGCGAGTGATTCACAACGGTCCAAAAGCCTTCCCACGTTTTGCTATCTAGGAAATCTTTTGGCGCTGTTTTTTCGATTGCTTGGCCTAAAGAATTCAACGTGGCTGCACCGGGAACCTTATTGAGCAATTCTTGCCCCTCTTTTACCCCTGGGATCCCTTCAACAAACGCTTTGGCATCTTTCACTGCTTTATTTTCTTCAATTTGTTGACGCGCTTCACCTAAACTTGGCAAGCTTTCTAGCTGTTCTTTGGCCTTGCTGACGGCCGGTTGAACGAGCTCTTCCGCTTTGCTCATCGCTTGGCCTGCTTCTTGCTGAATATGGTGGCTAACAATAACCCAAATCTCTTTCCATGTTTCAGGATTTTTGAAATCTTCGGCCGTTGCTTGTGAGAGCTTTTCTTTTAGCTCTTCAACCACAGGAAGCTTGAAATTGGTTAGATTTTCTTTGATCCAGCCTAATAGTTTTTCGGGAGAGAAATCAGATGGTGAGAATTTAGGCGATTTGCTTTTTATCTCTTCGACTCGTTGATTCAGTTCACCGAGCGCTTCTTTTACGGCATCGACTTCAGCCTGTTTATTTGCAACTTTACTTTCTACGGTAGGTGGTGCTGCCACTTCCACTTTAATTGCGGCATGTTGGGCACAAAAAGCTGAATCTTCCTGTGCGTTTCGGCTGCATGGCTTTCCGGACTTGGTTGTAGCTGCACATTTTATCTTTGACATCGTAATTTCCTTTCCCTTTTAGTATTAGATTTAAGGTGCCTTAAAAGCTAAAGATCATTTATTTTATATTAAATAAAACATTGCAAAAAAGTGACACAGGCTACCGCCTAGCACAAAAAGATGCCAGATGGCGTGATTGTACGGCATTTTTTCTAAAGCAAAAAATATCACACCGGCCGAGTAGCTGACACCACCGGCGACTAAAAGCCAGACGGCATTCGGAGGGACTTGGGCTACAAGCTGATTCCATATAAAAACAGACAGCCAGCCCATGACTAAATATCCGGCCGTTGATGCGATGACAAATCGATTAACAAAGAAAACTTTGAGCACGATGCCGATAATGGCTAAGGCCCACACAACACCCAGCACGGTATACCCGGCCGGTGTGCCCACGCCAAGAATCATGAAAGGGGTGTACGTGCCAGCAATCAATAAATAAATGCCGGAATGATCGATAACCTTTAGTGGATGACGAAGTGATGGAAATTGCAGGCTGTGGTACAGCGTAGACGCCAAGTAGAGTAAAACTAAGCTAGCGCCGTAAATACTAAAAGCTACAACATGGCGTACATCACCTTGGTTCACACCAATGACAATGAGCAAAGTTAATCCAGCAATGGATAGCCCCGTACCGATTCCATGGGTAATTCCGTGAGCGATTTCCTCTCCGACGGTGTAATCATCGAGCCGTTGATTCATCGCTTCCCAGAAGGTGCTTTTTGCTGTGTGTGTTGGATATTCGTTTTCTTTCATAAGTTACCCCAATCTTCCTGCGTGATACAATTTAGGACAAGTTGATTTTATATACAATCGGGCATTCGGCCTATTATATTATCCAATGATCATAATGATGGGTCTGTCAGGTTAACACTTACATCATCCCAAAATACAGATAAAGTACGTCATTAGACAAGATATCACTACGAATAAACTACTCGAAGGATGTAAACGATGAATCAGATAGAAAAGAATGTGTTAGAAAAGATAAATTTTGATGAGATGCTCGCTTTTCTTGATGAGTTGGTCGCTGTACCAAGTTTAGACGGTACGGTTGAAGAGGTGGCGGTCCAAAAGCTGGTTTCAGCTAAGTTAGCTGCGTTTGGTTTTGATGTAGATGAATGGCAGATTGACTTTGATGAGTTGAAAGCTCATCCATCGTATTCGGCCGAAGTTGAACGGCCTGAAGGGGTGGGGGTTGTTGGGAGTTGGGGTCATGACGAGGGACCTTCCTTGCTTTTGAACGGACATACTGACGTGGTTCCGGCCGGAGATTTAGACCGCTGGAACTTTGACCCGTGGCGAGCGACGTTAGATGAAGCGAGCGGAAACGTTTACGGCCGAGGAGCACTCGATATGAAAGGGGGGTTGGTATGTGCCATCTTTGCCATTAAAGCGATTATGGCGGCCGGGATTCAGCTTAAAGGGAAAGTTTTAGTTGAATCAGTAAGCGGCGAAGAAGATGGTGGGTGTGGGACACTCGCGGCCGTGGTCAGAGGGCATCAAGCAGATGCGGCCGTGATTATGGAGCCCACGGAACTGATGATCGCTCCGGCACAGGCTGGCTGTTTTAACTTCAAGATTACGATCGCAGGCAAAGCGGCACATGGTGCGATGCGGTTTGAAGGGGTTGACCCTTTAGAAAAATTTATTTTGGTTTACCAAGCGATTTTGGCCTACGAACGCACACGTAATACCGGTGTGACCCATCCGATGTTTAGAGAGTACCCTGCCCCATATCCGATTTGTTGTGGGGTGATTCAAGCCGGCAATTGGGCCTCAACGGTCGCAGAATCCTTAACATTTGAAGGGCGTTATGGAATTGAACCGGGGGAAGATTTAGTTGCTGCCCGTGAGGCATTTGAATCGGTTATACGTAATGTGGCCTCGGCCGATCCTTGGCTACGTGACAACCCGCCGGTTGTTGAATGGTGGGGAGGGCAGTTCGACCCTGCAGAGATTCCTGCAAGCCATCCTATTGTGCATACGGCTGAAACCGCATTTGTCGACATTGAAGGGCGCTTGCCCACTGTGCGTGGTATGACGTATGGAGCCGATATGCGTTTATTGGTGAACGATGGGGATACACCAACAATCATGTTTGGCCCTGGCGATGTACGGCTGGCCCATCGGCCAGATGAGTATGTGCCTTTGGCTGATTTAAAAACATGTACGCGTACATTGGTATTGATGATTTTACGCTTTTGCGGTTACGAAGAAGGACTTCAAATCCTTGAGGTTGAAACGGCCGCACCCATACCCATTGAGACGACGGCAGTGACTGAGCTAAAAGAAGTTGAAGAAGTTATTGAATCTCTATTGCCGGAAATTGATTTGGATCTAGATTTAGATTCACTCGAATAAAGCATCTCCATTTTTAAAATCGTGCTGGGTGTGGGAGCCTCAATTAACTAACGACGGTTCAGAAAAATATGGTGGGGTATCAAAAAATGAAAGCTATTTCTTTGCAGAATCCAAAGGCAATCAAATTAATCGAGATTGAAGAACCGACAGTTGGTCCGGAAGAAGTTTTGGTCGATGTTAAGTATATTGGGCTGTGTGGAACCGATCTAAACAGTTATCGGGGAAAATTAGCCCTAATCACATATCCTCGCATTCCGGGGCATGAGGTGAGCGGGACGATTATCGCCAAAGGTGACGGTGTTCCCGACTCGATCAAGTTGGGTAGCCGGGTAACCTTGTCACCGTATACCGCTTGTGGCATTTGCCCTGCCTGCCGCAACGGCCGCTATAACTGCTGTCAGTTTAACGAAACCTTGGGCGTTCAGCGTGATGGGGCAATGATGGACAAGCTTGCTACTCACTATAGCGATGTCTTTAGCAGTGATATTTTGACACTCAAAGAATTGGCCTTGGTTGAGCCACTCAGTGTGGGATACCACACAACCAATCGCGGCCGTGTGACTGAAATTGATACGGTCATGTTAATCGGCTGCGGTACGATCGGGATGGGGGCACTGGTTGGAGCGGTGCGGAAAGGGGCGACTGTGATCGCCGTGGATGTCGATGACAAGAAATTGGCCCAAGCGCAGAAGTTTGGCGCACATCACACCATCAACTCTAGCCAGCAGGATGTGAAGACAGAAATCGCAAGGCTTACGAACGGCGAAGGTGTTAGCGTGGTGATTGAAGCGGTAGGGTTGCCTCAAACATTTACGTTGGCGATTGAAGTTGTCGCATTTGCCGGGCGGGTGGTTTATGTCGGTTATGCCAAAGAGTCGGTGACGTATGACACAACTGATTTTGTCCGTAAAGAGCTAGATATCTTAGGCTCTCGCAACGCCTTAAGGGTATTCCCGGCCGTGATCAAAATGCTTGAAAAACGTGAATTCCCATTCCCTGATTTGATCAGCAAGGTTTACCCACTGGTTGAGGCTGCAACTGCTTTCCATGATTGGGATAGCGATCCCGCCAGTGTGACCAAGATTCTTGTATCAACAGAATAGAAGTTAAAATTTGAAATGAAAAGCTTAAATCGAAAAACTGCCAATGCTGGCCAAGTCTATCGAGAAAAAGTGGTCCAATTTGGGGCTGGTAACTTCTTAAGGGCATTTGCTGATTGGGTCATTGATTCGCTGAATAAGCAGGCTGGTTTTGCAGGTAGCGTCGTTGCGATTAAGGTTTCGCCACGGAGGAGTGTGCCAAATGTGTATGAAAGCCTGGATGCACAGGATGGTTTGTATCATCTTGTTTTAACCAGCAGTGAAGATGGCCAGGCTGTTTCAAAAACTCAGTTGATTAGCTCCGTGAGCCGTACGGTTAACCCCTATTTGGATGATGCTGCATTTCGAGGGCTTGCTCGCCAACCGGAGATTCGTTTTATTATTTCAAATACAACAGAGGCTGGGATTCGTTTTGAGCCAATGGACCGGTTAGACGATCGGCCGCCTAGCAGTTTTCCGGGTAAGCTGACCGCTTTTTTATATGAGCGATTTCTACACTTTGAGGGGCAGGCAGAGAGAGGGTGCATTATCCTGCCGTGTGAGCTCATTGAAGATAATGGAGCAGCTTTGCAGCGTTGTGTCCTTAACTATGCTGAGTTATGGAAATTAGGTGAACCGTTCATTGCTTGGCTGGATGTGGCCAATTATTTTTGCAATACGCTGGTTGACCGGATTGTGCCGGGATTTCCGCATGAACGCGCGGCCGATATTCAGGCTGAAATCGGTTTTGTTGATCCGCTGCTTGTTGAAGGGGAGAGCTATCATAGCTGGATTATTGAAGCCCCTGAAATCGTTCGAGCTGAGTTTCCGGCCGACACAATAGGCTTAAATGTAAAATTTGTGACCGACGCGACTCGCTATCGAGAATTAAAGGTTCGTATTTTGAACGGAGCGCATACGTCAATGGTGATGGTTGGGTATCTGCACGGGCTGCGTTCCGTGCGTGAAGCGGTTGAGGATGAGCTTGTCGGCCGTTTTGTTCATAATCTATTGTATAAAGAGGTGCTGCCTGCCCTCGACTTCCCGGCCGCTGAAAAAGAACAGATGGCAAATGACGTGCTGCAACGATTTAAGAATCCGTTTTTGCACCATAAGTTAATGGCAATTTCCCTGAACTCAACGGCTAAATTCAAGGCTCGGCTACTCCCATCTTTGCTTGATTATGCCGAACGTTCTGGCCAACCTCCACAGCGTATTTGTTTGGCTTTTGCTGCTTTAACTCTTTTTTACAAAGGTGAATGGAATGGGATGCCGATTGAGCTGAATGACGATCAGGTTGTACTTGAATGGTGGAAAGGGATTTGGGCGGCCGATGTGACGGCTGAAGCTCGGGTGGCTCATGTGTTACGCAATCAGACGATTTGGGGGCAGGACTTGACTAAAGTTAGTGGATTGCAGACCCAAATCACTGCTTATTTGAAACAGCTTGAGCAGAATGGCATCGATATAGTTCTGGCTCAGATTTGATGAATTAGGACAGCGTTAAAGATAAAGTCACCAAGCTTGCACTGTTAATTATATTTTACGGGACTGCAAGAATAGCCATCCACCAAACCCTAAAAAGACAACGGCGAGCAAAGCGAGAATCAATGGCAGGTTGAGAATCGTTTCCGGCCGATCTTCTAAACGGGTTACTTCACTATTAAGTGATGCACCATCTATTTCGTTTGCAGTATTAGATGCTTGATCTTCACTAATATCTGCAATTTCAATCGCTTCAGGCTGTGTATTGGTTGATGTGGTTGGTGTTGGGGTTCGGGTCTCAGAAGGAGTCGTGACCTGAGCGGATGGGGATTGGCTACCTGTTGTAGCTGTCGGCAACTCTGGTGTACTTGTCATTTCTATATTTGGATCAATATCTGCCGCCAAAATAGCGCTGGGATCAATGCCAGATCCCTCCCCCGCTTGCTGAGATAACGAAGGTGAGACGACCCAAAGCTCTTGCCCAACTGATAAAAGGGGATCTGCTGGTAAGCCGTTCCATACCAAGAGTTGATCTAAAGAAATGCCAAATCGAGCTGATATCGACCAAGCTGAGTCGCCGGTGCGTACAACATAACGCTGCACAGGGGTTGCTGTCGGCGTCGGCGTCGGGGGTTGTTCGCCCGGCTGAAGTCGAATTTTGATCTCATCTCCTTTGTTGATAAAGGCATCTGCATCTAACCCATTGAACAGTAAGATATCGCTTAGCGGAATGTTGTGAATAGCCGCAATCGACCAGAGAGTTTGCCCCGTTTGGACAAAAACGCTGTATGGGGGTGTTGGCGTTGGCGGTGGGACCCAGCCATTAGCTGGTTGAATGATAATTTCATCCCCAACGCTGACTAGATCATTTTCTGACATGTTGTTATACAAAAGTAGATCGGATACCTTGACCTCATAGTAGGCAGCCAGCGTCCAAAGGGCGTGGCCCCGACCCACTGTGTGTATGACCTGACCGTCAGCATCTGGCTCTGCGATAATGACCGGTTCAACGTAAATCGGTTCAGCTTCTGGCTCGATGGGGCGGGTCGCAGCGGCCGCGCCTCTGTTGCCAACTACGATTACATATCGCCCTTGACGACCGCTGCCAGCATAGGCTGTACCTGCTTCAACATAGAAATTGCTGGTGATTGTGTTGTAGTGAACGGGGCTATTTTGCCACCATTCTAATGCTCGTGGTGGCGTCATGTCCCAGCCACCTACGATATTTTCAACGACACGGCCGTTATATCCGGCCGCGCTCGCCCGATTCTCTTTTGTGGTGCCATCTGGCCATGTATGCACAAAGCTATTGGGATTCGCAACCATCCAATTCGCTTGTGTTTGGGATGCGGCTGCCAACTGATTGTTCCAACGAAAAGCGGGTAGGCCTAGCGATACTCGAAAATTATTGACCAGCCGAAAAATTTCACTGGCGGGGTCCTGAGCCTGAACCTCAGGGACTGAAAATGCGTTGATGGCAAGCATGAGGCCGATGATGGCAATAACGGCCAAAGGCTTGAGGCGTTTTTGGATAAATTTTGTCACAGCGGGGCAGTGTAGCATAGGGGGCGAAATGGCTCAAAGATTTTAAGGTGGCAGTCAGGGAACAAAAGTTGCCAAATCTTTTTCTTAAGCGGCTATCGCTGCTATTAATTCGATTGGGAATAATTCTTCATTGTTTGATAGCGTTGAAACCTGCAATATTCACACGATAAGGTCATGAGTATTTACACAGTTCGTTGTGAGCCTCCGGCCTTATTGACAAAATCTTTGCTTAACGATAAAGAAACTTGTGCTGATAATATCTGCATTGCTTTTTATTTCTGAATCAAAGGCTATCAGGCGATTTGTGATCGCATTAAAACAGCATGCTGAATTTTGAATCTCAAAAAGGGATAAAAGAGAGGTTAGATCGCTTACGGAACGCCTGCGACAAAGCCGAGAGTTTGTGCAAGCAGTTGGACTTATCTACTTCAACTATCTGTCAAGAATTTGAAGACTGCGTAGAAGGGCTTGAGCGAAGAATTTTAGATTTGGCTACGCTAGCGATTATGAAAGAGCCGACTGAGCCACTAGAGTCTGACAAACCAAAAAACCGATCTTCATCAAGCTTCTACAAGGGAAATTTAGAAACTGCTTCATCTCAGAAAAAGCGTTTGGATGAGATGCTGCGCCTTACTCAGTTTACGATAAACAATACGATTCAAATGATTTTTTGGGTTGACTACGATGCGGCCATCTTCAATGTCAATGAGACGGTTTGCAATACGCTGGGCTATTCGATTGAAGAATTGCTCGAAATGACGATCTATGACATTGATCCAATTTTAGAAAAGGAAGTATTTCAAGAGGTTTGGGCGGAAGTAAAAAAGCAAAAAAATATCACTATTCAGTCTGAGTTTACAACCAAAGGCGGTCGGAATTTTCCGACAGAGCTGATTTTAAATTACATAGAATATGAGGGGCAGGAGTATCTAATCGCCTACATTCTCGATATTTCTGAGAAAAAACAAGCAGAGTACCAACTACAGCTGGCGCAGTATTCAATTGAGAATGCCGGTGACCGAATCTTTCGCTTGGCCCGCGACGGCTCTATTGATTATGCTAATCAACCAGCTTGGAGCAATTTAGGATATGCAGAAGATGAGTTTTTGAAGCTGACTATATTTGACTTAAACCCAACTATCAAACCACATTGGGACACTATTTGGGAAGAGATAAAAGCGAAAGGGTTTGTAATTGATGAGGGGCTTCAATATTCGAAAGATGGCGATGCCATTCCTGTTGAAGTGACTTCGTCGTATCAAAAATTTGGCGACCAAGAATATATCTTTGCTTTTTCCCGAGATATTTCAGAGCGTTTAATGGCTCGCCAAATGCAGCAGGAACAACAGGAGCAGCTTGAGACGGCATTGGGTCAGCTTCAAATTATTCAAGATAATATTAATTATGGAATTCTCTTTCTTGATCCTGATTTAAAAATACTGATGGCTAATAAATCTTTTCGAGAGATTTCTAACCTGCCCCATGATTTTTTTGATAACCAACCATATTTGCAGGCTATGTTTGAATATAATCGCTTTAAGGGGCTTTATGATGCTGATGTGGATGTAAATGATGAGAAGGCTTGGGCGCACTATATTGATTCTCGCGCTGAATATTTGAGAGCGATTGGACCCCTTCAAACGGTAGAATCTGAGATACCCGGACCGGCCGGCGAAATCCTAGCTCTTGGCATACACGGCTTGCCAGATGGTAGCCGGATGTTGACCTATTTTGATATTACGGAAGTTAAAAAGACCCAGCGTGTCATGCAAGAGGCAAAAGAAGCGGCCGAAGCTGCTGCCCAGGCTAAAAGTGATTTCTTGGCCAATATGAGTCATGAAATCCGTACCCCGATGAATGGTGTCATTGGAATGGCTAGCCTGCTCATTGATACTAAACTGACAGACGAGCAGCATAGTTTTGTAGAAACGATTCGCAATAGTGGTGAGTCATTACTAAAAATTATTAATGAGATTTTAGATTTTTCAAAAATCGAGTCAGGCAAGATGGAGCTCGAACAGCAGCCATTTGATTTGAGAAATAGTTTAGAAGAAGCTTTGAGCCTGATCGCACCGAAAGCCTTCGAGAAAGGGCTTGAGCTACTGTTAGATTATGATGCATCTGTGCCCGAGGTAATTGAAGGAGATGTGACTCGTTTGCGGCAGATCGTTGTCAACCTACTTTCCAATGCGATTAAATTTGCAGATGATGGACAAATTATTTTAGCTGTAAGCGGGATCAACAACGGGGCATCAAGCACGCTGCAGTTTTCTGTGCAAGATTTTGGAATCGGTATTCCACATGATCGGTTAGGCCGCTTATTTAAGTCATTTAGTCAAGTTGACTCTTCCACCACACGTAAATTTGGAGGAACCGGCCTTGGTTTGGCGATCAGTAAGCAGCTAAGCGAAATAATGGGTGGAAGTATGTGGGTCGAAAGTGAAGAGGGGGTTGGCTCAACTTTTTCGTTCACAATTCAAGCGAAGGCGTTAGCTGCAAATTCCTCACATCTTGATCAAGAAATATTAAAAATAGTAAAAAACAAAACTGTTTTACTCATCAATGATAGTGAAATGAGTCAAGCATTATTGGCTAAGCAGTTTGAGGCGTGGGGGGCTAACGTCAGGCGGGCTAAGGCTGGTGATTCTTCTTTGATTGATTTGTTAGATGAGAGTCAGGATATAGATGCAATTTTCTTAGATTTAGATGTTATTGAACTTAGTGGGGCAGATGCTGAGTCAACCCTAAACAGTTTGTTGCAGGCCCATACGGCGCCTCCCCTGATATTGTCTGCTCCAATTATGAACAAGCCTACTCAAGATGAATTGGATGGTATTTCTCGATTCATTTCTAAGCCACCTAAGCAATCTGAACTCCTACAGGCATTAGCTTATTCAATCACAGGCAAAGCGCATCGTCCTCAAAGATTTCTGGCACCTAAGAAATCGTCAAACGTAGACCTGCTGGGTAATAAATTTGATATTCAGATATTGCTGGCTGAGGACAATAAAGTGAACCAGAAGGTGGCGATCAATATGTTCAAACGGCTTGGGTTTGAAATTGATGTTGCATCAGATGGTGCAATCGCTTTAGATTTGCTCAATAAAACTAGGTATGACGTTGTGTTTATGGATATTCAAATGCCTGTGATGGATGGGGTTGAAGCGACTGAAAAAATTATTGCAGGATGGGGAGATGATCGGCCGCTGTTGATTGCGATGACGGCCAATGCGATGACGGGCGATAGAGAGCGATTTTTAGGCTTGGGAATGGATGGCTATATCAGTAAACCTGTGCGTATTGATGTTATTGAATCTGCTATCCTGCAATTTCAAAGTAAATTTAAAAAGAAAATAGGTTAACTGATTAAATCCCCTCAATTAATCAGTTGAGTCTTCTACGAATCCATCATAACGGCTGAAATTATCATGATCTGGAATATGCCATGTTTTGCGCCAAAGCGAGCTACCACCATCTACTTTGAGGGTTTCACCTGTAATGTAAGCGGCGGCCGGAGACAATAAGAACGTGACGGCGGCCGAAATTTCACTTTCAGTGCCTAAGCGATGAGCCGGAATATCTTTTTGAGCTTCTTTGATATAGCTTTCTACAAATGCAGGATCATACTGGGTGATGCCATGGCCGTGAATCACCCCCGGAGCAACTGAATTAATTCGAACCCCATCTTTCGCCCATTCAACGGCGAGTGTTTTTGTGAGATTCACCACACCTGCTCGAGCGGCACCCGTATGAGCCATGCCGGGGAACCCATTCCACATTTCAGCAACAATATTGACAATGGGCCCATGAGTTTGTTTTAACGCTCGATTGTAGGCGGTCTTGCTCATCAAAAATGTTCCAGTGAGATTTGTTTCGGTGACCGCGTGCCATCCTTTTTGGTTAATGTTTTCGGCCGGACTTGGGAACTGGCCACCTGCATTATTAACGAGGCCGTTCAAAACTTTGTGCTCACTTAACAGCTCGTCAAACATGGCGTTTATCGCTTCTTCGCTGCGGATGTTAAGCGAATAGTATGAACATTTTCCACCTTTTGATTCAATTTCAGCCGAGGTTTGCTCAAGCTTCTCTTGCTTGCGTGATGCGATAATGACATCCGCCCCTAACGATGCCAATTCATGGGCAATTGCTCGGCCAATTCCTGTCCCACCCCCGGTGACTAGAATCGTTTGCCCTTCAAATAAATCTTGCCTGAATATTGACCTGTATTGTTTCATTGCTCATTTCTCGGTTGCTGTTAAAATTTTTGCCGATCAGATTAGAAATTATTCTGGATCGAGATGCCTGTTGCTAATTCAATGCTTTTTGATTATTTATGATTGTGCCTAGTAAAGTATCAAAAAACAAATGATGTTTTGGGTGTAATGGCACGCTGTCTTGCATCTAAATTAAATAAATTATAAAAACAAGAAGTGTGAAATTTTGAAAGAGGTTACCCCATGATTTTTAAAAGTACTTACCCTGATGTTGAATACCCAGATGTGGCCCTTACCCCGTACATTCTAGAGAGGATGGCTCCATATGGTGACAAACCAGCGATTATTGATGGACCATCTGGCCGCACTTTAACCTATAACCAGCTTGCTGGTGGGATTAAGGCGGTTGCAGCCGGGTTGCATAGCCGTGGCTTTGGCAAAGGAGACGTTCTTTGCATTTACAGCCCAAATGTCCCTGAATACGCGGTCGCTTTTCATGCCGTCTCGCTTGTGGGTGGGATTGTGACAACTGCAAACCCACTGTATACAGCTGACGAATTGGCACATCAATTGGCCGATGCGGGCGCAAAATATATTTTAACGATTTCGATGTTTTTAGATAAAGCGCAAGCGGCCGCTGAGAAAGCTGGCATCGAAGAAGTTTTTACATTTGATCCAACTGATGGGGCGACTCCTTTTGCAATGCTGATGGAGCCAAATGGAACCGTTCCAGACGTTGATATTAATCCGGCCGAAGATTTAATTGTGTTGCCATACTCGAGCGGTACAACGGGTGTGCCTAAAGGTGTGATGCTTACCCACCAAAACATTGTGGCAAATATTGCGCAGGTTGAAGGGATGGAAGACCTAGATTTCACCAATGACACTGACACAATTATGGGGGTTTTACCGTTCTATCATATTTATGGGATGGTCGTCATCATGAATATGAGCCTTGCGGTCGGTGCAACCATCGTCAGTATGCCTCGCTTTGATCCAGCTGAATTCCTAACCTGTATTCAAAAATATAAAGTAACGAAAGCCAACCTTGTACCACCTATTTTGGTCTTTTTGGCTAAACATCCAGTGGTCGACAACTTTGATATGTCATCGTTCAAAGAGATCACATCTGGAGCTGCTCCTTTGGGGGATGAACTGGCATCGGCCGTATCTGAGCGGTTGAACTGCCGAGTTTTGCAGGGATACGGGATGACAGAAACTAGCCCTGTGGCTACGATTAACCCAAATATCAATAATGATCCACGTTATGCTTCATGTGGAAAGCTAGTTGCTAACTTTGAAGTTAAAGTTGCTCACTTAGACACACTTGAAGATGTCGGAGTTGGCGAGCAAGGTGAAATCTGGATGCGCGGCCCAAATATCATGAAAGGGTACTTGAATCGGCCAGATGCAACCGCTAATACGATTACTGAGGATGGCTGGCTCCGTTCTGGTGATATTGGCTACATGGACGAAGATGGCTATATGTTCATTGTTGATCGTCTAAAAGAACTGATCAAATACAAAGGCTTCCAGGTGGCTCCGGCCGAACTTGAAGCTTTATTACTGGGACACGATGGCGTTGCTGATGTCGCCGTTATTCCAAGCCCAGATGAAGAAGCTGGCGAAATTCCTAAAGCGTTTATCGTCAAAGGTGGCGAGATCGAAGCGGCTGATATTATGGATTGGGTAGCTGGTCAAGTTGCACCCCATAAAAAGATCCGTCGGGTTGAGTTTGTTGACTCAATTCCGAAGTCAGCATCAGGTAAAATTTTGCGACGTGTTTTAGTTGAACAAGAACGAGCGAAGTAATTAATCTAAAAGAAGAGGTTTTATGTCAAAATCTAAAGTAGCGATTGTGACAGACAGTACAAGCTGTCTAACAGATGCACTAATCGAAAAATACAATATTCATGTCATCCCTTTATTAGTTAACTGGGACGGCGAGTCCTTAAAAGATGGGGTCGATATTACGGCCGATCAATTTTATTCTAGACTTTCAACCTCTAGCAGTATGCCTGCAACGTCTCAGCCATCGGCTGGAGAGTTTGTTGAGCTATACCAAAAGGTGGCTGAATCGGCTGAAACAATCGTTTCAATTCATATTTCATCTGAATTGAGCGGTACCTATCAGTCAGCTTTGACCGCTCAAGGGATGGTTGAGGTTCCGGTTGAGCTGGTTGACTCACGCACAGCGGCTACACCTTTGGGCATGATGGTCATCGAAGCGGCGAAAGCAGTTGAGAATGGTGCAGATGCGGCCGGAGCTGCGGCCGCATCCAAAGCGATGATTAACAAAGCCAACATCTTTTTTGTTGTTGATACGCTTGAGTTCTTGCACAGGGGCGGCCGGATTGGCGGTGCTCGCCGTTTAATCGGATCTGTGCTTAACATTAAACCGATCCTGACCGTAGACGGCGGTAAAGTCGAGTCACATGCTTCTGTACGTACCAAGAAGAAAGCGATGAAAGCGATGATTGATACCGTTACCGATAAGATGGGCGGGCAGTCGCCCCGTTACATCGGTGTGATTCATTCATCAGCCCCTGAAGAAGCGGCCCGTTTAGCGAGTTTGATGGGTGATCGGTTCTCTGGGGCCGAAGTTATTGAAGCGGACCTTACACCGGTTATCGGCACACATGTTGGCCCCGGCTGTGTTGGTTTGGCGTATAGCCTTTAATTTTTTTAAATAGGCGATAAATTAAAAGAGGTAGATGGATTTTCTTGATCCATCTACCTCTTTTTTGTTTTTGTTTAGCAAGGCTAGCAGGGCTACGAGCTTACCAAGTAATAAGCTCGGCCGGTAGATGATCAATTCGGTTGAGATACAAAATTGTGTGAGAATCATCTCTAAAATCGATGCGTGATAATGATGTATTGTGAAATGCCCAATTTGCAACCCATGGACTTGAATAGTTTTTCGGCTTGCGCTCAACTCCCATCAGTTCATTCACAAACTGATCGATAAAATCTCCATGTACCACCATGCCAACGACATCGTCGCTATCTGCATGCCGCTCGCGAATATCAGCTGCAGCACGCTTGACACGGTCTACAAAAGGAGCCTCTTCTTCGGCCGGGCGGCTGTACCAGCCTGTCGGGTTAAGATTGTCAGGCAATAGCAAATCTGGAAATCGCTTTTCAAAATAGCCTTTGCCTGGCCCAGGCAGACCTTCACGCGTTCGGTCAGGGTGCTGCTGATAAATTCCACCGCGTTCAAATATATCTAAATGGGCCACTGACTGTAAATTACACTCTTTTGCAATGTAGCTGCTGGTTAAAATCGAGCGAGTCATGAGGCTGCAATATAAATGGGTTAAGCCAAAGTGATGGTCATCGATCGCTTCGAAGGGATGTTGACGTGGTTCTCCGGCCGGGTTTGCCATATGTTTGCCCAGCAATGCGGCCTGTTTGTGGCCGATCTCAGTAATTTCAGGGTCAGGGCTGCGGCCGCTAGGGTCACCGCTACTCGATAAGATTGCGTTGTTGGCCGATTCCGCATGTCGAATAAGATAAAGTTTCAAAATAGCCTCAGATGGTAAAGGTTTAATTTAACTCTATTGTACTCAAATTTTATTTTTAATGGCTATTGCCCCTGTTTCCTTGGCCTGGGTCGGTTAGATTTGGCTCTGTGGGTTTGCCATGACTTTCACCTTCGTCTAGCATCTAATTCTCATTGATATATTTTATGGAGTAACTAGATATGTCATCACTTATGCAGAATAGATATGATGATGCAATTAAATTAATCGAGCCTTTATTCCGGCAGCGTGCAGAGGTGGCTCACATCCCTGGGGTTGCCTATGGGGTGGTCGCCAATGGGGAGTTGGTTGGGGTAAATAGCTTCGGTGTTCGAGAGAATGTGTCGAACAGTTCAGCCGAATCTGATACTGTGTTCCGCATCGCCTCGATGACGAAAAGTTTTTGTGCGGCCGCCATCTTACAGCTTCGCGATGCCAATAAACTTCGGCTCGATGATTTGGTCGTGAGCCACGTACCTGATCTGCACGACCTTAATTACCCAACGGCCGACAGTCCTCCTTTGACGATTCGCCATTTACTCACAATGACAGCCGGTATTCCGCAAGACGACCCGTGGGCCGATCGCCAGCTCTATCGAACCGATCAAGCAATGAGCGGCTTTTACCAACAAGGGGCCACGTTTTCAGCCCCCCCTGCGACTCGTTTTGAATACTCAAACTACGGTTACATGCTGTTGGGTAGAATTATTACCAATGTGTCTGGTCAGCCTGCAATGCAATACGTAACCGACCATTTGCTCAAGCCTTTGGGCATGCATGCGACGGTCTGGAATGCGAGTGACGTTCCGGCCGACAAGCTGGCGCATGGCTATGTTTGGCTCGATGAAGCCTGGCAAGAGGACGAAATGCTCGTTTCAGGTGGTGATAACGTGCTATTTGCAGGCATTTTTACAACTGTGGCTGATTTGGGAAAGTGGGTTAATTTCTTTTTGTCCGCATGGCCGCCTCGCGATGAAGCCGACAATCTTATATTAAAACGCAGCTCTTTGCGTGAAATGCAACAGCCGTGGAGCCTCATCTCCACGTCGATAAAACCGTATGAGTTAGGCCAGTCGCCTGAACTATCAACCGGCCACTATGGATATGGTCTATTTATTAATCATAACGGCCGATATTCAACAGTCGGGCACGGCGGTGGATTGCCTGGCTTTGGCTCCTATATGTGCTGGAGCCCAGAGCACAACATTGGAATTATAGCTCTGGGTAATGAGCGGTATGGTGGTTTTAGTCAGGCCTGTTTAGCGGCAATTAATTTGCTTATCGAACAATTAGAGATCGTTGTACCAAAGTCGGTTCCCTCGGCCGATCTTTCTCAAGCCTATCAGGTGGTCAGCCAACTGGTTGTTGGATGGGACGACGCACTGGCAGACACTCTTTTTGCTGACAATTTTTTCCTCGATTTAGATCGGCCTCATTGGCAGGCTAAGCTATCCAAGTTGCGCCAAAAGCACGGGAAGTTTGAGCAGGTTCAAGAGCAAGAGATTGAAGCGGAGGACTGGTTGAGGGGCCGTTGGCGCTTACCGGCCGAAAACGGTTGGTGTGATCTGTTTATTTCAATGACACCAACTGTGCCACCCTTGGTGCAAAAGCTGACGATTAAGTCGGTCATGCCGCTGTCGGCCGACATGCAGCAGGTCGCACAACGTTTAGCGGAACTTGTGACCCGGCCGATTTTGGCCGACTTGGACGAATTGCGCAGTAGTGACTCAAATCGCGGCACAATGTGGAAAAAAATACGTTTAGTCAACCTGATGTGTGGGGCCTGTTTCGCTGGTGATATTTTAGAAAGCGATGGTGAATGCCGAGCGGTGCTCCTTTTCAATGGGGATAAGGCGAATACCCGTGTTGTGCTGGGGCTTGATCAATCAGGAAAAATGGCTAAGGTTCGATTCTTGAATGCTGAGTAGTGGAATAAAAAAGGAGATTTGAGCGTGTCAAATAAAATTATTGAAGAAAACAAATTGCCAGGCAACTCGCCTACAGAGTGGGACATTAACGGATGGGGGGACCCGTCGATTCAGGGATTTGGGCACGACATCAGCATTGATTTGGGCGAAACAATCTATTTTAAGATTAAAACAGATTCGATCGACTATCGTATAGACATTTACCGAATGGGATATTATAACGAGATGGGTGCACGTAAGGTTGGGACCGTTTTGCCAACGGCCGAATTGCCCCAAACTCAGCCCGAAGGGCTTCGTGACCCGATTACAAAGCTATACGACTGTGGAAACTGGGCGATTTCAGCAGAGTGGACATGTCCGGCCGATGCGGTATCAGGCATCTATTTTGCCCGTTTGGTTCGCCATGATCCGTCCTCTACCAATTGGCGCTCTCAAGTGGTTAAAACACCTGATACGGTCGAGCCAGAAGCTCGTGAACACGCCTATGGCGCTTCTGGGCATGGCAAACCTTCCAATGCGCTCAAAGAGCCTTGGGCGAGCCACATCTACTTTATTGTTCGTGATGATGCGGCTCATTCAGAAATCATTTTCCAAACGTCTGACACGACTTGGCAGGCTTATAATCGATATGGTGGGCACAGTACGTATGCAGAGCTTGATCCCAACTATCCACGCATCCACGGCAAGCCTAATCGTGCTCATAAAGTGAGCTATAACCGGCCAATGGAAACACGCCACTATCGGGCTGTTAACAAAGTTTTTAATGGGGAATATCCGTTTGTACGCTGGCTCGAGCGCAACGGCTTCGACGTGAGTTATTCCACCGGGGTCGATAGCGCTCGGCGAGGAGAGGTGATCCAGAATCATAAACTGTTCTTGTCGGTTGGGCATGATGAATATTGGTCAGGTGGACAACGTACACATGTTGAGGCAGCGCGTGCCGCTGGAGTAAATCTTGCATTTTTCAGCGGAAATGAAGTCTTCTGGAAAACCCGCTGGGAACCAAGCATCGACGGCACCGAGACTGATTACCGAACGATGGTGACGTATAAAGAGACGCAGGATAACGCTAAAATTGACCCCGAGCCAGATGTTTGGACTGGTACATGGCGGGACGGCCGGGAGTTTAATCCTGAAGGGGCACAGCCTGAAAATGCCTTGACCGGCACAATTTTTACCGTTAATGCGTGGCGAAACGATCCGTTGATTGTCCCGGCCGAATATGGTCACCTGCGCCTGTGGCGTAATACCAAAGTGGCAGATCTCAAGCCAGGTGAGCGAGCCGTGCTGCTGAAAGGCTTGTTAGGCCATGAATGGGACGAAGATATCGACAACGGTCATCGCCCGCCCGGATTGTTCCATTTGTCTGAAACAACCGTTGATAACGTATGGTATGTTCAAGATGAAGGGGGCGTGTTTGATTCTGGAACAGCGACTCATCATCTAACCCTTTACCGACACGAGAGCGGTGCTTTGGTATTTGGTGCTGGTACGGTTCAATGGGGCTGGGGGCTAGATGCACATCACGATACAGATACGGGTGTTCCACCTGAGAAAGCCAATCCTAGCTCGACCCGAATCGGATTTGATCCGCATGGGCCAGATATTACGATTCAGCAGGCGACTGTGAATCTGTTTGCGGACATGGGTGTTCAGCCACAAAATCTGCAAGATGATTTGGTTCGAGGCGACCAGTCGGCCGATAGTGAAGCACCGGTTTCAAGTATCGATTTCCCGGCCGATGGTGCCAAGCTGCCATTGGGAATGATTCAGATTCAAGGGAGAGCTCAAGACTTTGGTGGTGGGGTTGTGGGCGGTGTTGAAATATCGCTAAACGGCGGTGAGCGTTGGCACCCTGTCGTCGGCCGAGAAACATGGCACTTTGACTGGACACCAACCCAAGCTGGGGAAGTGAAATTGTGTTGCCGAGCCGTCGACGATAGCGGAAATTTGGAAGAGGTAAAACAAAGCAATCAGTGCAACTTGACCATTCTTTCATAACTTAGCTTATCAACTATTGAAAAAATTTGGCATATGGCGTAAACGGTGCGTTAAAGTTTAGATTAGCTCACTTGTTCAACTTAATCTGATAGAATTAAGGTAAAGGGGCGCCTGCTCACATCTTTGAATTTGGAGAACCCCCTCGTTATGAGTCGTGGAAGTCAATATATTCCTATGGATTGGCGCCGCGCAATCGTTCGCGATGCGGCCTTATCTGAGACCCAAACAGGCTCTGCTCTGTTTGCAGACATATCTGGTTTCACAGCTTTAACTGAAACATTCGCTAAAGAGCTCGGCCCCAAGCGTGGCGCGGAAGAATTTACCGTGCATCTGAATCAGGTTTTTTATGCGATCGTAGCCGACTTGCATAATTATGCTGGGAGCGTTGTCAGCTTTAGTGGTGATGCAATTACCTGTTGGTTTGATGGTGACTTAGACGGCCGCCGGGCGGTTACCTGTGCCCTTGCCATGCAAAGAACGATGGGGAATCTTCAGGAGATTACGACTTATACGTCACACATTGTGCGTTTGGGTATTAAATTGGCAGTTTCTATCGGCTCCGTTCGCCGCTTTATTGTCGGATTGCCTGAATATGCATTAATGGATGCAATGGCTGGCCGTACATTGGAGCGGGTGACTGCGGCCGAAAGTATGGCTGAAAAAGGGGATGTCGTTTTAGATGGGCAGACGGCCGCACAGCTTGCAGAATATCTAACTATTGAAGAATGGCGCACTCATGAGGAAAGTGGGGATCAGTTTGCTGTTATTAGCAGCCTGAACCTCAAAGTTGAACCATATCCATGGCCTCGGTTTGAAGATGCCAAACTGAACGACGAGACAATTAAGCAGTGGTTGTTGCCGGGCGTTTATGAACGTATTACGACGGGAGCAGGCGAATTTCTGTCAGAAATCCGGCCGACGGTTGCCCTATTCCTTCGTTTTTCAGGCATTGACTACGATTTAGACCCATCTGCACCACAAAAGCTCAATGCGTTTGTCTGCCATGTGCAAAAGATTCTGATGCGCTATGGCGGCAGCCTGCTCCAGCTGACGATTGGCGACAAAGGCAGCTATATGTATGCCTCATTCGGTGCACCGCTTGCCAACGAAGACGATGCTGAGCGGGCTGCATCGGCCGCACTTGAGCTGGTTCAGTCAACGGTTGATTTTGATTTAGATCAGCGGTTGCAGATCGGTATTACGCAAGGGGTCATGTGGGCTGGCGCCTACGGTGGCGCAGAGCGCAAAACGTATGGTGTTATGGGGAATAATGTGAATCTTGCGGCTCGTTTGATGATTCAGGCGAAACCGGGTCAAATTTTGATGAATCGTGGTGCGGTTCAGAAAATCGAATCAGAATTCCAAGCTGACTTTTTGGCGATGGTGAAATTTAAAGGGAAATCTGTTGAAACTGAGGTGTTTGAGCTTGTTGACCGTAAGTTCACCAGTGGATTTCATCTGTTTGATTCGTCTTATCGGGTGCCGATGGTCGGCCGTGAAGATGAGCTCGCAACGATTTCAAAAAAGATCCCTGAGGTTTTAAGTGGGCATGGCCAGGTTGTGGGCATCACGGCCGAAGCTGGTATGGGGAAGTCTCGCTTAGCGGCCGAAGTGATTCAAAAAACTGTTGACCAGGGAATTAAAGGATTTGGGGGTGAAGGGGAGTCTTTTGGAACAAACAACAGCTATTTGATTTGGGAAGGAATCTGGAGTGACATTTTCAAGGTGTCTCCAAATCAGCCCTTAGATCAACAAATAGGAATCTTAAAAGCTGAGCTAGAAGCTGCCGGTTCTGATTTGTTAGCACGTTTGCCATTGCTGTCACCTCTGCTAAATATTTCTATACCCGATAATGACCTAACCGCTTCGCTTGACCCTAAGGCGAAAAAGTCTGCGCTAGAGTCGCTGTTGGTTGATTATTTGCGGCATATCTCAATGAGCGGCCCGATTTTGTTACTGCTGGAAGATGTTCACTGGATCGATGATCTTTCGAAGGACCTGCTCGAAGCGTTGACAAGGTCAATTGAGCATATTCCGGTGATGATTTTGCTTGTTTATCGGCCGCAGAATCAGATTAATAACCGGGTTCCAGATCTGTCAGGATTGCCTTATTTTACCGAGATCAAAATTGAGCAGTTCTCGAATGAAGAAGCAGCGATGCTGATTCGTTTTAAACTAACTCAGCTTTACTCATCCTTTAAGATTCCGCAAAAACTGGTTGATATGGTAACGACCAAAGCGGGTGGAAATCCGTTTTATATTGAAGAAATTTTGAACTATATCCGTGATATCGATCTTGATATTCATGATGCGCAATCGCTCGCTCAAGTTGATCTACCAGACACGATTTACAGCTTGATTTTAAGCCGTGTTGATCGTCTAAGCCATCGTCAGCAAGTGGCTTTGCGTGTAGCCAGCGTTATTGGCCGCTTATTCAGGTCAGCGATGGTTTGGGGCATTTACCCTGGACAGAAGGACCCCGAAGCTTTTGAGGCTGATCTTAAGACGCTGACCAAACTTGAAATTACAACTGTTGAAAAGCCTGAGCCTGAACTAACTTATCTATTCCGGCACATTGTTACACAAGAAGTAACCTATGAGAGCTTGCCCTTTAATACACGTTCAAATTTGCATGAACAAGTGGGCGCATATATTGAAAAAACTTACACGGATAACCTAGAGCAGTTCTTGGACTTGCTCGCTTTCCATTACGGGCGAAGTAAAAATGATGCAAAGAAGAAACAGTATTTGCTTCAAGCAGGTGACGCCGCCAAATCAAGCTTTGCCAACGTTGCAGCTATCGACTATTACAACCAGCTTTTGCCTTTACTCGACCAAGAAGTCGAAAAGATTCCAGTTGAAATCAAGTTGGGAGAAGTGCATGACCTGATCGGGCAATGGGAAGAGGTTGAAGAAATCTATAGCAAGCTTGAAGATCGGGTACAAGCGGCCGATGTTGTTTCACATTTGCCAAATATTTTGTACCTGCTTGGTGATTTAAAGCGCAGGCAGGGGAAATACGATGAATCCCAAATTTACTTTACCAAAGCCCAAGAAAAAGCGACCCGCCTAAATGATCAGTCGCAAATTGGTAAAACGCTGCTGGGCCAAGGCACGTTAAACGCGCAGCAGGGTGATTTTGATACAGCACTTAAACTCTACGAAGGGTCATTGGAAATTTATAATGAGCTGGATGACAACTTCAACAAAGCCAAAGTTTTTAATAATATGGGCGTTGTTGCAGAGTACCAAGGTGACCTAGAACAAGGTAAACGCTGGTACGAAGAGTCTCTATCGTTGCGAAGAGCTATTGGACTACAATCAGAAGTGGCGAATGCCTTAAGTAATTTGGGGAATATGTCATCAGAGCTTGGTAGCCCAGATGAAGCTTTGATTTATTTAGAAGAGGCTTTGGTGATTCAGCGCCAAATTGGTAATCGGTGGGCAATTGCCAATACGCTAAACAATCTGGGAAATGCGGCGCGTGAATTAGGCCAATTAGACCGTGCAAAAGAGATTTATAGCGAAAGCCTGGGCATTTATAAGGAATTAGGGGATAAATGGGCACTTGCATTTCTACTCGAAGATATAGGTTCATTGCTAACGATGCAGAACTTTGACCGAAAAGCACTGTTTTTAGTAGGTAGTGCCGACAAGATTCGTGAAGAAATCAATTCGCCTCTTTCGGAGGTACTGAAGGAAAAGTTAGAGCAAAAGCTACAGTCAGCCAGGCAAAGGATTGGAGAAGCCCATTCACAAGAGGTCTGGTCGGCCGGAAGGAACATGCACGTGGACGATGCCATTAACATTGCAGTTGATCAGCTTTCTTTGGAAGAAGAGGGTCGGCCTGCCAATCCAGATATTAGTGGGGCGATTGAATTTGCATTAAGCATAATTCGGGACAAGTTAGAGCCTAAATATGTCTACCATAACATTACGCATACAGAATTTGATGTGATGCCGGCGGCCATGCGTTTGGCCGATTTAAGTAATCTCCCAGAAGATGAAAAAATATTACTTAAAGTTGCAGCCAGCTTTCATGATGTTGGGTATTTACAAGGGGCGGCCGGGCATGAAGGGCGCTCCTGTGCGGCTGCTAAGATGCATTTGCCTGACTTTGGCTTCTCGCAAGAAGATATCCAGATGATTTGTCAAATAATTATGGCTACCCAGATTCCCCAAAACCCTGTTAATCTTGCTGGGCAGATTTTGGCTGATGCTGATTTAGATTTACTGGGGCGTACCGATTTTCCAGGCTGTAGCAATAGGCTAAGAAGCGAGATGGAGAATCTAGGGACAAAGCTGACCGATGTTGAGTGGTATAGCCAGCAAATCGCCTTTTTAGAAAATCATACCTATTTCACCGATGCAGCTTGGGAAACACGGCATCCACAAAAACTTGAAAATGTAGAATGGCTCAAGGCATTGGTGGCAAATCTAGTGGCGAGTGGCTAGATCGTTCATTGTTTGTGCTAGAGCTACATCCCACGAGCTAATCGTGTTGTCCATATCGTGGGTGGTTAACGCGACATCGACTTGATTGTAGATGTTTGACCATTCTGGGTGATGATCCAGCTTTTCGGCCGCAATTGCGACGCTAACCATCCAGCCCATCGCCTGCATAAATCCTTTGAATTTAAACCGTTTTGTGAGTTTGCCGTTTTCAGACTTCCAGCCTTCAAGATTTTCTAGGGCTCGGTTGATTTCTGCATCTGATAATTTCTTGCGTTCAATTCTTTTCATATTTGATGCTTAAGGGCTTAATTTTAGGCTAAGGCCATCGTATAGAGAGGAAATTGATGCCCGCTAGGCCTGTAGCCAAAACGTTTGTAAAGCCTTTGCGCATTTACATTTGCAGATTCAGTATTTAAGGTCATCTCGATGGCTCCTCTTCGTTGGTAGCCCTTAATTGCATGAGCTAATAGATGGCCTCCAACCCCACGTCCTTGTACTGCTGGATCAACTGTAATGCGAGCCAGATGAGCGGCTGCCCCACGGCCGGTTGCACTATGCTGAAAACCAACTAATTTGTTATTGATGAGTGCGACATCAAAGCTGAAGGCTTGGTCCATCGCTCGGTTTAAACCTGTCGCACTATGGCGCCAGATTGGTGGAAAAGCACGACTTTCTATTTCTGCCAAGTGAGGCATATCTTCACTGGTTGCTGCGCGTATGTGTAGTCCATCTATCGTGTTCAATGGGGGGATTTTGAACGTTGGTTTTTGATAGGTAATGACCCGCTCGCTTTCGGTGAAACCTAATTTTTCAGGCCAGCCATCAGGCCAAGCAATAGGAGCCATCCATCCAATAATTTTGACGCCGTTTTGAATTAAGTACTCACAAACTTGATCTACCATCGCCGACATTTGCAAAAAAGATTGTTTCCGATTAAAGCTTTGTCTTTCCAGCGCCGCTACTCGAACCCAAGCTCCCGGACCAGGGTCCGCCACAATCGCGAGACATCCTTTTGAGCCATCCTGTGAATGACTCATTACAAATCCGGGGGATCCTAGCCAGCTTTTAGTTTCGAACCAGTCAACGTGTTTGTGGCGCCAGGGAGCTGTTTTTAACAGTGTTTCGGCAACATTGAAATCAGCTTCTCGAGCTTGCCAAACCTTCACATTTTCGGCTGGATTTCGGTTGACAAAACCGCTCGCTTGACCATTTTTATCGTTTGCGATTTCCATATCGCTATTGTACACTATTGCACTTAATATTCAGGCCAGTTTGGGGGCTTCTCTCTCTGGTCATGATTGACATAAAACTAAGCAATGGAGATCATGCACCCATGCGGTGTATGTTTTTAAAATGGCAAATAACGGAAGAGACAAAACTCTTGAAAGTACAATCGCAAACATTCATAAACGGTTTGGAGACGACGCGATTATGCGGTTGGGAGATGCTACACATTTAGACATAGACACTGTTCCCACTGGATCAATCTCTCTCGATATTGCTCTGGGCGTCGGTGGACTTCCACGCGGCCGTATTACCGAAATTTATGGTCCTGAATCCTCTGGTAAAACCACGTTGTGCCAGCATTTAATTGCTGAAGCTCAGATGCTAGGTGGTGTGTGTGCTTTCATCGATATGGAGCATGCATTAGACCCTACTTACGCTGAAAAGATCGGTGTAAATATTGAAGAACTTTTTATTTCACAACCGGATACGGGTGAGCAAGCATTAGAAATTGCTGAAGCTCTTATTCGTTCTGGAACAATCGATGTGGTTGTTATTGACTCAGTGGCAGCCTTGGTCCCACGCGCTGAAATTGAAGGTGAAATGGGCGACTCGCATGTTGGGTTGCAAGCTCGTTTAATGTCTCAGGCATTGCGTAAATTGTCTGGTGTGATTAAACAGACCAATACAATTGTAATTTTTACCAACCAAATCCGCTCAAAAATCGGTGTGATGTTTGGTAGCCCTGAAACGACAAGCGGTGGAAACGCGCTTAAATTTTATGCATCGGTTCGCCTAGACATTCGTCGGATTCAGGCGATTAAAGCCGGTGGCGATGTCGTTGGAAACCGAACTCGAGTTAAAGTTAAGAAGAATAAAGTTGCTCCACCATTTACGGAAGCAGAATTCGATATTATGTTTAATATTGGTATTTCTCGGTCTGGAGATGTTCTAGACTTGGGAACGGCCTATGAAATCATCACGAAGCGGGGTGCTTTTTACCGCTATGGGGAAACCTTGTTAGGGCAAGGCCGTGAGAATGCCAAAACATTTCTCATCAATGATCCCGCGATGCTAGATGAAATCGAAAACCTCATTCGGGTAGAAGCTGGACTTCCTGTCTTAGGGGCAGTTGAAGAGTAGACTACTAACAAATAGATGACGCTCATCAATTTTAGGTTGAGCGAAAAGTAAAAACCGGTACGATGATGGCGTCTTAAACGCCATCATTCGGTAATCTGGACACATTCGGTAAACTATCCCACCCATAATAGGTGGATACTCGCAGCGATTAGAATGACTTGCGCCTTTTGGAGTAGCCCGGTGGTGCAGTGGTAAAGTCAAAGATTTCGGCTATAAGCTGTTTGTTATGTTTATAGTCAGACAAAGTCATATTTTCCAGCAACTGCTCCCATTTTGAGGGTGCGTATTTTTGTAATACTGGAATCACCTTGAGCTGTTGATGTTAACTGCATATGTGTTTTTTACCGTGGTATCGTTTGCCACGGTTTTTTGTTTATGGCAAAGATTACAGACTTAACGATTCAAAAGCGGAGAAAAGACCGTGTTAACCTCTTTTTAGACGGGGAATACGCGTTTAGTTTGTCTTTGTTAAATGCCGCTTGGCTGAAAATAGGCCAAGAGTTAACGGCGGAAAAGATCGCTGCCTTAAAGCGTGAAGATGAGTATGAATGGGGCAAAGAAATTGCTCTACGTTTAATAACAAACCGGCCGCGCAGTAAGAAAGAAGTGCGTGATCGGATGCGTGAGAAAGGGATCGAGGAATCGACTCGCGAACGAGTAGTAGAGCGATTCGAAGAACTTGATCTGTTAGATGATGAGGCTTTTGCTCGCTACTGGATCGACCAGCGTGCAAGATTTAAGCCACGGGGTAAACCATTGTTGCGGCAAGAGTTACGCCAAAAAGGGGTTGATCAGCAAATCGTAAACGACTTGCTTGAAGAAACAGATGATTCGGCCGCTGCTATGCAAGCTGCGGAGAAAAAAGTCCGTTCGTTGAGGCGATATCCGGAAGATCAGTTTAAGAAGAAGCTGACCGGATTTTTACAGCGAAGAGGCTTTAGCTACCAAGAGATACGCGAAGTGGTCGATAAACTTTGGCAGCAGGTGGCCGAAACAGCATAGGAGACTTTAAATGATACTAGCACAGGCATCCCCTGGTTTTCCGCCATGGATATTGCTTTTGATTGGCTTAGTAATTGGACTGGCTATAGCGTTTGGTATTGCCATCATTTTTTATCGTTCATCATTAAAACCTAATGATGAAAAGATGATGCAGCAAGCACGGGATGATGTGAATCGCCTTCGCCAAGAAGCTGAAAAAGAGTCAGGCAACATCTTAAACCAATCGAAAAAAGAAGCCCGGCAGTTGCGCCAAGAAACAGAGCAAGCGGTTGATCGTCGCTTTCGTGATATTGCTAAAACAGAGGAGCGGCTGGATCGCCGTCAATCGATTTTAGATGAGCAGACTAAAAAGATGGAAGGGCGTGATCAGAATTTGAATAAACGCCAAAGCCGATTGGACAGACTGCAAAATGAAGTTGAGGAAATGGCCGCCGGCCGCCAGAAAGAACTTGAAAAAGTTGCTGCAATGTCGAAAGATGAGGCTCGGGCTGAACTTCTCGCTTCTGTTGAAGTAGATGTTCGTCAAGACATGGCTCGGTTGATGCGTGAAATCGAAATGCGTTCACGTGAAGAGGCTGAGGATAAAGCGCGTAAATATATTGCTGAAGCGATGCAGCGTGTAGCGACTGATCAAGTTTCTGAAAATACGATTGCTGTTGTTGCTTTGCCTGGTGATGAAATGAAAGGGCGCATTATCGGCCGAAATGGTCGTAATATCCGCGCTTTTGAGCAAGCGGCAGGCGTTGATGTGATCGTTGATGACACGCCAGATGCGGTTACTGTTTCTAGCTTTGATCCCGTACGGCGTGAAGTTGCCCGCCGGGCATTGGGTAAGTTAGTCAATGACGGCCGGATTCACCCAGCCCGTATTGAAAAGCTGATTGCTGATGCACAGAAAGACGTAAACCGTGACATTCGTAAAGCAGGTGAAGAAGCTGCATTCCAAGCAAACGTGCATGGCTTGCATCCAGAAATCATTAAAATGATGGGGCGCTTAAAATATCGCACCTCTTATGGCCAAAATCAGTTAGGACATGCGGTCGAGGCAACTTCAATCGCATCGATCTTGGCTTCTGAAATGGGCGCTCATGTTGAACATGCTAAGATGGGTGCATTCTTGCACGACATTGGTAAAGCGATGGATCATGATCAAGAAGGAACCCATGCTGGAATTGGGGCTGACTTTATCAAGCGCTTCAAAGTTCCAAAGCGAGTGGTGAATGCTGTCGCGGCCCATCACCATGAAGTTGAGCAAGACTCAGTTGAAGCGATCATAGTTGAAATTGCTGACGCGATATCAGGTGCACGGCCAGGTGCCCGTCGCGAAAGTACTGAAAACTATGTTAAGCGGATTCGTACACTTGAAGAGATTGCGACGACGTTTGACGGTGTTGAAGGTGCGTTTGCTCTTCAAGCTGGCCGTGAGATTCGAGTGTTAGTGAAGCCCGGCACAATAGATGACCTAGGCTCAATTCGTTTGTCTCGAGATATTGCCAAAACAATTGAAGATAGCATGCAGTATCCGGGCCAAATACAAGTGACAGTTATTCGAGAAACTCGATCTGTCGATTTTGCTAAGTAGCTATAATTTGTTTCAATCGATTTATATGATTTAGCCGATTGAAGTTGATTTGTCCTTGCCTCTTCCCGCTACAAATTAACAGATATTAAAACTTGAGAGAATGATGCGTAAACCGATTATTGCTGGAAACTGGAAAATGAATATGACGGCCGCCGAAGCGGTTGAGTTTGTAAATGGAATTAAGAATGATCTGGATCAGATTGATGGGGTAGATGTTGCTTTCTGCCCGACTGCAATTGTGATTCCAGCCGTAGCTGAGGCCTTGTCAGGCACCAAAGTTGGGGTTGGAGCACAGAATATGCATTTTGAAGAAAAAGGTGCATTTACAGGCGAATTAGCCCCTAGTATGCTTTCACCATATTGCCAATATGTGATTTTGGGTCACTCTGAACGACGTGAATACTTTGGCGAAACAGACGAAGGTGTAAACAAGAAAGCAAAAGTTGCGTTGGCGCACGTTATGACCCCGATTGTTTGCTGTGGCGAGAGCTTGGCTCAGAATGAGGCAGGTGGGACAGTTTCGTTTGTTGGCGGGCAAATTCGGGCCGCTTTAGACGGAATACCGGCCGAAGATGTGGCAAAGATTGTTATCGCTTATGAACCGATTTGGGCAATTGGCACAGGTCGTGTCGCGCAACCGGCCGACATTGATCAGATTATTGGGTCAGCCATTCGTGGCGTGGTAGCAGACATGTGCGGTCAAGAAACCGCAGACCAAGTTAGGATTCAATATGGCGGCAGCGTCAAGCCGGAAAATTGTGCTGACATTATGGCTTTAGAAAATGTTGACGGTGCTTTAGTTGGCGGTGCAAGCCTGAAACCATCGTTTGTTGAATTAGTTAAAAACGCAATTTAGAAGGTCAGAAGCTAGAGACTAGACGTTTGTTGTAGGATTACTCGCACTAATATCTAGTCTCCAACATCTACTCCCCATGTATCAGAGCCTCTCTCCAATTATTTGGGTCATTATTTCTTTAGGTGTCTTATTCTTGCTTGAACGCTGGATTCATCGACACATGCAAGGGATTGCCTATTTAATAACAGGCAGCCTGCAATGGTCCGTTTTGCTTTATGCATTAATTTTGTTTCCAGGGGTTTTTCTACATGAATTGAGCCATTGGATTATGGCTAATCTTCTAGGAATGCGAACCGGCCGTTTTTCAGTATGGCCCTCACTTCAACCAGATGGCACAATTCGATTAGGTTACGTAGAATTTTACAAAACTCAACGTGTTGCTCCTGTGCGGGAATCCCTAATCGGAGGTGCCCCGCTTATTTTTGGGATCGGGGCAATCTTGTTGATTGGGCATTACGTGTTTAATGCCAATATTTTGGCACAAACTGTTGCAACGGGGACCCCGCAGGCCATTGGCGCTGCTTTGTCAGGTGTTTTCTCGACGGCCGATGCTTGGATATGGCTATATCTTCTCTTTTCAATTAGCAATGCGATGATGCCAAGCCCGTCTGACCGCAAGGCATGGCCTTTGTTTGGAGTGATATTAGCGATATTGCTAATTATTTTGTATTTTGCTGGATTTCGGGATGAAATGTGGCAGGCCCTAATCGGGCCAATTACAAACTTTGCAGGTTACCTACTGCTCGCATTCGCAATTACCATCGTCGTAGACTTGTTTTTTGTGGTTGTAATTTTGATTTTTGAATTTATTGTGACGAAACTCTTTGGCAAAAGAATCGATTACTCTGTTTAATTTCGCGCACCGATAAAGCTTAAATAATGGTCATTGTCCGGATAAGCTTTCCTCGATTGGTGCCAGAGCTTGAACCCAGCTTTTGTAAACAACTTGGGATAGTTGTGCGAGAAAGAACGTTCATTCCCATAGGGTTGCGAGTCTGGATTTATTGAGAAGTCATGCTCTAATCCATTTGGTTCAATCGCTACAAAAATTGTGTTTTCGAGGGAATTTAGCTTGTTAAAAAATGCTAGCAAACGCTCCTGCGTAAAGTACTCCAAAACCCCTCTAGATGTTACAAATATCATGTTGGCAGTTCCGTGCTTATTGACCCATTCAAATCCGTCTGACGCAACAAATTCAAGGCGAGAGTTGTCTTTGAACTTGTTTTGGTTAATTTTGGTTTGATCAGGGCTAAGATCGATACCAATTAGCTTATCAATCTGAGAGAGCTTCTCACCAAGATAATTTAATATATCTCCGTTGCCAGTTCCGATTTCTATTAGTGTGTGAGGTTGTTGAGTACCATTTTCGAGTTGATCTTGGAGCAGTTCAAAAATGAAGGCGCAATCCGGCAAGAAAACAGTTTCAAAGTTATCGTCTGTGAGTGAAAAATATTCAGTACCCTGATTGACCCAATAGTTGCGATGAAATTCCGCCAAGGTGTCAAAATCTTGATTTTCTTCAGTCTTTTTGAGAATTGCATTTCGCATTAAACGTTCTTGAAGTGTCAACTTGTCATTAACGATCAGGGTCATCCCGTTAGCTGAAAGCTCGGCCGCTTTTTTTGGCTGTAAAGAGATGAGAATGTTGCCAAGAATATTTTTAATTTGTTCTTTCATAAATTTTGCTTTTGATATTTAGGCTAATTTCAGTTTTGGGAATTGCTTATTAAATGAATATTTTCTAGGCTCCAGTAACAGTAAATTTAACTGTTATGAGCTTACATTCGCACTTTCAAGCGATTATCGAATAGAAATGGCGATAAGTTCGATTTAAAGGATAATTGTTATACAACTTGTTAGCATAATAAACAATGACAGAGGATAGGATTATATGGCTGTAAAAATTGATGTTTGGTCTGATTTTGTTTGACCATGGTGTTATTTAGTAGCCTCCAGTTTGGAGAAGCTCGAACACTCAAATGATGTGGAAGTAGTTTGGCACAGTTATATGCTCCGGCCGCCCGGAGCTGGGCCCATCTCACCAGAATATCAAGCTAAGATTTTGGCGGGACGGCCGCGTATGGCTGAAATTGCCCAACGGGACTTCGGTCTTGAGATTAACTTTGGCACTTTCTCTGGCACAAGCAAGCCTGCATTAGTCGGAGCAAAGTATGCTGAATCTCAAGGAAAAGGGGAGGCTTACCACAAACGAATTATGTCTGCCTATTGGGTAGAAACCCAAAACATCCATGATCTTGAGGTTTTAGCTGATATTGCGGACGAAGTTGGTCTTGACCGCCAAGCATTTTTAGATTCACTTGAATCAGAACCATGGATGGCTGAAGTTCAAGACGATATTGATCATGCGTTTCAATACGGAATTCAGGGTGTACCTGGGATGGTTTTTAACGACAAATACTATATTTCTGGGGCACAGACTCACGAGGTACTTGTTGATATTGTTAAGCAGGTAGAAGAAAAAGAGTCTGAGGCTGCTTAGCCCATTACGACAAGCAAGGCTGACAGTGTTTCTTTCCCGATACATTTAATTGCGTGTGGCACATCTGCTTGGTAGCGGGCTGTATCTCCGGCCGATAGCGTGAGTTGTCGCTCTCCACTCGTTACTTCAGCCCGGCCACTGACCACAGTTAAATGTTCCCGGCAGCCTTGTGTATGGGGTTGGCTGTTTAGGTAGCCTCCCGGTTTTATTGTGATGTCATACCACTCAAACTGACCCACTAAATCTGGAGGGCCTAAAAGGGCAAGCGTGCATCCATTTTGATTGTTGGTGATACGGGGGGTATTGTCGGCCGTTACATGCTCAATCTTACTTTGTGCAGATCCACTTGCTTCAAACTCCTCAACAAGCTCAGAGACATCAAGTCCTAATGCGCGGCTGAGGTTCCAGAGCGTGCCAAATGTTGGATTGGCCTGCCCGCGTTCAATTTGCGAGAGCATGGATCGAGAAACACCTGATTTCTTAGCAAGCTGCTCAAGCGTAAGTTTTTTGTCTTTGCGAATTTGTTGTAGGTGTTTGCCTAATAGTGAAACGATGTCTTCGTTGTTTGCCATAGTTTTAGATGTAGATATTAGTTCCAAGCTAAATCGCTGCGAATCCCCCAATATACTTTGGCTGTTTCTGAAAAATCGTTTACAAGCTCAGTTAGGAGCGGGGCCGCACTATTACTTTCTACAATATCTACTGCTTGAAGATTAGACTCAAGATGATCAATTCTTGCTGCTCCGCTCAGCGTAATATCGACAAATGGTTGAGTAATGACCGCTGCTAAGGCGATTGCATCAACCCCGACATTCAAGGCTTTAGCGGCTGCCGTTAAGCGGAGCATCTTGTTCATGAATTGCGGATTGTTATTTTTGCTTGTGAGTCGGCCGTTGGCAACAGCTTCTTTGATAATGACCCCGACACCCAAATCACTAGCAGCTTGTAACGAACTTCCGGCCGATTGTTCGAGAAGGTTCCATGTTGCTTGTATCGAATCAAACAATCGCTTTCCGTCAAGCTGTATTGAAAGTGCTTTTTCGATAACTGCAGCTTGATTAGGTCCACTGACTGAAAGACCAATTAAAAGCCCGCTATTACGCATTTCAGCTAACTTCTTGAGGACAGCACTATTATCTAAAACACCACTTTCAAGTGTGGCTGAATGAATTTGATAAAGATCGAGATGGCCGGGTAGTGCTGAAAGACTTTCTAGAAGCTGTCGCTCTAAGATTGGTAACGAGTGCTCTTTGACTTCATGTTTTTCACCATCTGGAAGTGAAGTTTGCCAGCCGGCCGTGTATGTGTATCCCCATTTTGAACCCACGTTGATCTCCGGCTCAGGGATGTTTTTAGCTATTAGCCATTCGCCTAAAAAGGCCTCAGCTTTGCCATAAGAGCGGGCCGCATCGAAATAGCGAATACCTTTGTTCCATGCGAAATCAAGCATTACTGATGCCCGTGTTGCCATATGTTCGGCCGATTTGTTGTCGCCTAAGTCAGCGTCGTGACCTAGATTGATATAGCCGGGTCGGCCTAATGCAGCAAGACCAAGCCCCATCTTCGTGACATATATTTCGTTGTCCCCAAATTCGTATAGATTCATTGCTAGTTGCCTATGGTAGTATCTCTTCTCCAAGCTGTATAACGACATCGGCCGCGACTGGGCTATATTCGGCCGGTCGCACAATAAGCGGGTTGATTTCTAAGGCATAGAGTTGATCTTGCTCTGATTGCGCATAATTGCAAATTAAAGCGATTGCTTCAACTACCTGATTGGTGTCGGCCGCAGGCTGGCCCCGCCAGCCATTGATGGTGGGAAATAGCCGAAGACTGCGAAGAGCCAGCTCAATCTCAGCACTGGAAGCCGGTAAAATGAGCGTTTTGGCATCGCCTAGTAATTCAACCGTTGTCCCTCCGAATGCGAGTGTTAAAACTTGCCCGATGCCTGTCACTTGGCGAATGCCGACAAGCAATTCCCCTACACCATCAGTCACCATTTCTTCAATTAGGAACCCTCTTAAGTTAACCGAATCGAGCCATTTATGTATGTCAAACAGTGTTTGACGCAGTTGATCTTCTGATTGAATATTGAGTCTGACCGCATCTAGTTCCGTTTTATGGGTCAAATCAGCTGATACCGCTTTGAGCACAATAGGAAATTTCATGCCAGCTAAATCTAAGCTTTGTGATCCCTCGATAACGGCTGCTTTTGGGACTGTGATGCCTGATTTGTACAACCGCCGTTTACTTTCAACTTCATCAAGTTGCTGTGTCAGGGTCAGATTTGGTGTTTTAGGCAAAACAATCGCCCCTGTTGGCATTTGTGCCATCAAAACCATTTGTTCAACAAATCTTGCTGAATTGATGACCGCCTTAAACCCGTGTTGGAGCCCTTGCAAAGGGGCTACGCCGTTCGCAATTATCTTATCAGATAGAGCAGTCTCTAAAGTTTGTGGGAGCGGGTTAATGTGGACACAAGGCATTCTGTGTAATGCAGATTCTTTGGCAAATGCTTCAACCATTTCTATTTCAATTGTAGAATCTTCTGCGGCCGACTCACCCGTCGTAGACAAGGGGACAACTTGAACAGCGACATCAAATTCGTTCATCAAGAATGACTTGAAGATTTGTTGGCGTGCGCTAGTATCAGTCTGATCTTCACTGTTTAGGGCCAGGGGGTTGCTGGGTAAATGTTTTGTGACCAAAGGTTTTAAATAGGCTGAGATGCTATCTTCTAGCTGGCAGATGTCTAAGCCAACCGCTGTAGCTGTGTCTGCGCTAAGTGTGGCATAGGTGCTGGAATTGCTAACCAAGGCGATTTTTCGGCCTAACGGGCGGCCACCATACATTAGCATTTTAAGCGTTTCAAGCGCTTCGGCTAGTGTTGCGCATTCGATAAAACCTAATCGATCAAATAGGGCTGAAATGACAACATTTTCATTCGCTAAGCGATCTGGGTGATGAGGCATCACTCGTTGACCTGCTGCTGATTGCCCCCCTTTAACGACGACAATCGGAATGCCTTTGCGGACAGCTTTTAGCGCAGCTTGGCTAAGCTCAGGCACCTTCTGTAGAGTTTCGATATACAAATGTACGGCCGTAAGTTGCTCATCACTAAGGACCTGCTCAAGCGAATCTGTTAAATCGGCCGAATGACCGGCCTCTAAATCAATAGCGTGGAGGATGGGAAGCGAGTTGCCAACCGCCTGAAACCCCGCTAGATAGGCAGTTTTAGCACTGATGATTGCGATGCCAGATGTTTCTTTTGAATCTGGATGTTCTGTGGGCGGCATGCCTTGCGTTTTGAGAAAAGCCATGTTTGATTTTGAGAATAAATGATCTGTAATCTTTTTACTCACCAACTATAGCCATCTGTCCGATGCTCCGCAATTTAAACTGGATGAACCCTGCTTTTAGTAACACATGTTTTTTATGATTGAGCTCTTTACTTAACACCCAAGACCATCAATCGATTGCGTTTAAACGTATCAATCATTTCTCCGGCCGACTTTTCTGCTTCTTCTCCCATCAGTAGGCTGGGTGCATCCGCCTCAAACTGCTCGCAAACAAATTTATGGCTGTCATACATGATAGCGAACCCTTGGCGGAACTTGCGCATGGCTGGTTCTAGTTCTTTAGGCGGATTTTCGAAAACTTTTTTAGACTTTCGCATCACATTTTTAATCATGTAATCGTGATCATAGGCCCACATGCCGCTAAATCCATCTGCATAGTCGATCATACTCGGCCGAATATGATTTTCATACATGGTGGCTGAAAAATCTCCGGTGAGTTTGAATGTGACTGAGATGCCCCAAAAGATGTGGGTTGCTCGGTTCAACTCTTTTTCGGCCATAGCCATATCATCAGCTTCAATCGCCTTTTGAAAGCGATCAAACGTAAGTGTTAGGCTTTGGACCCAGCTAAAAAATAGGTGATGGCCTATGCGCCAGCGAATCTGTGTATGTGCGATTTGGTGATTTTCCATGCTATGAGCTACTCCGTAAGATCAAAGATCTCTAAAGACGATTCAAGCGCCATGCGCAGTAAAGGAAGCTCTGTTACAGATAAAGTTCCTTCAGGGTCTAGCATGGCATACACGTTGCGAAATGAGGCAAGCAGGCCATAAATGTAGGCGCGGCCGGGGTCCGTTTGTGTTCGTGAGATACTGAAATAAGCATCGAATGTATCAAATTTGGCAGCTCGGCCAGTTTCATCTGCGATGTCAAATTCATCGGCCGTTAGAGCCTCTAAAGCGATATCAAATGCACCGATCGCATCTTGTGGATCGGTATTAAAGGGCAGATGGATAATATTGCGCAAAGCTTCTTTTGTGGCGGCCGATAGTTTAGTGTTTTCGTAATCACCCAGCAATTCGGCCGGCATAGGTAAAATCGCAATGCCATCCCCTTCTAGCTCTTTTGATAATGCTGAGAACGTTTGGTCAATCATATTTCAAACCCCATCTTTAACGCCTGTAAATATTATAAAAACAAATAGATGCAGTATATTATTTTGCAATAACGGATATATGTCAAATATAATTTAATATTTACTTCTAGCTGTCGCTATGTAGGGCTTGCACTGTGATGAATGGAATCAGATAATTGTTTTATGTCTAACTGTTACCAAAACCTCGATACAATTGATAGTGCTATTTTGCAGACTTTACAACAGGATGCCTCGCTTACAAATGTGAAGCTGGCTGACAAAGTTGGCCTATCTCCGGCTGCGACGCTTTCGCGCGTCCGCCGTTTACAGCAGGATGGCATTATTGAAGCCTACTCTATTCGACTCAACCAAGAAAAAATTGGATTTGGTTTACTTTTCTTTGTGCGTGTGCAGTTGGCCAACCATGATGTTGAGTTTGTACACCAGTTTCGGGCGGCGATGCAGGAATTGGCTGAGGTGATTGAATGTCATTTTGTGACAGGCGACCATGACTACTTGCTTAAAGTAGCTGTTAAGAACCGTCAATCACTTGAAGATTTTCTTGTCAATAAGCTCACGCCGGTTCCGGGAGTCGCGCGTATGCAGACAACGCTCGTTTTAAATGAGGTAAAAACCGGCACCGTGCTGCCGGTTGACACACATTAATCGCTTATAGCTGCCATTCTGAACCCCAGATTGATTTAAGCCAGAATATCTGCGCAAACTTCAGCTAAAATTTCCATTCCTTCATCGATTTGATCATCAGTTAGATTCAAAGGGGGCAAGAATCGTACACAGTTGCTGTATAGGCCTGCCCGGATCGTGATCAGCCCTTTTGTCAAGGTTGCTACATTGATTGCACCGGTGCTATCCATATCGGGTGATTTTGAATCAGCATCTTTCACAATTTCGATGGCTAACATAGAGCCTAAGCCGCGTACATCCCCGATCCTGTTTGGATGTTTCGCCTGTAAAGCTTCCAAGCCTTCCCGTATTTTGTTTCCAACTTCTACTGAACGGGCCAAAAATGCAGGGTCATGGATCATTTTTAGTGCTTCGATGGCTGCTACACATGCTAGCGGACTTCCGCTATAGGTTCCGCCTAACCCGCCTGGATGGGCTGCATCGATAATATTTGCTTTGCCGATGACCCCTGCAATGGGTGTCCCGGCCCCCATCGCTTTGCCAACTGTGATCAGGTCTGGCTCAATGCCATAGTGTTCGCAAGCGAACATTTTCCCCGTCCGGCCGCTGCCGCACTGAATTTCGTCGGCAATCATCACGATGCCGTGCTCGTCACATAGTTGACGAATTTTTTCCAAAAAGCGTGGCGGTGTTGGCACAAAACCACCCTCACCTTGAACCGGTTCGATAACGATTGCGGCAACAAATGCGGGATCGACTTGGGCAATCATCGCATTGTCGAGTTGCTGGCACGACCACTCTACAAAGCCTTCCTCGCTCATTTCTGGCGGCCGCCGGTAAATATTTGGGAAGGGTAGCCGATAGATTTCTGGAGCAAACGGGCCAAATGTTTTCTTAAACAGAGCATACTTGCTTGTCATGCTCATCGTTAGGTTGGTTCGGCCGTGATACGCCCCTTCGAAGACAATAATCCCATCTCGGCCTGTATGTGCTCGCGCGAGTTTGATCGCGGCTTCAACTGCTTCTGCACCACTGTTAGACAGCGTTGTTTTAACGGGACCACTAATCGGGGCCAATGAGTTCATCAGCTCTGCTAGTTCGACTAATGGTTCATAGCTACTCACAATCGAGCACATATGAATCAACTTGTCAGCCTGATTTTTGATTGCGTTAACGACTTGGGGCTGATTATGGCCAATCAGCTGCATGCCAATGCCACCCGCAAAGTCGAGTAGGGTATTGCCATCAACATCATAAACAGCGGCTCCCTGTGCGCTGTCTATCGCCACAGTTGTTAATTTGCCATTGCCTTGGGCGATAGCGGCCGCACGTCTGTCATTGATCGCCTGGCTCTTTGGTCCAGGAATTTCGGTTACAAGATTGATTGTTGGCATAGTTTTAAAGTTGTAAATTTCAGGGTATCGGTATGCAATTGTTTTCGTGACGACCTACTTGCCACTTGCCGCCTGCACACCAGCAACGTATTGTTTGTTTTCCCAATAAATTAAAGTAGCCCAGTTGTCTGAGTTGCTGTCTTCTATATAATTTTCGAGCATGCCACGAACTCTGAACCCGTTGCGCAACTGCATCGATAAGGTTGGATCAAATATTTTGCCAGCAATAACTTGGCCGACGTATTCATGGATGGTGTGGGATTGCCGATAGGTGGGATAGCCGGGTAAAATGCCGCCGGCCACAATGCCTTTACGATTGGTCCGCACGACTAGGTCTTTGCGCGCATCGTATAAAATTCGGCCGATACCCATCCCTCTGCATCTTGGATGTACGCTAATGTCAGCACCATAATAATAGTCACCGTCTGGCTGATGATTTGTGTAGTAGCCGTCGGCGATCATCTCTTTAAAGGTGTGATTGGTGTGATCGAAATCAAAGTGGATGAAAAAGCCAGAGCCTAAGCCGACGACCTCGCCATCTAACAATGCAACAAACTCCCCTTCGGGAAAAACCTCACAGTGTTTCAAGAAATGATCTTCGTTCATTAGCTCATGATCTGCTAAAGAAGGGAAGCATTCGCGTTGTAATTTTGTGAGTGCCGAAGCATGTTCTGGCTGGATATTTTCAATCGTAATTTTTGGCATAAATTACCGGTGCGATTCATTTTCCCAGAGGATCAACGCCGCCCAATTGTCAGATTTTGGATAGGTAAAGAAATCTTTGATCGGCCGAACAACTTTAAAGCCGTTTCGCATTTGCATTGACAAAGTCGGATCGAAAACTTCTCCAGCAATTACTTTCGCTAGGTAAGCATGAATATCGATTGTAAGTTTGTGGTCAGCATAGCCAGGTAAAACGGCCGCGGCTGCAAATCCAACTTTGTTGTGCCTAATAGCAACCGCTTTACGGCGGTCATATATCCCACGGCCGATTCCACGGCCACGATATTCTGGATGCACACAAAAATCACTTCCGTAGTAATAATCCCCATCAGGGTTGTGAGCAAACTTCCCATCCACACTCAATAAATCATTTTCAGTGGGTGGCATGTTGTCAAAATCGATATCGGTAAAAATGCCAGTCCCCATTCCGACTACAGTCTCACCTGATAAAGCGACAATCGTGCCTTCAGAAAACCTGTCAGCCATTATCTCTAAATCCTCTCGGTCGTATTTATCGATATCTGGCATATCTGGAAAGCAGATATCAACAAGATCTGCCACAGGCTGACATAGGTCGTGGTTGATGGTGGTGTACGTAATTTCAGTCACAAGTTTTATGGGTTGCTGGTCATCTGTGATCAGTATTTAGCATTGGCTGATCAATAATTACTGGTTAATTCTCAACTATTTTTCCGTAGGCATCGGGTCGTCTTTGTTTAAGCAGTGGGAATAGATAGCGCCATTGCTTGAAAATCTTAGCATCAAGTTCGGCGACAATCACTTCTGTGGTGTCACGCCCTGCCTGAGCAATGATGTTGCCCATCGGGTCACAAATAAAACTGCTGCCGTAGAATTCAACCCCTTCTGTACCGGTACGATTGGCGGCCGCGATATAGACGCCGTTGGCAATCGCTTGGCCACGCATGACTGTCTGCCAAGCTTCGGCCGTGTCTAACTCTGGTGCCTCTGGCTCTGAGCCGATTGCGGTGGGGTAAAAGATGAACTCTGCCCCGTTTAAAGCACAAATGCGCGACATTTCAGGGAACCATTGATCATAGCAGGTGGGGACGGCCGTTTTTACGCCAGAAAGCTCATGAATCGGATATTCATTGTTGCCATTGAAATAATAATCTTCGTAATAGCCTGCTCCTTGAGGGATATGAACTTTTCGGGTAAAGCCAATCAATGCGCCCGTAGGGCCATGAACCGTGGCAGTATCCCAATAGTTCCCGTCATCATCTTTTTCATAGATGCTTCCGATAAGGATGACGTTGTTGTCACGGGCCAACTTGTTAAAAACAGTGACACATTCGCCATCTGTTAAAGATTCAGCTCTATCAAAATTGCTGTCCTCTTTAACGCTGGCAAAGTATGGGCACAGGGTGAATTCTTGAAGGCAGACGATTTCAGCACCTAAGGCAGATGCCTCTGCAACCAGCCCCTCAAGTTTCGTAATCATGTCCGGCCGATTTCCAGCCCAGTCAGTTTGTACAACGCCGATTTTCGTGTTTTCCATGACGCTCTAAATTCCTTTCCGATAAACAATAAACGATGATCGTGGCATGATCGTGTCATATAGAGATCGGGCGGCACTATTAAATTCTTGCGTGTGTAAATATAAACGGAAGGCGTTTTTCTTACGTGCTGAAGCTTCAACACCTTCGATTAACAGCTTTGCAGCACCTGTGCCACGGGCCGTTTTTGTCACAAACAGATCTTCCAGATAGCAGCTCGGCCGATCATTCCATGTCGATGCATGTAGCAGATAATGGGTGATGCCGATGAGCGTGCCATCCTGTTCAGCCACAAGGCCGAATACGTCTGAGTCTTGGTTGTGAATGCGCTCCCAGGTATGGTCGATGATCTCATCAGCCACACGGGCACGATAAAATTTCTGATAGGCTAAAAATAGCTCTTTCCAGCTTTCTTTTTCATCTTTGCGAGGTTGTCGAATAGTGATCGTCATATGTTTTATCCAGTCGGATTCAGTAACTTTTTCCCCATGACCGATAGCAGTTCAAACGCTAAATTAGCCGCTAAGATAGAGGTGATGGCACCATGATCATAATGGGGATTGACTTCAACAACATCCGCCCCGATGACGTTTAATCCAGCCAGACCACGCACCATTTGCAACATTTGGAAGCTGGTGAAGCCGCCAACTTCTGGCGTGCCTGTCCCTGGCGCATACGCCGGGTCAAGCGAGTCGATGTCAAGCGTGACGTATACCGGCCGATCGCCGATCTTTTGTCGGATATGTTTGACGATTTCGGCCGACCCCATCTCAAAGCATTTTTCAATCGTTAGAATATCTGCACCCAAGCTTTCAGCTTCTTCAAGCTCCCCTTCTTCTGACTGCGGACCACGAATACCGACCTGAATGTATGCATCGGTGTCTATAAAGCCATCTCGAATCGCCAGCCAAAATGGTGTGCCATGTTCAAGTTGGGTGATCATTTGATAGCAGTCAGTATGAGAATCAAAGTGAATCAGAGCGACTGGACCATGCTTTTGAGCATGAGCACGTAGCAGAGGATAGGTAATCGAATGATCCCCACCCAGTGATACGACTCGAACATCTTGAGCCAAAATTTGGCCAATTCCGGCCGTAATCCCGTCGGCCGTTCGGTCGATGTT
>JBGCDP010000016.1:0-12959 GCA_045105475.1 Anaerolineae bacterium
TCCTTTATCGCCGGCTCGTCTGTTTGAGCCAGATCAGCAGCTTCAAGTGAATCGATACTGCTGCTTTCTTCTGAACCCATATCTAACCAAGCCATTAGCGCGTCTGGATCATCTGGCATGTCTTCCATACCTGGAACCATATCGCCAAATTCAGCAGCCTGTGAAATCTCTTCTTCACTGACATGAATGTCATCATCGCCAAACATGCTCGGTGCAGCAGATTTAGGCTCCGCTTCAATTGTGTCAGGTGTGCCAGGGACAACGGCTTCAGCTAGCTCAACACTTTCCTTTATCGCCGGCTCGTCTGTTTGAGCCAGATCAGCAGCTTCAAGTGAATCGATACTACTGCTTTCTTCTGAACCCATATCTAACCAAGCCATTAGCGCGTCTGGATCATCTGGCATGTCTTCCATACCCGGAACCATATCGCCAAATTCAGCAGCTTGTGAGATCTCTTCCTCGCTGACATGAATATCATCGTCGCCAAACATGCTCGGCGCTTTGGAAGGAGATTCGTCAATCTCCTCAATAACCGTTTCGGTGCTTGATTTTAAAGAATGTAAATCAGATTCATCGACATCACTAATAGACTCATTGAGAACATCATCTAAGCTACCCTCTTCAACCTCGATTAAATCTAGAGATTCAGCTACATCTTCCGAAGACGAGTCTAAATCTAACCAAGCCATTAATGCATCTGGGTCATCTGGAAGATCTTCCATACCTGGAACCATATCGCCAGATTCAGCAGCCTGTGAGATATCTTCGTCACTAACGTGGACGTCGTCTTCTCCAAACATACTTGGAGCGGTTCTTTCACTTTTTTCTGGATTCTTGGAAGCTTCAACTTCGATGTCAGAAACAGGCTCAGAGGGTGTTTCTAATAAGTCAGATATTTCTGATTCAAGGTCGCTTGTGGACGTACCATCTAACAGAGAATCAATATCAGCGTCCAACAATGGCTCATCGACAATTGAATCTGTCAATTCATCGGCCGCATCATCATCCCACGTAGAGGCTGGAAATTCCGAAGAAGGCTCCTCTGTGGGAGTAAACAAGTCGTCCAGCCAAGTCAATGTCTCTTCTGAGACATCTTCTGCATCAGTAACGTCTGAATTTGCAACCTCTCCAATATCTTCTAAATCAGCAAACGCATGCAGTGAAGAACCTCCAGAAAAGATATCTGAGATCGGTTCGTCTTCAACAAGCTCTTCCCCTACGGTTAAATCAGAACTCTGAGCATTTTCAACAATGCTGGCTTCATCACCATGCACGTCTAAAATTGCCAATTCTTCTAACCAGTTTAAGGTATCTTCCAAATCCTGACTTTCAGGTGGAATGGGGTTTCCATCTTTGTCACGTTCCATATCCAGGTCGTCCTCTGGGAATAATAAAGCACCGTCGGATGCATAATTTCTATCATCTACGTCTGATTTTTCAGCGTTTTTTTCTAAAACTTTATCAGGTTGAGGGACATCCTCAAAAACATCTAATTCAGCATCTAGCACAGGGTCAGGTTCAAACCCTAGACTTGCTGATTCTGTTGTGTCTGAGAGCCAATCTGGCAATTTTATCGCACTAGATTCACGGAAGATAACAGGATCAAATTCTTGTTCTTCACTATCATCATTGTTCGCGGCCGTCTCGCTAACCCTAGATTCAGTTTCATGCGGCTGACCAATCTCAGGCAAAATTTGTTTTGTAAACCGACCTGTATCATGGAAAGGTTCATCTTCCAGTCTGCCAGTTTGCAAATTTACATCATTATACTCTGGAAACTCAATTAACCAGTCAGGAGATGGCTCTTCATCAGGGTCTTCAGTACTATTTTCTTCACTATCAAAATTTGGTGACAGGATTGGGTTTGCCGCGGCCGACAAATCGCTTGTCCAAATCATCTCTTCTTCAGGCTCTTCGGTATCTAAAGTCTCATTAGGAGTAGTCGCATCTTCTAGTAGTGAAAGCCAGCTAAGATCATCTGAAGATTCTTGTTCAGGAATAAGCCAATCAATTGCTGAGGAATCCAAATTGTTATCATCAGATTGTTGTAGATCATCGGATGACTGATCCATCATAATGTCAGAATCGTCGGGACTTTCATTAGAAGAAAAAGATTCTAAAGCAGAGTCACTACTAACTTGGTCTACCTCAGCCAGTGAATCGAGAAAAGACAGATCTTCATTTTGTTCATCCAGTTGTTCTTCAGCGTCACCCGCTTTAGAAGAGTCATCCAGTTGATCAAGAAAGGAGAGTTCACTAGTTTCCAAGTTGGAATCAGAATCATTTGTCTCATGTTCATCATTATCTTCATCCGGAAAGTCAAGAACACCATCTAAAAACGATAAGTCTTCAACAAAAAGATCTTTCTCTAAATCTGCATCTACGTCATTCGCTTCAGGCAGTTCAGTCGAAAGCGTCTCATCAACAACTGTCTGATCTAATACTGTATCTGAATCAAATAAATCTTCGTCTTCTTGCTCTGAATCTGAAATCCAGTCGAATTCAGAAGTTCCATCTTCAGCTACAATGTCGAACTCATTCAAAAATTCCAAATCGCCACTAGTGTCAGAAACTAAATCGTCAATGGATTGTTGGGCTAAAACCTGCTCAGGCTTACTAACATTAACATCAACATCTTCCAAAACATCAGGTAATTCAGAAGACTGGACGGGTGAATCAAATAACGAGTCAAAATCATCCTGAGGTTTAAACTTAGAATCTTCATCGTCTTGATCTAAGAAATCAAATTCACTGTTTAAAGAATCAGAAAAAGACTTTAAATCTAAGGCTTCCTCTGAGTCCTCTAGCAAATCAATTTCTTCGGATGGCTCAGCATCTAACCAAGATGTATCAAATAGGTCGTTGTTATCATCTTCCTCAGATTCATCTGAGCTATCGTTGCCATCAACATCAATAGAGTCAATAGAGTTTGAAAAGTTATCAATGGCATCTTCAGTGAAGGTTTCATCATCTAGTAAGCCTTCAAACTCATCATCTATTGAGTCAAATGTTTCTTTTGGCTCAGGGAGTGGGTTGAGCTGATTGTCTTTATCTGAAAGAAATTCAAACAGGCCACCAGAGAGAGCATCAGCAGTAGGATCATATTCATCTTGAACATCCTCTTCACCAGATACATCCTCATCTTCCAACCAGCCGGTAAAACCAGTTTGATCATCAGAACTATCTTCATCAATAGACGAATCTAATTCAAAATTTTCTACTTCCTCGGGCGCATCAAACATTGCCTTTAAATCAGTTTCTGTTGCAGACTGATCCGGTTCAGGCCATGAAAATGCATCTAAGTCATCATCATCTGGCAATGGGATAAGAGCCCCAGTTGATGCAAGCTCGCTATCCTCAAAAAGGCTTTCTGATGCGTCGTCGTCAGAATTGTCGAAGATATCCGCAAGTTCATCGTCATCGGCTGAAATGGAATCTAAATCCCATTCGTCATTATTACTTTGTAGGGTTGCAGAGGGCTCATCAACAAGAGTATCTCCAATATCATCTACAGATAAAGCATCTGAATTTGGTATCTGATCCTCTAAATTAACGTTTTTCAGCTCGTCAGCAAAATCATCATCAAATAAAGAAGAAATATCAGGCAATTCGTTTAATTCTGAATCTGAAATTGGGTCTGGATTATCTGCAGTTTGAAAGAGCTCGTTCTCCTCATCGGACCCGAGCCAGCTAAAAGATTCGTTCGGCTCAGCTTCGGCATTAACTGTTTCGAGGCTTTCATCACTAAAGCTTTCAATTTCGGCCGCGAATGAATCTAATAGCCCAGTCCCTAAACGGTTTTCTTCCCATTCTGCATCATTGCTTAACAGATCTGAATCAACCAATGATGGATCGTCGTCAAGAGATTCAAAGAGATTGTCTAAGACATTTTCAGATTCAAGTTCGTTTCCAACTTCATCATCAAATAAAGAATTAGAATTCTCAACAACACCTAAATTATCAGATTGACTCGCCCCACTCTCAGAGTATTCTGTATCGATGTCAGAATCACTAGCCAGAATCACCTCATCAGCTGAATCATTGTTAAGAGGAGAAGAAGAGGCATTTGCGTCCCAAGCATGGGACGACCAGTCGTCAACATCAGAATCACTCAACCTATCAACCATGTAAGTTAAAGGAATTCGATCCGTTTGTTCTAAAACTTGCCCAGCTATAGGATAATTCTCTTTTTCTTCTTGATCTAGCAAAAGAATCTGTTGAAGGGTATCTAAATGCTGAGAAGCGATATCTTGACGGTCATTTTGCCACCAAATATCCCCCAGAATCATTCTTGCTTGGTAATTATTTGGAAGTATTTCAAGAACTGTTTCGCCAAGTTGTAATGCCTCAGCGTTTCGCCCATCGCGCCAATAGGCAACCGCAAGAATAGCCTTCCAATCAAGCCTATCTTGATTATGGTCAAGCATACGATTTAACTCTTCGATAGCTTGATCATAAATACCACTCTTTACATATAGCCTAGCTACAGAGGCAAGAGGCATGCCATTAACAACTGGCGCGGGAACTCCTGCACGGCGATAGTATTGTTCTCTGAGATGAATCACATCGGCATGATTAGGGTCGATCTCAAATGCATGCTCAATGTGCCAAATAGACTGCTCAATTCGGCCGGTCTCAGCCATAATTTCAGCGAGGCTTTTGTGTGATACAAAATCTGAAATATCAATGCTAAGAACTCGTTGAAAGATATCTTCGGCTTCTGTATAGGCTTGCTGCTCCATTAAAGCCATTCCTATTAGGCGATAGGCAGCCATATAGCGAGGATACTGCTTTAAAATTTGACGTCCATGTGCAATAACTTGAGTATATTGCCCTGACTCAAACTCTTTTTCTATTTCTTTTATATATTTTGATAGCTTGATTTGACCCACCGTCACCTCTGAAAAGCACCACCCACTAAGTTGATAACTGAACAACGGATCTGTATCAATTTGCAGAGCCTTTTTATCGTTATTGTCAAGTAATTATGCTAATTAACGATTACATTAGCAAGTGAAGAAGCTGTAATTCACTGATCATTTGGTTGACACTTGGGAATTCTGAAGCCCGTGATAACCCCGCCGGATCAGAGATTTGATCAGTTCCTTTTAAAGCATAAAGCGTATTTAAAACAGCATGTGCCAAAATATCTAACATATACCCTCCCTCTTGCACAAACAGAATTCGACCATCACATAGTTGATCAGCTAAGGCAATTAGCTTTTGTGTTAATTGAGCATACCCAGTCAAACTCAATTCCATTGCCGCTAATGGATCTTGCCAGTGAGCATCAAATCCAGCAGATATCAAAATCATATCTGGCATAAATTTTCTAGCTGCTAAGGAAATTACATCATCAAAAATAGCCGAATAACCTAAATCTCCAACACCAGCTGCCAGAGGCACATTTAAATTGAAAGTAATCCCTTTGTCTTTACCAATTTCTCGAGCACTGCCTGTTCCGGGGTAAAAGAAGGAACTATATTGATGGGTTGAAATAAAAAGAACCGAATCGTCATCATAGAAAATGTCTTGTGTTCCATTACCGTGATGCACATCGATATCGATAACCATTATCCGCTGATGCTTTGTAGAAGCCTGTATCTCTTTAACTGCAACCGCAACATTATTAAATAAGCAGAAGCCCATCGACCGTTCATATTCAGCATGATGGCCCGGCGGCCGGACAAAAACATATCCGTTTCTAGCGTTACCCTTCGCAATTTCGAGGGCTGAATTTGTCACCGCACCCGCACCTAGCAAGGCTAAATCATAGGAAGACTCCGTCACATAGGTATCGGCGTCTATACGGCCGCCACCACGCAATGAAAGTGCTTGGACTCGATCAATGACAGCTTGTGTATGCGACCGTCGAATCTGGCTGGCTGTTGCTAGAGTTGGCACAAGGTTTGTGACGCCATCTAAAGCTTGCTTGGCTTCAAGCACACGCAGCACAGATTGTCCACGCCCTGCATGCTCAGGATGGCCAGTAAAATCATGCTCATAGGCGGGTGCAAAAGAAAAAACAGTCGTCATTAAGTTATTCCATCATTTTTGATAGCCAAGCCGTTAAGTCTCGCATACCTTGGCTATTTAATTTATGCCCAGTTTGATAAAGCTCCCAGCTTAGGTTAGCCCCGGCCGCGAGAAGCGTATCTCGTGATTGCATCGAAATCTCAATCGGAATTCTCTCATCACGATCACCTACAGCCATAAACACAGATACACCATCTAGGGGCAAACCTGCGTCTTGTGGAGTATCAATGTTTAAGCTTGGAGCAAAGCCAACTAAGGAAGCAATACCCCTACAGATTTTAGGGTACTGTATTGCGGTTGCCAATGCTGTAGCAGCACCCTGACTAAACCCTAATATAACTACATTATCAGGATCAGTATCATATACATCGGGTAAAGCGATGATAAAATCTGATAAGGCCTGAATCGCCCCATCGAATTGGTCAATGCTGGGCCATCCGCTTTCTGGCATCTCAATCCAAGAGTACCCTGTTTCATGTTCAGATGATTCTGGTTCAAACTCGATGGCGCGTGGTGAAATAATCAACCAATTCTCTGGGATGTTTCGAGCAAAGATCCATGGGACATCTTCATTTCCATGCCGGCCGTGCAGCAAAACAAGCACAGGAGATTTCTCTGAATCATTTTTACGGTTTGGATATTTAATTCTATGAGTTAATCCGGTTATGTAAGCAGCCGTTTGATTTTCAATAAGGACAGACTCTTTCCAAGCACTAATAATATTTTCTCCAAAGGTGGTTAGGTAATTGGTCAAAGAGATCGAGATTGGACACTTAAATCACCTGTAGCCAACTAACAAAAATAATATATTTTAAGTTGACCTTACCCCTGTAAAAAAAAAGTGAGGTGGAGGAACAACGGGCGTTGTACCTACCACCTCGGGGGGGAGCCTATGCACCTTCAGTCTAGCATTTGATCAAAGACGTGTCAAACTGAAGTCCTGAAACAGTAACCATATTTTCAGCTTGTCTGTAATCTATTTTACACTTTGTAGTTTATATACGAAACCCTCATCAATCCTAAAATTTTAGCCCTCAAAAAACAGTCATTCAATAGTATATTCGCCATCAACGGCTATACTTTTTAGTTGACAATAAAGGTTGTCAAACTACTCGAACAAATCGATTTAGAGCATAAGAATTAGCACTTAACGTTAAAAAACCTTATCACACCATGTGATGAGCATTTATAAACTTTAGGTGTCGGCAACTGTCACGGATAGTTTTTACCACTTAGATATCAACATAGGAAACCATAATGGAATTTTTTGGTCATACTCGAACGAAAGTTACCCGCAATCACGCGTTTATCGCACCTGATGGGCATGTAGAGGCACCGTTGGCAGGGTGGAGAAATGCAGGAGGGATTATTTTGGTCTCGCCACAGATGGGTGCTCAATTCACAATGTTTTATGCGCTTATGAAAGCAGAATCCCTGTCGGCCGAACCTTTGTCTGGCGTTGAAAGGTTTATTTGGGTACAAGAAGGGACCGCAACTCTTCAGGTAGAAAGCGAAATTCAACATTTAAGCGTAGAAAGTTTTGCCTATTTTCCGGCCGACTATCCACACAAAATCGAATCAAAGGCAGGGTGCAAGCTCGTCATCTTTGAAAAAAGATACAGTCCATTAACTGGATATGATCAGCCTCAATTGATAGTTGGGCATGCCAACGATGTAGCATCAACCCCGTTTATGGGCGATGAAGGTGCACAACTCCAGTTCCTCTTGCCAGACCATCTTGGCTATGACATGGGGGTGAACTTATTCACATTTGCTCCCGGAACACCTTTGCCTTTCGTAGAAACCCATATCATGGAGCACGGGATGCTCATGACAAAAGGCGGCGGTGTTTATCGGCTTGATGACAATTGGTACCCGATTCAAGCTGGAGACGCTTTATGGATGGGGCCTTACTGCCCGCAGTGGTTTGGAGCATTAGGGAAGCCCCAATCACAGTACTTATACTATAAGAACGTTTATCGTGACCCACTAACCTAAACTTCGCAGCCTAGAGCTAGACACATGCAAGTATTGCTCCCTCTATTTTAAAAATAGTATAGGTTAAATCGAGATTTTCCGATTACGTGCAACAACATCCCAACTGCCTGAAACCGTTCTGTTTTCAGGAACAATCAGCGCTTCTTGGTAAAGATTGACAGTTGGGCAAACATGGTAGGGAACCCCATACCAAATGTCACCCACAGCATAGTCGTCTGGATTTTCAACTTCAATCACTAAGTGTTCTTCACTTTGGCTGAGGAATAAGGGTTGCTTTTCAAGGTTAAGGAAGCGGATGCGATTTTCAACCGGATTGTCGGGCGATACTCCTTTTGAGCCTACATCTAAGCAGATTCGGTTGCCACCAGGTTTTGACAGGATACGTGTCAGCACAACGGCCGCGTATTCAAAATCAAGCTCTGGACAAATACTAGCGTAACCGGCGTCCCAAAAGATAAATGTGCCAGGGCTTAGATCAACATCAGCTCGAAGTGCATTCACTGGAAAGCTAGGTGAGCCGCCAACAACGACATTGGGTGAGCCTAAGCCAGCCGCTTCAATTTTTGTAATTAGGTCATTCACGGCCGTAAATGCAGAATCGCCATCTTGTTTTCGCTGCTCAAAATCAGGGTTTCGAATATGGCCGTCATAAACGTGAAGTCCGGCCGGTTCCAAACCCGGCAAATCGGCGATAGTGCCGTATAAAGCCAGTGCTCCACCCCCTGGGGCAATGCCCGACCGTCCCATTCCATTATCAATATCAAGCCAGATTTTTAGCACGATTGGCGTTTCTTTCGCTTTTATTGAAAGCTGATAGGCGATGTTAGGATCATCTATCAAACAGCCAAAACTTGTTTCAGGATACGCTTGAGCCAATGCCAGCAAGCGGTCGGCTCGGGGCCCCACTGGCTGATAAGAGAGCAGTGCATCTTTTCCACCGGCCATCGCTACCATTTCAGCTTCAGCTATGGTTGCACATTTAAATTTGCTAATACCAGCTTCCATATGCAGTTTGGCAACTTCGACCATTTTATGGGTCTTCACATGCGGCCGGAGCCGGTTCACATCACCAGCAACCTTGATCGCTGTTTGGATATTTTTCTTCGCCCGCTCTGGGTAGATGAGCAAAGCTGGAGAGTCAAATTTTTCGGGGTTTTTGATTGAGTACCACATAAATCCAAGTGTATATTCGGTCTTGAGAATAGACAATCAAAAGAAAATATTCCCTGACAGTCAGCATCTTCGGACTTTCGCTCCAGCATCTAGGAGTTGGATATTGGCACACTATGAATGTCAGTTAACGAGATTAGTTCAATTCATGTAAAATCGACCCAGAAAAAGGAGTGGTCCCATGGCAGTCACATTCGAAAATCCCCCAAAAGCAGACAGACTGGTTCACCGGCTTATTCGACAAATTGTTTTTGCACTTGTCCATCTCTACTATCCACGGCTAGAGGTGCATGGAGCAGAGAAAATTCCAGAAGGGAAGCCGGTCATTTTCGTGCCGAATCACCCCAATGGGTTGCTGGATCCCATATTGATTATGCTGACGATGAAACGCTCTGTCTCATTTTTAGCCAAGGGGACCCTTTTTGGAAATCCGGTCGGCCGCCTGTTTTTAGGAGCATTTGCAGCCCTCCCGATTTTCCGTCTGCGTGATTCTGGGCAGTCTGGTGGGCCGGTTGATGAAGAGGACATGCGAGCCAAGAACGAATCGATTTTTAGCGTTTGCCGCCAAATCTTGCATCAAAACGGGGCGATGGCGATTTTTCCAGAAGGGAAAACCCACTCTGAAAGCTATTTATCAGAATTTAAAACAGGGGCGGCCCGCATCGCATTAAGTGCGGAAGCTGAATCTGGCTGGACCGACGACCTCCAAATCGTACCGGTAGGCTTGTGGTATGAAGATAAAACGATGTTTCGTAGCAGTGTGCTTGTTGTTATTGGCGATCCCTATGACATCCGATCATACCGTGAATCATATGAAGCAGATGCCTATCAAACAGCCCATGATATGACGGCGAAGCTTAAAAAAGATTTAGATGAGGTTGTACTGCAAGCTGAAAACAATGATTTATTAGCCGCTATTCCGGCCGTGGCCAGATGGGTAGAGCCACAGTTTGATGAGATGCCTTTGATTGATCAACATGAGTTAACAAGCGAAATGATTGATGCATACAGCTTTATCCAAACAGATCAGCCAGAACAGCTCCAATCTTTTTCAGATGATGCCCGCAAATACGCCCGTGCGTTGCATACATTGGGAATTGATGACCCATGGGAGTTAGAAATCCCGGCCGCAACCAAAGGGCGGCCGTGGCGACTGCTTACTTTTTTAATTGTGTCATTTCCATTCGCTGTCATTGGTGCACTCGTCAGCTACTTTCCTTACCGTATGGCAAAACCTGTTGCCATTAAAGTGATGGGAGATGACACCTCAACGATCAGCACCGTCAAATTAATCTTAGGCGCATTGTTTGTATTGATCGGCTACATCCTTCTGGCTTGTTTAGTAGGCAGTTGGTTTAATAGCGGTTGGATTGGGCTTTTTGCCTTTGGCATTTTCCCAACCTTAGGTTATTTAGCCCTTATTTGGGGTGAAGGGTTTGAAGAATGGTCCACACTCACTTCATACCACTGGCTGCGTTTAGCACGCACAGATCTAGTCGATGCACTCAAAAAACAGCGTGAGTTTTTAGCGATTCAGGTACGTGACGCATTGGAAGACTATCGAAACTCATCGAAACCGGCTGTAGGAAACAGCTAATTTTTGTACACACAACCTTTATGGATGATTTAACCGAACGGCTCGAATTGGCTTTAAACAGTCGACAAACATTAATCGATGAGGATCCGCAGCATGAAGGGGCTTTTCGCTTATTCAACGGTTTTTACGAAGGCCATCGGGACATTGCTATAGATGTGTACGCACAAACGGCCGTCATTCATAATTACGCCAAACCACCAGCAGATGGTGAGCCGACCGTCGCGGTTGCCCGCCAATTTATCATGATTCATCTGCCGTGGGTCACAGCGATATTGCTTAAAACTCGCAAAGGGGCCTCGCCTGAAGCGAAGAACGGCATTCTGATTCATGGGGAAAAATTAAGTACTTCGGTTCGCGAACATGGGGTGCGGTATGCAATTGACCTAACAATGAATCGGGATGCCAGCCTGTACTTGGATACACGTGGATTACGCCAATGGCTAATCGATAATAGTGAAGGCAAAACGGTACTGAATACGTTTGCCTATACGGGCAGCCTGGGCACGGCAGCTATGTCAGGTGGCGCTGAACAGGTCGTTCAAACTGACCTAAATAAGAAGTTTTTGAATGTGGGCAAAACCAGCTATACGCTAAATGGCTTCCCGATTAATAAGAAAGAGTTTGTCACAGGTGATTTCTTCTCGGTGATTAAGCAGTTCAAAAATCACAACAAACGCTTTGACATCATTGTGTTGGACCCACCCTTTTTCTCGAAAACAGGAAAAGGGAAAGTTGATTTAGCTGAAGATATCAGCCGATTAATCAATCGCTTACGGCCGTTGGTGACCGAAGGTGGCAAGCTAATTGCGATTAATAATGCGCTGTTTGTTCCTGGTAAAGACTATGAGCAAGAATTAAAAGGGTTGGCCAGCCATCGGTTTGTCCGATTTTTGGAACCTGTTGATGTCCCATTAGATTTTACTGGTTATGAAGCCACCCGAATTGATGAGCCAATTACTGACCCGGCCCCGTTTAACCATTCGACCAAGATCGCTGTACTAGATATTTGGCACAAGAAGAAAGTCGGCCGGGATCGCCCTAATTAGATTCATCACTATTGAACCAGGTCTATGAACGTTTAAAAGCAAAAAGGGGCGGATTGTTTAACGCAATCCGCCCCTTTTTGTATACGGGTAATTGAATCAGTTACTGAACCTAATCTTGCTGTTGTACAAAAGCGAGTACATTTAACTGCTGTACACGGGCCACCACACCGGCATCCCAGCCCCCTTCAACAAGATCATCAGCGGCATCTTTCAATGCAGCGGCAACCTTCCCACCAAAGTGAGCATTGACACCGTCTTCGCCTTCGAAAAAGTCGATAATCCCAAATTTGTTTTCCCCAAAGTGTAAGCCAAACCAATACAGGGTAAGCGGTTCAGTATCCGCTACGATATCAGCACCGGCCGTGAGTAGGTTGGCTAGTTCAACCTCCATCCCAGCCTTTGCAGTCAGAGGGATAAAAATTGCAACCTTTGACGCTGTTGGATCAGCTGTCACTTTTGAGCCTAATATGTCACTGTTGCTAATGTTAGGAATGACCCCAGTATCCCATCCACCTGCGACAAGATCAGAAGCATTTTCATAGAGTGCTTTTGCCACAAGACCGTCAAAATGTGCCCCCTGAGCAGCCTCATCCGTAAACGTGTCGAAAATAATGCTGCTTTTTTTATCGGCCGTTTGCAATGCGGTCCAAATTCGAGTTCCCGGTTCAGTCTCATGCACGATGGCGGCTCCACCTTTCAAAAAGTCTGCTAATGCGTTTTCTTTGCCTGTATTTGCGGTTAATGGAATGTAGCTTGATTTTTTCATTTTGATTGTCCTTCGGCCGTTTGGGCCACTTGTTTTTAATTACAAGCAGAACTCTATTCCTTCGGGTAACCCGAAAGTCAAGCGGCAAATTCAAATCAGATCAAAATTGGCATAAGCACAAACAGGTAGGCGCCCTACTTACACACATAATTATTGCGGCTCAGATGATGTGGCTGAACGTATCGGGAATTGGAGTTCAACAAGTGCTCTATCTTTATTATTTAGATCAGGTTGTGTGATATACAGCTTTCTGATTGGGCCTGAAATTTTATAATTATTGGCCTCAATCCATTTACCGGCTCCCTCATACGCCTGAAACATAATATGGTGCTCTTCATGCTGCACC
>JBGCDP010000017.1:0-7458 GCA_045105475.1 Anaerolineae bacterium
CATGAGGCCGTTCCAGTCGGTTAAGATTTTGTCGTCTTTGTGGGGGTGGATGCGCTCTTCACGAGCGGTGAAAAGCTGTTGACGAATGTTTTCAAGGCGAAGGTCAAACTCTTCAACTGATAGATCAAACTGTGCGGCCGATGAGGCCGTAGGCTGACTCCAGAACACGATGTTTTCGCCAATGCGTTGCCCTGTGGCTTCGTCTAAAAAGTTTCCTTCAACTGACATCGATGACAGCTGAATAAACATCTCTGCATCTTCTGGGCTGAGTAACCCCTGAATTTCAGGGATTGTCCAAAAATAGAAAATCCCTTCTTCCCCTTCGCTATCGGCATCTTCGGCCGAATAAAAGGCACCTTGTGGATCGGTCATATCACGGAGCACATAGGTGAAAATTTCCCGAGCGACCTCTTCATAAAACTCATCTTCAGATGCTTGGGCTGTTTCTGTGTACGCAATCGATAACATCGCTTGGTCGTACAACATCTTCTCAAAGTGGGGCAGTTGCCAGCGTTGATCGGTTGAGTAACGGTGGAAGCCAAAGCCGATTTGGTCATAAACGCCACCCAATCGCATCCCTTGGAGGGTTGTTTCAACCATTTCAAGCGCTTTCTCATCGCCCGTTCGTTGGCCGTAGCGCAACAAAAAGAGCAGGTTATGGGGGGATGGGAATTTGGGTGCTTCACCAAAGCCACCAAATATCGGATCAAAGCTTTGGTCAAGTGAAATAAAAGCGGAGTCGAGCGTTCTTGAATCTAGAACGTTGACCGGGCCAGAGGCTAAAACGCCTTGGTTGATTTGTGTTTGTTGGGTCTGCAACGCCTCAACCACTGTTTCTGAATAGGCGATGATTTCGTCACGCTGTCCGACCCAAGCTGTATCAACCTGTGGGATGAGGTCGAGCATGCCGGTGCGCTCGAAGCGACTCCCTTTCGGAATGTAGGTGGCGGTGAAAAATGGTTTTTGATCAGGGGTCATGATGATGGTCAACGGCCAACCGCCTCGATTGCCGGTGATTTGAGCCACGTTCATGTAGATATTGTCGATGTCCGGCCGTTCTTCGCGGTCAACCTTGATCGAGATAAAAGATCGGTTCATGAGCGCCGCGACTTCATTGTCTGCGAACGATTCGTCACGCATGACGTGGCACCAGTGACAGGTGGAGTAGCCGATTGAGAGAAAGACAGGCTTATCTTCGGCCGCCGCTTTTGCAAAGGTTTCATCGTTCCATGGATGCCAATCGACCGGGTTGTAGGCGTGCTGTAACAGGTACGGGCTTTTTTCATCGATGAGAAGATTGGGTGTTCCCTCTTCGCGCACATATTCTGCGATAAGCTGTTCCATTTCCGCATCGGCTTCGCGCGGGCTTTCTTGAGCTGACGCTTCAGACTGGCTCCCAGTTTTGGCCGGGGTAGGGGGTTGAGCGGCCGTTTCTTGAACGGTTTCTTCAACAACTGACTCTGCCTCAACCGGAACGGCTGCTGGGGCCGGAGCCGCAGGATCAGCTTGGCTAACTGATTCGGGGGGAAGATCGGTTTGGCAACTGGCTAAAACAATGATTAGCCAGAGGAAAAGAAAGGGAATTCCCTTTTTGAGATTAAGCATAAAAGTTCCTAATGTTGTGATTGGTCGTGGTAGGGGCGAGGTACGCCTGAACCAACTGCCGTTTTCAAATATTTTTTGGCCGAACTCGTCCGATAGCATGGCGGAGCTTGCGTTTGAAGTGGTCTTTGCATGACGTCGGGTGAGCTCCCCTCATAATTTCTAAAAGTTCATTGATTGCCGGAGCCGGGTATCTCACCCCTACGGTTCATACGAGGAGAAACAAATTATTTGTTGAGCGTGGCTCCACCTAAATATCCGATGTAAGCAGGGACAAGGGGCAACACACAAGGGCTAATAAAACTAATTACCCCTGCAAAAATCGCTAGCGGGATGGCACTTGTCGAATCAACATTTGAAGCCTTAATCCCAAAGTTGCCCAATGAGCCAGTCACCCATTCTTCAACCACAAAGACGATCTCATTGAGATAGCCAAACTGCGTAATTAAAACGGTAATCTGGTCGGTCCACAGGATGTATCCCATTGCAATCATGAACAGGCCGCTCACAATGCTAATGATTTTCAAGTAGCGGTTCATTTTGCGCAGTAGCTTGGTCATCCGGCCGAAAGCGAGGCCGGTAATCAAAAACGGAATGCCTAGCCCTAAACTGTAAAAAGCCAGCAACGCTGCACCCTGTTTGGCTGTGGCGCTGTTGCTGGCAAGTAATAAGATACTGGCCAAAATCGGGCCGATGCATGGGACCCATCCGGCACTAAAGCTAACCCCAACCGCAAAGCTGCTCGCATACCCCCAGCCTGGATTGATTTCGTGCATCTGTTTCACGCGTCGTTCGGTGTAAAGCAGGGCGTTAAAAAAATGGCAGATTTTAATGACGGCCGACACCAGCCTGTTTTGGACATCTTTAAACTGTTTTTGCAGAAACTCAGAGATCTTGAAAAATAAGCCCAAGGTGGCCAAGCCAAAAACGATTAGCAGGACGCCGCCAATCTTTTGCAAAATGATTTGATATTGGAGCAGGCTCGCACCTAGCAGACCTGCGGCCGAGCCTAACAGGGTAAACACCACACCAAAGCCAAAAACGAAGGCAAATGAATGTAAAAATATCTCGAGGCGCTGACCGCTATGGCTTGTACTGTCAGCTGGCTGAGCAGTTTCGTTGGTTAAAGATGACATTTAATTTCCTTTCTGGAATTTTTTTGATGCAGGCACCCCCAACTTCTAAGTGAAACATTTACTCTTGAACTTGTTTGGCTCGATGAGCCAAGCCCATCACAACTTCACCTTCTTTCCATAGGGTGACTTGAATCCCTTCAACGTCAATTACCTTTTCCTGATTGGCTAAAAAGGATGTGGGTTCGCGGAATTCATAGAGGGTGTATTCGTGGTCAGCATCATCTTCGAGGTGAATTTGAACTGCGATAGAGCTATCGATGGTGCAATATCTGGCACCGATAATGTTGTAGTTTTCATACTGCATGCGTTGCGGATGGACGACTGAAAAGTCGAGCAGGTGCATTTCTTCTGAAAGATTGGCGATGTTGGTAGCGGTAAATTCTGTATTGAATTTTTTTGCATGGTTTAGTGCAATCTCGGCCGCAACCGATTCAATATGCTGGTTACTGCTATAACGCTGCAGGCCAAAAAGCCCAAGCGATAGTGCAATGAATAGTGCAAAGGCATACGCATACAGCGGCCGCATATTTCTACGGGGCGCAACAACAGCCACTTCAACTTCAGGCGTTGCTAACGCCTTTAATTCGGCTAACACATTAGGATCAAGCTCCTGCTTTTTGTAAAACCGTTTAATCCGCTTTTCTAATGGCGTATCTTCAGCCGGTGTTTCTCTAGTGTTCATTGATGCCACCTCCATGCCGATGTTGATTTGGCATATCTTGGGTTAGTAGACCCCGTAATTTTTGTTTGGTGCGGTGCAAAATACTTAAAATCGTCCCTCGTGGTTTCTGCGTGAGTTCGGCCAATTCGCTGGCCGTATATCCTTCAACGATAGAGAGATAAAGCAGCTCGCGTGTATCTTCACGCAGCTGAGCCAAGGCTGATTCAAGCTCTGGATCAAATGATGTCAGCATTAAATCAACGTCGCCGACTAAATCGATATCATCGATTGGATAAAAATCGAGTTTGCGCGATCGGCGTAAATTATCGATGTAAGCATTGCGGATCGATGTAATCAAATATCGGATTTCCCACGGGCCACCCTTTTTACTGATTCTTAGACAGACAGACTGCACAAGGTCCTGTGCCATTTGGCTGTCATGCGTGAGCGACAGCGCATAACGGTACCCGTTTTGCAAAATGTCTTCTAAGTTATCTGTTCGTTTTGCCATAAAACTTCTTCCCGTTCCGCCTTTGATTATAGTGACAGATTAAACCACCTATACTTAAACTAACGATCTAGAAAGCGGTTTGATTGCATTTTGCTATTTGGCTCAATGAATAGGGCTGCTTGCTCGGATAAGGCGTGCAGATAAACTTTGATGCTTACAAGTAAGAATATCTTTCAAGGAACAAAATTATGGAATGGATCTTTATGGTGATTGGCTTATTTACAATTGCTGGGGCACTATTTGATTGGGATTGGTTTATGCTTAGCCGACGCGCGCGCTGGCTTGTGGGTATCTTCGGCCGTGATGGTGCCCGAATCTTTTATGCTCTATTGGGAGTTGGTTTTATTGTATTTGGCGGGATGGCTCTATTTGGTCTGATTGATCTAAGTAGTTAGCAGGAACAATTTACCATCTGCAAAAAAGGTAAGATTAAAATATGCAATCAGAGGGGTTTGACCTTACAATCGTATTAACTTTCCCCGTAAAAGTTAAGAATCGCTTTTTAAGTGCGTCAAAATTATGGTTGAAGCGCTTCTCAGAAACACCAGACCCTGCTTCAAATCAAGCCTATAAATTTTGCTCGAAAAATTAAAACTTTCAAAAGGACACCTTATGACTGCAACAGCTGATATCGGCCTGATTGGATTGGCCGTGATGGGACAAAATCTCGTCTTAAATATGAACGACCACGGCTATACCGTGGCGGTTTTTAATCGTTCAACTGAAAAAGTGACCCGCTTTATCGAAAACGAAGCGGCCGGAACCAAAGTGATCGGCACCATGTCACCGGAAGAATTGGTGGCTAACTTAAAACGGCCGCGCCGGGTGATGATTATGGTTAAAGCGGGTGGTCCGGTTGATGCGGTCATCGACCAGCTGATTCCACTGCTAGAAGAGGGTGACATCATCATCGATGGTGGCAACTCGCTGTATACCGATTCGATCCGCCGCACCAAAAAAGTTGAAGACGCCGGATTGCTCTACATCGGCACCGGGGTATCTGGTGGGGAAGAGGGTGCCCGTTTTGGCCCCTCGATTATGCCGGGCGGGTCGGCCGAAGCGTGGCCCCATGTCAAACCGATCTTCCAAGATATTGCCGCCAAAGTTGAAGATGGTACTCCGTGCTGTGACTGGGTGGGTGCTAACGGGGCCGGACATTTTGTGAAAATGGTGCACAACGGCATCGAGTACGGTGATATGCAGCTGATCTGCGAAGCGTACCATTTCATGAAATCGGTTTTGGGCATGTCGAACCAAGAGATGAGTGAGACGTTGGCTGAGTGGAACAAAGGGGTTTTAAGCTCGTACCTGATCGAAATTTCGGCCGAAATTTTGGCACATACAGAAGAAGATGGAACGAGTACGGTTGACCTGATCCTCGATACAGCGGGGCAAAAAGGGACCGGGAAATGGACGGCCGTGAATGCGCTTGATGAAGGGATTCCATTGACGTTGATCAGCGAAGCGGTCTTTAGCCGTTTCTTATCGGCCCTGAAAGATGAGCGTGTGATCGCTAGTAAAACGCTCGTTGGCCCGGACCAAGCGTTTGCTGGGGATAAAGTTCAGGCTCTAAAAGATCTGCATGATGCCTTATATGCATCTAAGATCATTTCATACACGCAGGGATACATGCTGATGCGTGAAGCGGCGGCCGAAAATAATTGGTCGCTCGATTACGGCAGTATCGCCCTTATGTGGCGGGAAGGGTGCATTATCCGATCAGCATTTTTAGGCGATATAAAGGCGGCCTACGATGTTGAAAGCGACTTGCAGAACCTATTGTTAGCCGGTTATTTCAAGAATGCGATTGATACGTCACAGGCCGGATGGCGTCGGGCATTGGCTGCGGCCATTACACAGGGCATTCCAGTTCCAACCATGTCGAGTGCTTTGGCATTCTACGATGGGTATCGTACCGCTCGCCTACCCGCAAACTTATTACAGGGTCAACGTGACTACTTTGGTGCGCACACGTACGAACGGCTCGATAAACCACGCGGAGAAGTGTTTCACACCAATTGGACCGGCCAAGGTGGTAATGTGACATCGACGAGTTATAACGCATAAAGACGATAATCGTGTTGTGTGGCATGGTTCAACCATGCCACGCAACACGGAATAACTATGCAAGCAAACGCAATTATTGTGATGGGAGTTTCAGGGTCGGGGAAGTCAACGGTTGGTGAAAAACTGGCTGAAGAGCTAGGTTGGATTTTCTTTGATGCAGATGATTATCATCCGCCGGAAAATGTGGCGAAAATGGCGGCCGGAAATCCGCTAAACGACGTTGATCGGGCACCGTGGCTGGCGATTCTGCATGATCTAATCAACGTGCATATTCGGGCCAGTCGGCCGATGGTGTTGGCCTGTTCAGCACTGAAACAAATTTACCGAGATCAACTGCAAGATGGGAACCCGGCGACTAAAATTGTTTGTTTGCAGGGGACGTTTGAACTTATTTGGGAACGGATGCAGGCACGCGAGGATCATTGGATGAAGCCGGAGATGTTGCACAGTCAGTTTGATGCGTTGGAAGAACCGGCCGATGCGTGGAATGTGCCGATTGACGCTTCAATTGAAGAGCAGCTTCAATTAATCGTTCAGAAATTGAATTAGCAACCGAATATAGCGATGGGTACCCAATTTGAATTCAAGTGTCAGCAATGTCAATATTGTGCCAATGTCAGTGGTGGGGCAGACTTCGGATTTGTGATTAAGACACAAACCGCCTTTTGTTTTACCTGTGATGAGCTTCGCGATATCGTCGTTGGGTTTCGTGGTGTTGAGCAAATGTCGCCGCACGATCAAGCTGAGCTAGACTTCGGCCGGGTAGATCACTGTCCGAAATGCTTGGGCCAAGAATTAGCCGCCTGGGATGAGGGCGATCCGTGCCCCAAATGCAATGGCAAAGTTGTTCGCACACGGGTTATCATGGATTGGGACTGAAATACTGTTAAGTGTAAAGAATAGCCGCGGATGTACTTAGATTGCCACAGGTTTAAAAGTTTTATCTGCGTATCATCCGTGATGTTCAGTGGCAAAAAAGATTAGTCTAAAAGGAACATTGTTATGCAGGAATCGACTCTTCCACTCCATGCAGATAAAAAATCACCGGCCGGAGCCGACGTTCGAATCTTAATGGCCTGCGAGACGGGCGGAATGATCCACAGCACCGTGCCGCCCCATCAGATCAACCGAGCGGCCGTGCATCATCGGGTAAGTGAGTTCTGGTACATTCTTGAGGGGCATGGGGAAATTTGGCGCAGTGATGGGGAAACGAGCAAAGTCACAACGCTGGTTGAAGGCACCTCGATCGACATCCCGGCCGGGACTTCATTTCAGTATCGCAATGTGTCTGACGATGATCTCAAATTTATCTGTATTACGATGCCACCGTGGGAAGGAGATCATGAGGCGAGTTTCGTTGATGGAGCTTGGAAACCGACAGTCTGATGAATACAAAAATTGAACGTGCTCAAGCCGCTATTCAAAAGTCGAAGATTCTAGAACAGCTAACAGAGTATGACCCCACTGTGGTTAGTACCATC
>JBGCDP010000018.1:0-27575 GCA_045105475.1 Anaerolineae bacterium
CTATGGCTGTCATCGGTACACAAAACAAAATTTCGGCTGTCCAAACGCTGCTCTGTAATCGCTTTAATTTGCGTCGCCACATCGTACCAGGCACTCCCCAAACGCAACATCGCTCGCATCCCCTGACGCACACGTGCAATCCCATCCTCCACCCGCGTAATTTCATGATCATCGGCCGGGCCGCCTGCCACATACCCATGAAACGGCAGGCCATGATCCAGGCTCGCATAATGGCCCCCTACTGTTTTGCCAGCTTTCATCGTTTCAGCTATCTCAGCATGCATTTTCCCGTCTCCCGTAAAGACGCCGGGGAAATTCATCATCTCGCCTAAGCCAATGATATTGGGCCAAGCCATCGCTTCAGCCACTTCGGCCGGGCCGATCTCAGCGCCGGGGGTTTCGAGTCCCGGTGCACTAGGGACACAGCTTGGCATTTGTACATAAATGTTTGTCGGCAACGTTTCAGCTTCGTCATGCATCAGCTTCACACCTGGCAAGCCCAATACGTTAGCGATTTCGTGTGGATCGATAAACATGCTGGTTGTCCCGTGGGGGATCACAGCCCGCGCGAATTCAGTCACGGTTACCATGCCACTTTCGACATGCATGTGTGCGTCACATAATCCAGGAATCAAATAGCGGTCATTGGCTTCGATGACCTGTGTATCATCTCCAATCGCATGGTCCGCATTTGGCCCGACATAGGCGATACGGCCGCCTTTAACTGCGATATCGCTGTTTGGAATAATTTCTGCACTATAGACGTTGACCCATCGGCCACTTTTGATGACGAGATCGGCCGATTCTCGCCCCATCGCGACAGCAACCAATTCTTGTGTCATTTCTTGCCAGCTTTTAATTTTAGTCATTTAAATACTCTGTTTTTTCGCAATCAGAGAATGCCGAATCATACCCATAACGATTGTCTTCAATAAAATATCTTTGATTGAGCGATTCAATTTTACGCACGCCATCTATTAAGCGAGAACTTACATAGATATTATCGCTCAAACTATCATACGAACTTCCAAAAACATAAATATCGCTCCATTGTGAAACAGAGGAATATGAACAATGGTAGCGTGCGTAAGCAATCCGAGCCATTTCGGATTCTAGCTCTTCATACGAAATATCGTCATACAATACGTTTGCTACTTGAGCTTTCGCTTTTTGTGTAATACGGCTTTGATACGAACTCCATCCCATAAATATCAAAAAGGGCGAAGCTATAATCAAGCAAAACAATACTTTATCTCGGAAGCTATTCATATAAGCATTATCAAGAAATCGGATCCCAATGTAAACAGGTCATGCTCATAAAATATATCACTTGACAACATTACCTTGCAGCCAATCAAATTGCTTTGCAAGGCTTACTTTTTCACTCGGTAAATCAATATTCTCAAGTTGAGCACCCCTCTATCATGCTCCAGCACATAATCCGCAACAGAATGATCCATCATCCGCTCCCATAAAATATCAGTCGGCCGGTTTACAACTTCAACACGGAAGTCTTTATGCGCATAAAACTCAACCAAGTCTTTTAGCTGTCGGTCATATGCCGGCCATGCAGTCCCCCAATCGCCCCCTTCAATCACCATCACAAACTCAGCCCCGCTATCCAATACATCCTGTCGAAAACGGTCTACATTTTCAGTAGTTGGGTCAACCAACAGCCCGCCGGGCATCAAATAGTTTTCAAATCGGGCCAATGAACCTTCTCTGTTCGTCACAAATCCCCACGCCAAAGACTGCGGATTAAGTAAATCAAAGTAGTTTACGACATAAAATCGGCTACTGTCTGGAATCTGCTCATCAACCCAAATAGGGATCTCGTTTAAGGCCGGAGCGGTTCTCAATTGGGAGCTCATCAATGGGTTTATAGTCGAATATCGGCCGTACAAAACGGGGGCCGCCCATAACAAACTTAAAATTAGCAAGCCACCAACAGCCCATTTGCCCACTGGCTTTTGGATTGAATGTTGGCCACTAAAAACTGAAAAGAGCATAAGACCAGTCAGTAGATGCACGGCAGGTAAAAATGTCACCACAAACCGTGGAATCTTAGGAAAATTAAGCATCATCTCCAACATACCCACCGCAAAATAAATGAGCAGGAGGCGCATACCCGGCCGATCCCATCTTCGAATCGCCCAGCCTAACCCTATCAGGGTAATCACACCAAACAGGGGGGATGGCAGTTGCTGAAGCGCAATATTTCGCGGATAAAAAAACAGCGCCTCCCACGACCATTGAGCTTCATTTGGCTGAGCCGTTGCGTATCCAAAAAATTCGCTCAGCTTGTAGGGTGTTCCCAGCCAAATAATCAGGCACGCCACAAACGGGCCAATGAGCCACAGCCACCGATTAGCGGCCGCCCGCATCGGGGTCATTAACGCAGTCACCAAAGACGTCCCCATCTGCCGCAGTTGGACTGCACTCCGCCAATCCAACATCGAAAGTTCCATCACCCCGACCGTTCCGATCATCGCTAAACCATACGTATATTTAGTCAAAAAAACCGCCATCAACATTAAACTTGTCAGGACAAAACCACGTTTATCTGAGTTGGCAGGTCGTGCTAGCGTACCGTTAATGGCGCTGCTGGCAAATGTTCGATAGTAGAGCCAGAGGAAAGCAAAGCTAATAAGTAGCCCCGGGGCCTCCAACATAACATGTGTTGATGCGTTGAGCAGGGGCAAAGATGTGAGCGTCAACAAAACAGCGATTAGGCCGATCCAGCCTCCCTTATTTGCTTGATCTGGTTGCAAATCAACCCACAACCGTCGGCCGAAAAAGTAAATCACCAGCTGGGCTAAAATGAGGCATCCCAAACTAAATCCACGTGCGACTGTTGTAGTGGCACCCAAATAGTAAAACGCAAATGCTTTTGGCACTGAAAAAGTGGGTGGATAGAACCCCTGCTGGTAAAACGTCTGCAGAAAGCCGCGAAAATCACCGTGCCATAAATCAACCGCTAATGACAGTCCTCCGTTAGCATGGATCGCCTCATCAAAGAAAAACGGATAGTCGCTATAGGCAACAACAATTTTTCCCAAACCAAGGGCTGCAGACAAAAGCACCAATATAAGCAAGATGAGAGGGGGATTGCGGACCCGCATGGTGTCAATGAATTAGTAGCCAGCTAGCAACCATATCTAAAACTAATTAGGCATTGCTACTAGCTGGTCTCTCTAGCAATTTAATCTTTCACGAACGTTGTTTGGTCGAGCGCGTGGCGCATGCTCTTCTACCATAAATGAACGGCCGTTATGGCCCGTGTCCAGCCCTTCCCACATGATCAAACCATACTTTTGAGCATAGTAATAGCGTTCAAACGGAGCACCCGGTGCATCTCCAGCCGCGTGCATTCCGGTCAACACCATCACATTCTCCACTTTTAACCCACGGCCGTCTCGGTTCTGTACATCGGGCAAAACGAGTTCATCCAACACCTTTTCTAATCGAATCCACGTCTCGTGGAAGCCGCTACCTTGATCAATTTTCTGGCAATTGTCTTTACGCTGCAGCGTTACCAACGGCCGACGGCGGAACTCTTGCCCTACCGTCATTTGGCGCGGAATCCAGCGGCTGCCGTGCTGGCCATCTTCACTTAAGCGATAAAAATTGCCGCTACCTGGTGATGTATCTGTCCCTCTGTAAATAAACAGTTCATCTGACCACAGCTCTTCCCACTCTTGGTTTTTCACATGATAAAACTTATTCCCCTCAGTCTGGGTCTGGACTCGCTGTTGCCCCTGCCCGTTGTGGAAAAAGTGCTTCATTTCATACAAACGGCCGTCACCCTTCATGTATGGCAGCAAGTCAACTGCAGTTCCGGCCGGTTCCACAATAATACGAACAAGCATTGGTGAACCAAACAGCTTCCCTTCTGGGTCGCGCATCCGCCAACGAGCAGAGTAACCACCTGGAACCGATGGAGCCGTTAGCGGCACCCCAATCATGGCGGACTGGCCAGGAGCCGTCGGCCGAACAGATACACTTTCTGGCCCTCCCATCTGATCACCATCAACAAATGCTAGGGTAAAGCCAGGACCCCACGTTGAATCTCCGACATTGTTAACCGTCCACTGTTTTGTAAACGCCTCGCCCACTTTAAACTTTTTGCCATTTGCAACAGTTGTATGCTCTTTAAGACGAGAATCACTACGACGGCGGGTTGCGATTGGAGTAGGCACCCGAATCAAAGCAAATAGCTCAAATCCAAACGGGTTGCCCTGCGAATTAAACGGTCGCCAGCTCGTTTTATGCTCACCGGGTGAAGATGGAGCCGTAATATCTAATCCGATGTCAATCGTTTGCCCTGGCTGTGCCGGCGGCAGAGGGATCTCTTTGATGCCATCTTTCGCAAAATTTTCATTGCGCACATGGCGTAACGTATACCCATCTCCCCAACTCGTCATACCAGTATTGCGCACACGCCACACTTTGCGCATGGTATGGCCCACCTGCAAGACAGAGTTATCTGGGATCGTTACATCGGTTACGAAGCGATAGTTGTCTTTACCGGTAAGGTCAACAACCTTGATCAAAATGATCATGTTCTCGCCAAATATCTTACCTGATGGGTCTTTGGCCATCCATTCGCCAAAGCTTGGTCCAGGATTGGTCGGTACCGTCATGTCAATCACAACATGCACAATTTCGCCGGGATCTGCTGCTGGCAGGGGCAATGTCGCAGGGGCACCCATTCGATCCCCACCCACGTGAGCCACGACATAGCCATTCCCCCATTTAGATGTTCCTGCATTGCGCACGCGCCAAATCTTTTGGATCTTTTGCCCAGGCACAAGCTCAGTATTGTCTTGAATGGTTACGTCGTCGATATAACTCAAGCCATCTTGCAATGCGACCTGTTGCTTCGCCGATACTTTGATTTCGCCATACAGCTGCTCACCAAAAAGCCCCCCATCACGTTTGCGTAAACGCCATGTGCTTCGATGGGTGCCTAAAGAATCAGGGGCTTTCAATGTGACAGAAACATTGACTTCTTGCCCCGGCCGGGTAAATGGAACACTCACCGCCATTGGAGCACCCATCCGGCTATCGCGCGAGAACGGATCGCCTGAATATTCAAGCGTATAGTTCTGCCATGTCGTTGTACCCGTATTTTTGATCCGCCATGTTTTGAGAAAAGATTCTCCCTGCTGAATCACGGTACCATCTGGTATCGTCACATCGGCCACATAATTCCCGTCATCGCGCGCAGCCTGCTTAACAGAATTGACCTCAACGAACATATGGAACAAAAACGCTCGGCCGCGTGCGTTCACCGGTTGCCATGAGCCTTGAATTAACCCTGAGCGGTCTGGTACCCGCATTGGGATCGAAATCTCAACCTCTTCACCAGGCCTCGCCGCAGGAATCGCATACTCATCAAGTCTGGCGCCCATCTTATCACCACTGCTGTGAACCATTTTGTAGCCGTTGCCCCATGTTGTAGAACCAACGTTTTTGATTCGCCATGTCTTTACAAAGCTGCTACCCGCTCGAACCATCATCCCATCTGGAATAGTCACATCTTTAACGAAAACCATCTGATCAACAGCGGCCGGGTCAGCACCTAGCCGAAACATGTTAGTAGGATCCACAATATCAGGAAAAACGTACCCGCTTAACCCATGCCCATGATGCTGCAGAGTAATATGCAGATGCGGCCCGGTTGAAAATCCCGTGCTTCCACCAATACCTAACGGGTGCCCAGCCTGCACAAATTGCCCCACTCTCAAGGATCGGTCTACGCTAGATAAATGGCCATACCATGTTGTGTATTTCTCCCCATCGGGCCAATCATGGTTAATTTGAACATGTTTACCCAATCCATCAGCACGATTACCAATGAACATAATAGTCCCACGCTGTGCAGCCAAAATCCGGCGCAATTGCCCTCGATTGGTTTTGACGTCAAGGTCTAATCCTTCATGTCGGCCGTTAGGTGAATAGCTTCTAGGGGTATTAAAACGACTGGTAATCGTAAATTCTCCCTCTACCGGATTAAACAGAAAAAATGGTTCAACATTATCGGGCATGTTCGTAACTCCTATAAGTTAACTCGGGAATATGGATAGGATGATTTCTTATGAGTGCTTCTCACTATTTTAAGAGGGAATTTATACCAGATGTTCAAAAACCAGGCATACAAAAACAGGGTTGGCTTCCACAATTTTGTAAAAAATAGCAGGCTGTAGACCCTCTCTTAAAATTTAACCGACAACTTTTGCCAGTTTTTCCAAAAATGCGCTATTTTCATGCGGCTGTCCAACAGACACCCGTATAAAGCCAGGCATATAAAAACCTGACAATTCGCGCACGATAATCCCTTCTTTTTGCAGCCCTTCTTCAACCAGCTTGCTATCCATTTCCGGTTTAAACAGCATAAAGTTTGTCTGAGATGGGTAGACATCGATTCCGGTCATCGCATCAAGCCCCTTAAACATTTTCGGCCGTTCGGTCACCGTCATCGAAATTGTCTCTTCCATATGGTCGCGATCACCTAAAGCAGCAAGCCCGGCCGCAATTGACAAGCCGTTGGTGTGAAACGGTAGCTGCCCACGCTGTAAGTATTCAGCGATATGGGCAGGTGCGATCCCGTAACCCAAACGTAGCCCAGCTAATCCAAACAACTTTGAAAAACTATGCAAGATTATGACGTTGCGCCCTTCTTGCACATAGCGCAAAGAATCAGCCATTTGTTTGTCTTCATTGAATTGCCAATAGACTTCATCAGCTATAACCAAAACGTGATCGGGCAAATTGGCCATAATCTCGTCTTGCTGTTGCTGGGTTAAAATCGATCCAGTTGGGTTATTAGGTGAGGTCAAATACAGCAAGCGGGTTTTATCAGTCACTGCGTCTAAAATCCGGCCGACGTTGTAGCTGTAATCATCATTTAAATCAGCATGAACAATCTTGGCTCCTATCCGATTCAAAGTCAGTCTATATAGTGGAAAAGTTGGTGGGCACACGATCGCTTCATCACCTACATCAATAAATGATTTCGCAATCAGATCAAGAACTTCACACCCTCCGTTTCCAACAACAAAGTTAGCCGCTTCCATACCACGGCCGATATAGGCACCCAAACCATCCTTTAAGTCTTGAACATTAGGCGGATAGCGATTTAAGCCCGAAAGTGAGGCACTAATAGCATCTTTAACCGAATCTGGTGTCGGCAAAGGATTTTCATTCGAGCCAAGTTTATAAATATCGGCCGCATTCAACCCATACTTTTCTTCCAACAATGATATTGGATTACCACCCGTGTAAACCGGTGAGTCAGCCAATGACTGACGAAATTTCAAACTCTTTTTATTACTCATAGCTCTAAATTTTACGCCTAATATCGATTTTAAATTAGGTGTAAAAACAAAAATGACCGGTATTCAGACAATAAGTTCTCTGAATACCGGTCATCAACCCGACTACATGCCGTTCAATGGTCTATTAAATTTCTAGCCGGTCGGCAACATCTCTGCCAAATCGCCTTCTTGATACAACTCCGTCACAATATCACAACCACCAACAAAATTTCCATTGATGTATAGCTGTGGAATAGTCGGCCAATTTGCATGAACTTTGATCGCTTGCCTCAATCCTTCATCCTGCAAAATGTCTCGCGTTTCATACGTTGCATCAACCGCATTTAAAATGCTCACAACTTGTGCCGAAAATCCACACATCGGGAAATCTTTGTTCCCCTTCATATAAAGCATGACTGGGTTTGCTGCCAGTTCAGACTTAATCTCTTCAAATTTTGCTTCTAAATCCATAATAAAATTCCTTAAAGTAAAGAGAGAGCATTGAAAGGAGGGTAAAGATCTCTCATCTTTCAATCGCCCTACACTGTTCTCTTTTAAAGTCCGTATTGGCCCCGTTTTCTCTCCCATTTTTCAGGAGTAAAAGTTTTTAAGCCCAAAGCATGTACATCAGTTTCCAATGCCTCTTTTAAAGGGTTCATTACCATTTGATGTTGTTCCACTAGAGATGCACCATCAAATGTTGGACTAATAACCAAAGCTTGGAAATGTTGTCCGTCATTATAAGGGTCCATCACAAAGATTGTCGCATCCGGCAATGAACTTTTAATTATATTTTCTATTTTTTCAACCATATTTTTTTTATTTTCCTACGATTTTGGCAGATTTTATTAGCTCTCTGGTACAAACTCAACAGATACAGGTGAAGCGGTTGTTGTAAATTGCTCAGCAACCCAACCTTCCCGTTCATCATCAGTTAAAACCAATATCCAGTTAATTCCATCAACAATTGTGCTTTCACCACCCAAACTTAACCTTGAGCGATCTTCAAGCACATCAATAATATCACCGTCAGGTAAATCTCGTATATACACACCCACAATTGGGCTATCCACATAAATGTAGTCACGTATGGGCGCAGGGGTTTCTGTTGGGATGGGTGTTAGCGTTTCAACAACTATCTCGCTGATAACAGGCCCATCGCTATTCTCTGTAGTTCCAGACGCTTCAATTGCCTCATCAATCGGTTCAGTAGCTGCTTCTGCTAATGCGATTTCTTCGTCTGCGGTGAGCCACGAACTCAAAAAATCATCGGGAATAGTAATAGCACCAAGCATGAAGACAAGTGCAAGCAAGACAAATCCAACTGTAGACAACAAACTACTTAAAACCTTGCGCTGAGCTTCTAAGCGGCCGACATTGAAAAATTGGCTATTGGCCTTACTTCTTGAGCGCAGGCCGATTAAAAGCGCTCGAAAAGCAGCCAAAAAAGAGATGCCCACAAAAATAAAAAGTATAATTTTTAGAACACCTGCTATCGACAAAAGCCATTCCTCCAACTATAGATTTTTAGCGCTAAGCTGTCAGTTCCTTTGCTTTATCCCAAAGGCTAATTAGCTCAGACTCACCTAAGTCAGTTAATATCCAATCTTGAGCATGAGCCAGCAGCTCTAATTCACGAAAACGGCGTTCAAATTTTAGATTAGCCTCACGCAATGCGATCTCCGCATCCAAGCCTAACCATTTTGCCAAATTCACCGTGACAAACAAAAGATCCCCAATTTCTTCTAATTGATGGTCCTTAGTTTCAGCGGCCTGAATCTCAGCCACTTCCTCTTGTAGTTTATCATAAACACCCTCAATGTCCTGCCAGTCAAAACCGACCTTACGGACCCGATTCTGAATTTTTTGAGATCGTGCTAAGGCTGGCAATACAGGTGGAATATTATCTAAAACCGATTTAAGGCGAGGGCCAGGCGCCTCCTTTTTAGCTTTTTCTTGAGCCTTAATCGCCTCCCAGTTAGATACCACATCATCTGTACCCTCAACCTCAGTCGTTCCCCAGACGTGTGGATGTCTACGGATAATCTTCGCGTAAATTCCACTTATCACATCTGTTAAGGTAAATGCTCCATCTTCGGCCGCCATTTGCGCCTGCATCGTAATATGTAACAGCAAATCTCCAAGCTCCTCACACAAGTTTTCTTCATCCCCCCGATCCAAGGCATCCAATACTTCCGCCATCTCTTCCAAAAAGCCGTCACGCATCGACTGAGGCGTTTGTTTTTGATCCCAAGGACAACCATCTGGACCACGCAGTGTCGCAATAATTTCAGCAAATGCGCTCATATCACTTTTCGCAGGCAGAGAAGCCATGTAAAGTGAAGTCAAATGGCTTGTATGCTCACTATGGTCAATTTCGTACAAATGGATGCGCTCTACAACTTCATTAGCTGATCCGGCTCCATGTATCAGTACAACAGGATGTTCATCTGGGTAAACGGCCGTCAAAATTTCCTTTAAATCACTTGCAACCAATCGACTGTAAACTTGGCCTAACAAGAGTGGAAAATCAGGATTAACGCATGGATAATCCATCGAGGCGACATCGAGAGCGTCGTGAACCTGTAAGCCTTCCATTCCATCAATCCCTGCTGCAGTCAGACAAGGTTCAATAAAGCTTAAGCCTGCAACAAACTGCAGGTGTACCTGGTGCTCCACTGCCGCGACCTGGAGCCTCGTCACCGTTGACTCCCCTACATGCGGATGCCCTGGTACAGCATAAACAATGTCTTTATCTTTTGCATGTGTAATAAGCTCTGCTGTAATCGCGTTGTAAACATCCTCGAAGTCAGACTTTTGTTCATAGAGATGGTCAAAGCTATGCTTCGTTAAACTTGTCGGCAAATCATCTACGGCTGGGTGCCTTGCAGTCCTCAACCAGACCACTTCAGCCTCGGTCAGCACATTCCATGCCTCTCGAGTCAAATATCGGCCGTCCCCCGGTCCCAACCCAACGATCGTAATGCCCATCTTCTTTCTCCAAAAACTATTTAAAAGGCAACACCTAGATCAGGGTAACCAGCTTAATTAATTTAGCTTTGGCCCCAACACTATGAAACACAAAAAGGCGGGGATTAACCCGCCTTCAAGTTGATCTACAAGTTTTTTATACTCAACAAACTGATCACCATTTGCTGAATTCAACTTAAACCCAAGGTTTTAACGTTTGGTATAAGTTGGAGCTTTACGAGCACGTTTCAAACCTGGCTTTTTACGCTCTTTAACACGTGGGTCACGGCTAAGATGATTACCTTCACGCAGTTGACCACGTAATTCCTCATCATATTTGAGCAAGGCGCGAGCTAGCCCCAAACGCACTGCGTCTGTCTGGCCAGTAACACCACCGCCATTAACAAGGACAGTTACATCCATCTTTCCAAGAACCTCAAGGTCAACAAAAGGACTTGTAAGTGTCTCATAATCGCCAAACCGATCGAAGTAATCTTTTACTTCTTTACCGTTGACAATAAATGATCCATTTCCTTTGTTTTCAGGATAGATACGAACACGAGCTGAAGCACTCTTACGACGGCCGATACCTTCGATGTATTTTCCAAAATCAAGATCTTTCATCTAAATTCTCCTACAGCTCAAGCACTTTGGGCTGTTGAGCCGCGTGCTTATGTTCAGGTCCTACAAAAACCTTAAGCTTTGTTAGCATCTGACGCCCAAGAACATTCTTTGGCAACATCCCTTTTACGGCCAATTTGATTGGCCGATCTGGATGCTTTTTAAGCATATCTTTGAGCTTCATTTCACTCAACCCACCTGGGTAGCCTGAATGACGATAGTATGTTTTTTGATCGAGACGACGGCCGGTAACAGCGATCTTCTCAGCATTGATGAGAACGACAAAGTCACCCGCATCAACGTTTGGTGCATAATGCGGCTTGTGCTTACCTTTTAGGATTTGCGCAAGTTCAGAAGCTAAACGCCCAAGGGTTTTATCAGTCGCGTCGACCAAATACCATTGACGTTCAATTTCTGCCGGTTTAGTTACAAATGTTTTCATGATTATTTCCTGACCAGTCTACCGTTTATCATAAGTGACAGAAACAAGATAAAGTCCCCAAGCTGGTGCAGCGGCTGCTGATTTTTTACGATCTGTTGCTTCCAAAGCTCGTTTAAAATCATCAACACTCCAGCGACCATCTCCGACCATCTTCAAAGAACCCGTGATACTGCGAACCATTCTGTATAAAAACGCATTAGCTTCTATAAAAAAAGTTAATTCATTTTCAGATTGTGTCCATTCAGCTACGACTATTTCCCGTACAGTATTATTACCCTGTGGCGGCATGCCAAAAGTAGCAAAATCCTTTTTACCAACTAGGTAACTCGCTGCCTTATTCATCGCTTCAACATCAAGGGGTTTAAATACTTGCCACTTTCTGTCACGACTCAAAGGTCTTCTTGCTCGATCTTCACAAATTTCAATGTGATAACGATAAGCCCGTCTCCGGGCATCGAATCTTGGATGGAAATTGGCATTTGCCTTTTCCACATTCCGAATCGATACGTCTCCGGATAATTGCGTGTTTAGAGCTAGCAACAACTTCTCTACAGGATGCTTCCAAGCCAAGTCAAAAGATATGACCTGTCCGGTTGCATGCACGCCGCTGTCCGTTCGACCAGCCGCAAGAACTGGAACCTTACCTTGCCCTAATTTACTCAGAGCAGATTCAAGCTCACCTTGCACTGTACGAAATTCGTCTCGCTGTCGCTGAAAGCCGGCAAAGCCAGTCCCATCATATTCGACCACGGCACGAAATCGCTGAGTTCCGTTCATGTCTGATATACGGTTTTTAATGTTCAGACTGAGGTCTTGTGAACAAACTTATCTCGTTAATAAAATATATAACGAGACTTTGTGTGTTCGCATTACGCCCCGGCCTCTCCTGCTTCGTCTGCAATTAACTGCACCATTGCCATTTTGGCGTTGTCACCAGAACGGGGTGGCAGTTTAATCATGCGAGTGTAACCACCCGGCCGATCCGCAACTGCGGGAGCAATTTCATCAAACAATTTCTTCAGTACATCAATTTCCACATACTCGAAATCTGCTTCGATTGTACGGAAACGATAGATGCGAGAAGAAACTAGACGACGGGCATTAACTGCCTCAATATCGCCTTTTGCCAGACCGCGTTTAGCGATCGTGATGATTCGTTCAGCCACTGGCCGGATCATGCGAGCTTTAGCTTCTGTTGTCACGATTTCACCGTGAGCAAACAGATCAGCTACCATGTTCCGCCGCAGCGCTTTACGATGGCCGGAGTCACGATTAAGTTTCCGGCCGCTTCTGCGATGACGCATTTTCTATTGTCCTGATAGCTGTGACAGTTTGTTGAAAGTTTACACTTAAATGCAAACCTTCATCTCAAACAAATCACCTAATCAGACGGCCCTTAGCTACCGGGAGTAGCCGCCTGTCCATCCTCGTTCAGGAATCCTTTCATAATCAGTTGATCTTTCAACTCATCAAGAGATTTTTCACCGAAATTACGGATGGCGAGCATTGTTTCTTCGCCACGCTCTAACATTTCAAGCATTTCACCAACTTTGGTAATGCCAGTTCGTTTGAGCGAGTTAAATACACGCACACTTAGATCGAGATGCTCAATCGGTGTGTCGTACCATTCATTTGGAATTGCACCTTCTTCTTCTTCTGGCTCTTCTTCTTGAATCAGTGATTCTTCACTGACTCCTGCCAAAGGACGAAGCTGTTGCATAAGGATCTGAGCCGCATGAGCCAATGTCTCTTCCGGCCGAACAGAACCATCAGTCCAAATCTCCATAATCAGCATGTCATAGTCAGCCGCTTGCCCATAACGGGTCTTTACGACGTCATATGCCACACGGGTGACAGGACTGTAAATTGCATCGACGGGCAATTCACCAATTGGTAAACGGCCACGTTTTTCTGCGGGAGAATATCCACGTCCGCTGTCAACAGTCATTTCAATTTCAAGAAATGCATCATCAGAATCAACGGTGAATAGATATAAGTCTGGGTTGACAACTTCAACATCAGCCGGAAGCATCAAGTCAGCAGCGGTAACCGTGCCAGCTCCGTGCACCTCGAGGCGCATACGAGCACTTTCAACTTCAAACAACTTAAGACGAATTTGCTTAACATTAAGGATTAGCTGCATCATGTCTTCACGGACATTTGGGATTGCAGCAAACTCATGAGCCACGTCAGATACACGGATAGAACTAACCGCAGCACCTGGCAAAGACGCCAATAAAACTCGACGAAGCGAGTTTCCTAATGTTGTCCCATAACCTGGCTCAAGAGGGCCAATGTTGAATTTTCCATACTGTTGTGTAATCGCAGTACTTTCGATTTTTGGTAAAACAAGATTGTTAACAGCCAATTTCATACCTCCCAGGACAGTTTCGAGAATATTTATTTCTTTATTGATGACGTTTACTGTGAAACATCATCAACAAAGAAATGCGTACCATGACAAAGCATCATACAAACATTCGTTTATTCTCTCGACATACTGGTAATTTCTAAACTCTGTAAATAAGGCTTCCCAATTCCAACCAAGTAGTGCGTTTAAACGCGCCGTTTCTTGGGAGGGCGGCAACCATTATGTGGAACCGGAGTGATATCAGAAATAGATTTCACTTTAATACCAGATGACTGTACTGCTCGAATTGCCGATTCACGACCTGGTCCAGGTCCTTTAACAATAACGTCAGCTTCATACATACCATTATCTTTCGCAACACCTGATGCATTACGGGCCGCAAGACCAGCAGCGTATGGTGTACTTTTACGCGAACCACGGAAACCTGTATTACCAGCACTTGACCAGCAAATCGTATTTCCTTTTAGATCTGTAAAAGTAACAATCGTATTGTTGAATGTAGCATAAACGTGAACCTGACCATGCGGGATCACCTTCTTTGCTCTTCTTCTATTTGACTGGGCTTGATTTCTACGAGCCATTTTTATTTTTCCCTATCGTGGCTAACCGTACCACCTTTTAAACCAACTTATTTTGCTTGAAGCAAAACCACTTTGGTCCAGTATGGTACGGTTCCCAATTCTCTAAATTATTTACCGACGCGGCGGCCACGGCCGGCCACAGTCTTCTTCGGACCTTTCATTGTCCGTGCGTTTGTTTTTGTCCGTTGACCATGCATTGGAAGATGACGACGATGGCGCAAACCACGGTAGCTTCCAATTTCCATCAAACGCTTAATATTTAGGTTAACTTCATTACGAAGATCACCCTCAACTTTATAATCAGCATCAAGAATCCGACGAAGCGTTGTTAGCTCTGCTTCAGTCAGGTCTTTCACACGGCGTTCTTCGCTAATTTCAGCTTTTGCCAAAATATTCTTGCTAGAAGTCCGGCCAACACCATAAATATAGGTTAGGCTGATCACAACCCGTTTGTCGTTTGGAATATCAACACCAGCTATACGAGCCATTTTTCAACCTACCCTTGTCTCTGTTTGTGATTCGGATTCTCACAGATCACCCGAACAACACCTTTACGTTTAATAATTTTGCACTTTGGACAGCGCTTTTTTACTGAAGCAGATACTTTCATGATTTTTCCTGCTCAAGCCATATACAATATGACCTAATACCGACCTAGAATTGTACTAGGTTAATTTTCACTTACCAGATTTAGTCTCCACTTATTACAGAAACCAAATCATTATAAACTTCATCAATCGGCCGATCGCCATCAACTTTAACGACCAACCCTTTCTCACTGTAATAATCAAGGAGTGGCGCAGTTGATTCACGATACACATTCATCCGATTCCGAATCGTTTCTTCATTATCATCTGCCCGGCCTTCAATTTCAGCCCGCTTTAAAAGCCTCGAGATCAACATCTCTTCCTCAACATAAATGAAAGGAACAACATTGATCTCTCCACCAAACTCAATTAAAAGAGAGTTTAAAGCATCAGCTTGGGCTGGTGAACGAGGAAATCCATCAAGAATCGCTCCATTGCTGCAATCATCTTGCGACAACCGATCCTTTACCATAGCAATTGTGACTTCATCTGGAACAAGATTTCCTTTATCCATATAAGTCTTTGCCAATTTCCCTAGCTCAGTTTCATTTTTAAGGTTTGCACGAAAAAGGTCGCCAGTTGCAACTTGAGGCAAAGTTAATTGCTCTTCAAGAAGCTTTGCTTGAGTACCTTTTCCGGCACCGGGAGCGCCCATTAAAACAACAAAAGTTTTCATCGTCTCTGCCATTTTAATTAGCCTTCGTAGCTGCGCATTACCAGCTGAGCTTCGATTTGTCGCATGGTGTCAATAATCACACCAACGATAATAATCATTCCTGAACCACTAATAATCAAAGCACTTTGACCCAGACCATTGATGCCAACAGCCCATGCAATGTATGCCATGATTCCCGGAAGAATAGCTACCAATCCAAGGAAAACCGCACCTACAAAAGTAATACGGCTAACCACTTTGGTGATGTACTCATCGGTTCGTTTACCCTTATCACCAGGCTTAATACCTGGAATAAAGCCGCCACGCTGATGGAGCGAACGACCCATTTTCTGCTGCTGAAGCATCACATTAGTGTAAAAGAACGTAAATGCAGCCACAAAAATGAAAAGGAAAAGCCAATAAAAAGCAGGAGCAAATCGATAAATCTCAATGTCAGCGCCAGCGTTAAACCCTTGAGCCATTATGCGAGCAAATCCAACCCCAGCACTTTCTGCACCAGGTGCAGAACCGGCCGGAATGAAGAAGCTAGCAACCAAAGAAGGGAATGTCATAATCGATGACGCAAAGATAATTGGAATCATCCCTGCGGTATTCACCTTGACGGGCAAATGAGTGCTCTGTCCTTGGTAGACCTTGCTTCCCCGAATCCGTCGACTATATCGAACCGGAATTCGTCGCTCACCTTCCTGAATGTAAACAATCACAAGGGTTGTAATGACGATAATCACTAAGAACGCAACGAGTGAAATAATACGATCCCCAATTGCACTCTCAGTTGAGACAATCAGGTTAAGAAGGTTTGAAGGAACCAAAGAGGCAATACCACCGAAAATAATCAGCGAAATTCCTTGACCAACACCATTTTCCGTAATTTGTTCACCCAACCAAATCGCAAACATAGTTCCTGCGGTCATGGCAAACAGAGTAACTAAAGTAGGAATGATATTTGCTGGTTCAGAAAAGCCAAAGTTAGGCATAATTTGCCCTAAAGCTCCTCCACCACCAAATTGAAGTCCAACCAAGTTGATCTGCCCTACTGCCTGAACAAGTGCGAGAGGAACTGTGAGGTAGTAAGTGAATCGATTAATGCGATTTCGCCCTGATTCACCTTCTTGAGACAGTTCTTCAAGATAAGGGATTACAGGTGTCAGCAACTGCATAATAATGGAAGCTGTAATGTAGGGATAAACACCCATAGAAAGAACAGAAAAGTTCCCAACAGCACCACCAGATAGCAAATTCAACACACCAAGAAGCCCGTCAAGCCCAGTCCCATTTTCAGTAAATGCAAGCCATTGCAAAACATCTACACCTGGAACCGGAATGTTTGCGACCAAACGATAAATCACCATCAAGCCGATGGTGATTAATATCTTTCGTCTGATATCTGCAACTTGAAAAGCCGATTTTACGGATTCAAACATTGGATATTCTCCTTACGAGGCAAGGGGGATAATTTCTACAGTCCCACCAGCTTTTTCAATCTGTTCCTTAGCCGACTTTGATACCCGATAAGCTTTGACGGTCAAAGCTACATTCAAGTCTCCATCGCCAAGAATCACATAAGGATCTGTTAGCTTCTTGAGCCTGCCAAGTCCTTGAAGATATTCTGGTGAAACTACTGTTCCAGCTTCAGCATCAATCTCAGTGAAAAGGCTGATGTTGATCGCTTTATAATAAACTTTACGTCGGTTTGTAAAACCACGTTTGAATGGGAGACGACGCGCTAAAGGTAATTGACCACCTTCAAAATAAGGTCCTTTACCACCACCACTTCGAGCTCCTTGCCCCTTGGTACCACGGCCGGCAGTTTTACCCTGTCCAGCCGCATGACCGCGACCCACTCGCTTGCGCTTCTTTTTGCTTCCATCATCTGGACGCAGATCGTGTAATTTCATTGTTACGAAACCTCTTCTACAGATACAAGATGAACCACCTTGCGAACCATACCACGGATCACAGGTGTATCATCATGCTCTACGCTTGAATTAAGTTTACGCAAACCAAGCGCACGAATCGTGCGACCTTGATCTTTGCGATACCCAATAGCGCTTTTCTTGTAAGTAATACGAATTTTGTTAGTCATTTTACCGACTCCAGAATGGGCTAACGTCAGCTGGCTCTTTGCCACGAACGGTAGCTTCTTCATGAATATATTTCATCTGGTGCAAACCTTCGATAGTTGCACGAATTACATTCAATGTATTATCGCTACCGAGTGATTTAGACAAGATATCTTTATATCCAGCGGCCTCAATTACAGCCCGGACACCACCACCAGCGATTACGCCGGTTCCTGGTGATGCAGGTTTGAGCATGACACGTGCTGCGCCATGTTTACCCACAACTCCATGAGGAACAGTTGTGCCGACCATAGATACAGATGCCATCTCACGCTTACCGATTTCAATCGCTTTACGAATAGCATCTGGAACTGTTCGAGCTTTACCGATACCCATTCCAACTTTGCCTTTATTATCACCAACAACAACGGTGACACGAAATGCAAAACGACGACCACCCTTAATTACTTTAGCAACACGGGCGATATCAATGATTTTTTCGTCAAACTCAGGTTGGTTTTGTTCAAATTTGCCACGACCACGGCCGCGACCACCACCTTTGTTATTGCTATTATTGTTGTTACTGCCTCTATTCTGTCCCATAAGACGAGTACCTCTCTAGAATTCTAGCCCGCCTTCGCGTGCACCGTCAGCCAAGGCTTTCACCCGGCCGTGATATCGAAATCCACCACGGTCAAAAACCACAATTGAAACACCAGCCGCTTTGGCTCGCTCTGCAACAGCCATACCTACAGCTTTTGCTTGTTCAACTTTAGGCTTTCCACCCATGTCACCAGAAAGGTTTTTATCAATCGTAGAGGCTGAAGCCAATGTTACACCTGTTTCATCATCGATGACTTGGGCATAAATATGATTGACTGAGCGAAAAATATTAAGGCGAGGACGTTCAGACGTTCCTGCCAAATTCCGCCGCATACGGTAATGACGACGTTTACGTGCTTTTGCTGATCCAACTGCCATCTTATACCTTACCTGCCTTACCAGCTTTACGGCGAACATGCTCACCCATATAACGAATACCTTTACCTTTATAAGGTTCTGGCGGCCGCACTTTACGGATTTTGGCGCATACTTCACCAACAACTTGTTTATCAATACCGGTAACAATAATAGTCCGGCCTCTATCCTCAACAACAAATTTTGTCTCTGGGGTAGGGGCTTTCATTTCAACCGGATGTGAATAACCAACATGCAGCACAAGGTCCGTTCCGCTCATTTCAGCACGATAACCAACACCTTGTACATCTAATCTCTTTTCAAATCCTTCGCTCACACCAATAACCATGTTATTAACTAATGAACGAGTCAGACCGTGCATAGCGCGGTGCTGACGAGATTCAGTCGGCCGGGCGACAGTGAGCACGCCATCCTCATTTGAGAATGTCATGTCTCTATCAAAGCGCCCTACCAATGTTCCTTTAGAACCTTTTACTGTAACCTCGCTACCTTTAATGTCGATTGCAACACCTTTCGGGAGCGAGATTGGCATTTTACCAATACGTGACATTTCGGGTTACCACACCTTGCACAAAACCTCGCCGCCTACTCCTAAGCGGCGCGCTTTGCGTCCAGTCATAACACCTTGAGAAGTAGTAACGACAGCAATACCCATGCCGTCTTTTACCCAAGGGATTTCAGATTTTCCAACATACATACGACGACCAGGTTTACTTACACGTTGCAGATCAGTAATCACTGAACGTTTCGTTTTCTTGTCGCCAACATATTTTAAAGTAATTTGCAAAATTGCAGATGGTTTTGAGTCAACTACCTCAAAATCAGTAATATAACCTTCATCCTGCAATACTTTGGCAATTGCCACTTTTGCTTTTGAAGTCGGCATAGAAACCGACTTGTGACCACGTTTCAGAGAATTCCGGACACGCGTCAACATATCAGCAAGAGGATCACTCATTGACATAAGATTTCTCCTTTACCAGCTAGATTTGGCCAGTCCGGGGATATTCCCCTTGAGAGCTTGCTCGCGCAAGCAGATCCGGCACAAACCGAATCGACGATAATAACCGCGGGGACGGCCGCACAAGTTACAGCGATTTCGAACGCGGTTCTTGTACTTGCGATTTGACTCGCGGGCAATAATTGATTTTTTTGCCATATGGTTATTCCTGTATCCCGCTTAATTCTTTTTAAACGGCATACCCAGAAGGGCCAGTAACCGTCGCGCTTCTTCATCTGTATTGGCAGATGTCACCACACTAACACTTAGTCCGCGAATCTTATCAATTTTATCGTAATCGATTTCTGGAAAGATGAGTTGTTCCGTCAGGCCAAGCGTGTAGTTTCCACGGCCGTCAAATGCGTCAGGTGAAACACCTTGAAAGTCACGTGTACGAGGGAGAGCAAGGTGAATAAGACGTTGCAGAAATGCCCACATCTTTTTACTCCGAAGAGTTACCTTAATTCCGATCACACGGCCTTCACGCAATTTGAAGCCAGCAATGGACTTGCGCGCTTTATTCAACACCGGTTTTTGCCCGGTGATTTGCTGGATGTCATTAACGGCAAATTCTACCGCTTTGGAATTATCCAGCGCTTCGCCAAGTCCCACATTGATTACAACTTTTTCGATTTTTGGGACTTGCATAACATTGCTGTATTCAAACTCTTTCATTAGAGTTTCAACAATGTCTTCCTGATACTGCTGTTTTAATGGCTTAAACATTTTCTACTCCGGCCAGATGAACTTACATCTGGTGACGAGCGCTTATTAAATATCCTGCCCGCTTTTCTTAGAAAAACGAACCGGCTTTCCATTTTCATCACGGCGAACACCAACCCGAGTCGGCTCACCAGTGTGAGGACATACCAACATAACGTTTGAAACGTTAATTGGCGCCTCAAATTCAACAATCCCACCCTGAACTTGGGTACGTCCAGCTTGACGGGGTTTTTGATGTTTTGTACGTCGATTGACACCTGCAACCACAATCCGGTTTTGACCAGAGAATACTTGGGTTACTTCCCCAGTTTCACCTTTGTCATTACCCGCAATCACGATAACGGTATCACCTTGTTTAATCCGCATAATTTACCTCTTAAAGCACTTCTGGCGCCAAAGAAAGGATACGGTTGTATCCTCTTTCACGCAGTTCACGTGCTACTGGCCCAAAAATACGGGTACCGACCGGATTTTTGCTTTCCGGATCTACAATAACGGCCGCATTGTCATCAAAACGGATATAGCTACCATCACTGCGGCGATATTCCTTTTTAGAACGAACAATTACAGCACGAACAACAGCACTCTTTTTAACAGTTCCATGCGGAGCTGCTTTTTTTACTGTCGCCACAACTAGGTCACCAACATGGCCATAATAGCGTTTTGAGCCGCCAAGGACCTTGATAACAAGCAGTTCTTTCGCACCTGAATTGTCGGCAACGTGTACTCGACTTTCTACTTGAAGCATGATATTCCTCTAGTTCTCGTGGACAGTAACAAGAGCCCAACGTTTTTGACGGCTAAGCGGACGCGATTCTACAATCGTGACGCGATCACCAATTTTACAAACGTTTTCTTCGTCATGAGCCTTGTATTTCTTCACAAGCGTAATTACTTTGCCATAAAGCGGGTGACGCTTGGTTGTTTCAACCGCAACAACAATGGTTTTATTCATTTTGTCACTGGTCACTTTTCCAGTTAAACGTTTACGTTGTTCCTGCATTATGCCACCTCGTAACTGTCTACCTTCTGAACGGGTAGGATATTATCTCTTTGGCGGCGGGTGCTGCGGCGTTTTTTGTTCAGGTCAACCTGAGCAGTCGCCAGCTCTTTTCCACCATCATCTGACAAGGTAACCTGCCAAATGCCATCTTCGTATACATAACGAGCTTCCCCGCTCCAAGATTTTCCATCGAGTGCAGAAGCAACTTCAGGCACTTTTGCCACTTCAGCTACAGCCCACTCTCTTTTTTGAACAATCTCATTAAGTTGAGCAATCTCTCGTTTGACCTGCCCAATTCGAGCGGTATTTTCAAGCGACCCAGTTGCTTTTTGAAAACGAAGGTTAAACATCTCTTCACGAGCTTCTTCCAACGCCTCCGCAAGTTCCTGATTACTTAGTTCACGTAGTTCAACGATATTAGCCATCGGTTCTACCCTTCCTTCGCTACAATCTGAGTTCGGATTGGTAATTTATAACCAGCCAAACGCATCGCCTCACGGGCAACTTCTTCAGGAACGTCCGCAACTTCAAATAAGATACGGCCTGGCTTCACAACAGCGACCCAACGGTCGACAGAACCTTTACCTTTACCCATGCGGGTTTCTGCAGCTTTCGCAGTAACCGGCTTGTCAGGAAAGATACGGATCCAATAACGACCGCGACGCTTCATATGGCGTACAACAACACGGCGCATTGATTCAATTTGGCGGGCGGTAATCCAACCAACTGAAGTAGCTTGAATGCCGTACTCACCATTAATCAATGTGGTACCGCCTTTAGCCATTCCTCTCATGCGACCGCGAAACTGCTTGCGGTGTTTTACACGTTTTGGCATTAACATTGCCTGTTCTCCTTAAACTGGTAGTTAGTGTCAAGCTACGCTTGACTTAGCAGAACTATATTCTGCTGGAGCCGTTGCCCCGACCAAATTATATTTGGTCCTAGGCCAAGCTCCGCTTGGCACTCTTTCCAATTACGCAGCAACCGCAGCAGCTTTCTGCGGTAATACTTCACCCTTATAAATCCAAACTTTGACACCGATCCGGCCGTAAGTCGTTAATGCTTCAGCCGTACCAAAGTCAATATCAGCCCGGAGGGTGTTTCTTGGTACTCGACCATCAATCATTTTTTCACGGCGAGCCATTTCAGAGCCATTCAAGCGACCGGCAACTTCAATCCGAATCCCTTGTGCGCCAAAGCGCATAGCTTGCTGAACAGCACGTTTCATCGCACGACTATGTGAAACACGTCGTTCTAATTGGTTAATGATGCTATCAGCAACCAATGCCGCTTCGATTTCTGGTGTGTTAATCTCTTCAATTTCAAGTTTTACAGCTTTGCCAGTCAATTGGCGCAATTTACCGCGCAATTCTTTGACAGCCGCGCCTTTTCGGCCGATCATGACACCTGGTTTAGAGGTGTGGACAATAACCTGCACTTGATTAGGGAAACGCTCGATCTCTATGTTAGCAAGACCTGCAGACGATGCTTCATTGGTAATTAATTTGCGAATTGCAAAATCTTCACCAAGAAGCTCACGGTAGCGGCTGCCTTCAGCAAACCAACGCGCTTTCCAATCGCGAATAATTTTTAAACGAAATCCATTAGGATGAACTTTACGACCCATAAATGCCTCTCTTACTCTTCGTCTTTTTCAGCCAGGATGACCGTGATATGACATTGACGTTTGATAATCTGCTTCCAACGTCCACGGCTTGCAAACCGGCCTCTTTTGAGGCGACGGCCATCATCTACAAAAATCTGATGAACAAAAAGGTCTTCAGAATCGAGACCAAAGTTTTCTTCAGCATTTGCAATTGCAGATGCAATCAACTTATAAACCGGCTCAGCCGCTTTATTTGGCAAAAAGCGAAGAGAGTTCATGGCTGCTTCTGCACCCATACCACGTACGGTATCAACAACCAGACGGGCTTTTTGCGGAGACATGGCTAGATTCTTATGAATCGCTTTAACTTCAAATAATTCAGCCATTATCTTCGTCTCCTCTCTTCTTTTTGGATATGGCCACGATAAGTACGCGTTGGAGCAAATTCTCCCAACTTGTGACCAACCATATTCTCTGTAATATAAACCGGTACGTGACGACGGCCGTCGTGAACGGCAATCGTGTGACCGACCATCTGCGGAAAGATGGTGCTAGAACGCGACCAAGTACGAATTACTTGACGCTTCCCGTTATCATTCATGTCTTCAACCTTTTTCAATAGCTTATAGCTAACAAAAGGTCCTTTTTTAAGTGATCGAGACATTCAAACCTCCACACGGGGTGAAAAATAAAATCTCACCCTATACCATTCATCAACGACGTTTCTTTGTACGTCTACGGAAGATATATTGATCTGTCCGCTTGTTCTTGCGAGTACGTTTACCCAAAGCGATTTTACCCCAAGGGGTTTTAGGAGCTTTCATACCAATCGGCGAACGCCCCTCACCACCACCATGCGGATGATCGTTTGGATTCATTGCAGAACCACGTACACCAGGGCGAATACCACGATGACGATTACGTCCAGCTTTACCTAACTTGATGTTGCCATGCTCAAGGTTTCCAACTTGACCCAAGGTTGCAAGACATTCGCGAGGAACATAGCGTTCTTCACCTGAAGGTAAGCGCAATGTCACATACAACTCATGATCTTTAGAAAGAACTTGAGCAGATGTTCCAGCCGCACGTACCATCTGTCCACCTTTACCAGGTTGGAATTCAATATTGTGAACTTGTGAACCAAGTGGCATCAAACTTAACGGCATTGTATTGCCAGCTCGAATTTCAACTTGACTATGGCTACTAACAATTGAATCACCAACTTTTAAACCAAGTGGTGCAACGATGTAGCGTAGTTCATCATCTTCATAACGAATAAGAGCGATACGTGAAGTACGGTTTGGATCGTATTCAATCGATTCAACTGTGCCACGCACGTCAAACTTGTTACGTTTGAAGTCAATTACACGGTAGCGTCTTTTGTGACCACCACCACGATGCCTAACCGTGATACGACCACGGTTGTTACGGCCAGCCCGCTTCTTCAACCCAACGGTTAAAGATTTTTCCGGGGTTGTCCGAGTAATCTCCTCAAATGAGTAGCCACTACTGTCGCGGCGCCCAGGAGATGTCGGTTTAAATACCTTTACTGCCATATGTCCTCCAGAGATCTTGCACCTTCTTCTAACCAGCTTGGAACAATCCCAAGCCGCCGAAAAAGAGAAACTCTGCTAATTAAGAAACCCCTTCAAACAGATCAATTGATCCATCCGAAAGCGTAACAATCGCTTTTTTATAAGCCGTTTTACGAGTCCGCAGCTTCCGTGTACGGGGAGAGCGACCCATTTTTGCCGGCATATTAGCGACTCGAACTTTATCTACTTCAACATCAAAAGCTTTTTCAACAGCTTCTTTGATCTGGATTTTGTTTGCGCGGGCATCTACTACAAACGCATATTGATCCAGTTCGGTTGCCTGATAGCCACTCTTTTCAGTAACAATCGGCATACGGATTATGTCACGCCAATGCATATCATTATCTCCTAACTGCTATATCAGACTGACAAAATCAGTCTGATACTGATCAGTTGCGTCGTCCACCCTGCAGTTCATCCTGCAGCGTTTCGAGTTCATCCCACTTGCCAGCGGCTGCTAAAGCAGCTTGTTCTGGCCAAGTGTCCGGATGCGCAATCCGAACTTTACCTTGAAGCATTTCTTTGATTTGATCAGCACTCATATCAGCAAGCTGTGCAAAGGTGGTAACACCTTCATCAGCAAGCGTTGAGGCAATTTTAGGACCAATGCCCTCAATTTTCTTGAGATCATCTGGCTCTACTGCCGCTGAATCATCTGCTGGTGCTGATTCCACTTCAACTACAGGCTCTTCGACTACTTCCGCTAAAGAAGCTTGAGCTTCTTCAGCGGCGGCGGCAGCGGCCATAGCTTCGGCTTCGACCTTAGCTGCAGCATTTGCTTTCGCCCGTTCAGCTTCAACTTCTTGCTGAGCTTTTAGCTTCGCAACCTTAGCTTCTTCACGAGCAGCTACTTCTGCTTCATCTTCAGCATAATCAGCTGGGTTATAACCAGTACCTTCAGCAACTTTATCAGTTGACAACCAAGTGCTAATTACTTCAAGTGATTTAACAGAAAGCAAGACTTTTTCATATCCAAGAAGATCACGGATATTTAAGTACATTGCATTCAAAGCTTTTACATCGGTCAAGTTTCGTGCAGAGCGCTCAACAGCAACGTCGTGTGCAGGAATAACAACCAAAGCACTGCTGTCACCTGCAACCGCATCAACGAAATTCTTCATCGCTTTCGTTTTCGGTGCATCCATTGCAACATCTTCAATTACAAGGATGTCACCATTGGCGGCTTTAACAGTTAGTGCAGACCGGAGAGCTGCGCGCAGCATCTTGGTTGGCATCTTTTTAGTGTAATCGCGAGGCACAACTGCATGAGCAATACCACCACCTACAAAGATTGGAGCTTTACGGCTGCCATGACGGGCATTACCAGTTCCTTTCTGGGCGTAGATTTTACGATTCGACCGGTTGACTTCCCCACGAGTTTTCGCTTTCTGCGTCCCTTGGCGAGCGGCATTCATTTGGCGAACCAATGCTTGATGCATAAGTCCACGATTTACTTTTGCCTCGAAAATTCCGGCCGGGAGTTCAGTTTCGCCGACTACCTTGCCGGTCATGTTTACGATTGATACTTGCATTGTCAATCCTCCTCTAGCCTTTCACCGCGGCGCGAATCATAACCAAACCACCTTTGGTGCCAGGAACAGCACCTTTAATAGCGATAAGGTTGCGATCTTCGTCAATCCGCATAACTTTTAAATTCTGGACTGTCTTCCGCTCATTACCCATACGACCAGCCATACGTGTTCCTTTAAAAACACGAGCTGTCGTAGACGTAGCACCGATAGAGCCCGGTGCGCGGTGACGGTCAGATTGACCATGAGTTTTAGGTCCACCCGCAAAATGATGGCGCTTAACCACACCAGCATATCCCTTACCTTTACTCTTACCCGTTACGTCAACATTTTGACCTTCAGCAAACTCAGTTACCGTGATCTGTTGACCAATCGAATAATCAGCCGCATCATCAACGCGAAATTCGCGCAAATGGCGAAGTGCAGGGATTGCATCACCTTCAATTGTTTTACGTTCGGGGTGCTTGCTGTCCGTAGGAAGAAGGCCAAGGTGACCTTTCTGACCGCGTGTAAGACCTTTCTCTTTTAATGCGCCAAAACCGACTTGAATAGCATTATAGCCATCCGTAGCCTCTGTTTTAACTTGTGTGACATAGCAGGGGCCTGCCTGAACAATGGTAGCCGGCGTAGCAACACCGTCTTCATCAATCAGCTGGGTCATACCAACTTTTATGCCTAGTAATCCTTTCACATTTACCTCCGGGAATGCCAACCACCAGGCGTAGTCGCATCATCCCTGATCCCATAAACGGGACCAATAACTTGATAAATAAATTAAATAAAAACCCAATTGGGTTAGTTGTACAGGTAGAAATCGCCGCTGTCTAAAACGGGATTCACAGTTTGGCTCCCCTGTAACCAGACCGGGGGAGCTTAGGTCTGAGATTTCATCTTTTTAAACGATTTTAATGGGAATGTAGAACTGATTGAAAACCAGTCAATGCTTAGCAGCCTAAACCACTAATGCATCATCAAAAAGTTAAATCGAGATTTCAATATCAACACCAGCAGGTAAATTTAACCGCATTAGGGTGTCGATTGTTTTTGTGTCTGGATTGATAACATCAATCAGACGCTTGTGAGTACGAATTTCAAAGTGCTCGTGAGAGTCCTTATCAATGAATGGGCTCCGGCGAACAGTGAATCGTTCAATCCGGGTTGGCAATGGAACTGGGCCAAGAACTTGTGCACCTGTACGCTCAGCTGTATTAACAATACGCCGGGCAGATTGGTCAAGAACTCGGTGGTCATATGCCTTTAAACGAATTCGAATTTTTTGTGCCATATTTATTACCAGTGAGAAATTATTCCTCAAAAAAGAGGGTCGTAAACTTTACCAGCTTACGACCCGGATTACAAAATACTTACTCAATAATTTTGGTAATAACGCCAGCACCAACAGTCAGGCCACCTTCGCGAATCGCAAAGCGTGAACCGTCTTCTAGTGCAACTGGGGTGATTAGTTCAACTGACATGTTGACGTTGTCACCAGGCATTACCATCTCAACATT
>JBGCDP010000019.1:0-5674 GCA_045105475.1 Anaerolineae bacterium
CCGATTAAGAAAGTGAATAGGTCTTTGAAGTCACGGATTTCACGAATGGTTGCAAACATCCGCTTAAAGCCGGTACCGATAAGCGATTCGCCTGGCTCTAATTCGGCCGAAGCTGAAGGCGGCTCTGGGACATTGCGGAAAAGTGGGAGTGCAAAAACAAGCCACCAGATAGCCACACTCAAAAAGGAAAGTCGTACTCCCAATGTGCCTGGTAGCAGTTGAATCATGGCGATGTTACCAATCAACAAAATACCACTACCTAAATAGCCAAATACATACCCGGTCGTCGAAACACGATCCTGATCTTCTTCGCGAGCAACGTGGGGCAAAAGCGCATCATAGAAAACAGTAGCTGACCCAAATCCAACTCGGCCGATGATGAAAAAGATCGACGCCATTAGCCAATCGCCCTGTTGTACAAAATAGAGCAAGGCGGAGCCTAAGACACCCAAACCGGTAAACGCGGCTAAGAATTTTTTCTTGCCTCGCATGATGTCTGAAACGGCACCTAAAATCGGTGAAAGGATTGCGACAATAAGCACAGAAATACTGAGCGTCAAGCTCCAATATTGGGTTGCTGTCGCCTGGCTGGGCAAGTTTGCCCCGGCCACGTCGCTGTAATAAATTGGCAGCACGGCCGTGACAATCGTCAGGATGAAGGCTGAGTTTGCCCAGTCATACATCGCCCAACTGCGTTTACGCTGGTTGTAAAGTCTTTCGTTTAGATTTTCGAGTGCGGACATAATTTTTTGAGTAGAGAGTTGAAAAAACAAGTTAGCATAGATAGAGGGTGGGGACTCTCATTTTACCTTATTCCTCTAGTGGGGTGTGATTATTCCATATTGAGCAAGTTCAGCAAAGGGTAAATGCAGATTGGTTTTAGTGTTGGGAGTACGGCTCCGGCTTTTTGTAGCTTGATCTATTGTTAAATGTTGAGAGAGAGCGATGCCGACAGACTTTTTATCGGTTCAAATGTATGTCGATGGATGTCACAAGGGCCAACTGCGGCAATCATGTCACGATGGAACTGGGTGCCATACCCTTTGTGCCCGTCAAATTTATAGGTGGGATAGCTGTTGGCAAATTGAATCATCATGCGATCACGGGTGACTTTGGCAATGATTGATGCGGCCGCAATGCTGAGACTAATCCCGTCTCCACGTATAACTGAGCGTTGGCGTGTTGGAATCGTTTTAAGCCGAATCCGGCCGTCGATGAGCAGAAATTCGGCCGAAGGTGAAAGCTGTGTCAGTGATTCTCGCATCGCCTTGCGGGTTGAAGGCAAAATGCCGATCTCATCGATGACTTTGGCCGGGGTGGCATAAACGCCCCAACACAGCGCATTTTCTAGGATGAGGTCGTAAAAGCTGTTCCGTTTGGCGGCCGACAATTGTTTTGAGTCATTTACCGCTTTGAGTTTCTTTAGCTTTTTTTTGTCGTGCAATGGCAGAATCACGGCCGCAGCGACAACCGGCCCCGCTAAAGCCCCACGTCCCGCCTCATCTAAGCCTGCAATGAGATGGGTATGTTCGCTTTTTATAAGTTCAGATTCTAAAGAGAGGTCAGCCATAGGTGCATTTACGATTTTGGATTGGCGATTGGGAAGCTGTCATATTCGCCAGCGTTTCGGTTATTGAATTTGGGTTTGTGGCTGTCAATTGTTTCCAAAAAGAGTTATTTAAGGAGGTATCTCGTAAAAAACCATCTTGATTGATCGGCATTGGGCAACTCTTTAGATGATCCACATCGATATTTAGCGCTTTCATCGCTTGGTATTGGAAATCAAAGACGCTTAATCGCTCACCTGCCACATGAACGATTCCATTGTAATTTAATCTCGCAAGATCTAAGACGGCGTTAGCAACTTGATGAACACCTAACGGGCTTTTGGACATGTCATTAAATAAAGTGACCGTCTCACCCGCTTCAAGCAATTGACGAGTTTTCGATATTCGGCTATCTAAAGCTCCGGCCGAAGAAAACCCATAGATGTAGCTGGGGCGAACAATACATAAATTGCGACAATACTTAGCAAGAGCACCTTCACATATTTTAAGATTTCGGCCGTATAGAGTTCTGGGCTTTGGAATGTCACTTTCTGAGTAATTCCCTTGCTCACCATCAAAAATCCCATCGCTTGATAGATAAACAATCTGCTTCGTTCTACAAGCCTGCGCAAATCTTTCAACTGACGCCGCAACTCGATCAGAAGCTTCAAACTCAACCATACCTGTAAAGATAATAAGGTCTACTGAATCTAAATCAACCTGTTTTTCGATACTATCGTTGAAGAAGTCATAACGAACAGAAGTTTGCGATATAGGATTTCTGAAATGGGTTCTGAAAACACGGTTTTGAGCCTCTGCCAGGCTTGTAATTTCTTTTCCAAGATACCCACTTGATCCGATAATCAATACAGTTTTGTTTTGTAGCATGTCAGGGAGCCCTTTTGGATTAGTGGAAGGCGGTTGGCGTTGTGAGTAATCGTCAATCCAAAATCGAATTAATCGTAAATCCCTTGTTTCCCCTTTTGTCGAATTTTGAACACCTCAACAAACATCTCGTAGGATGATCTGAGCGGATTAATCCGGCTGTTGGGCTGATAGTGCCACTCGATAGGGACTTCTAGAATTTTACAGTTTTGTTTTTGAGCGATGTAGAGTACTTCAACATCAAACGCCCAGCCATCGACCGTTTGTTTGGGGAAAACCTGGTGGGCTGCCTCATGAGTAAAACATTTAAACCCAGCCTGTGTATCATGGAAACCAGGCACCGCGAACCAGCGGACAATTAAATTGAAAACCCGTCCCATAATGTGCCGATACTCTGGCTCATCATAGCGTACCGCTCCTGGTGCTTCTCGGCTCCCAATGGCGACATCGTAATCACCAGATTCCGGCGGTAAAAAGCGGCTGACTTCACCAATTGGCATTGAAAGGTCTGCATCTGCGATAAACAGATATTCTCCAGATCCAGCCAGCATACCGGTTTTGACGGCCGCCCCTTTGCCCTGCCGTGTCTCATCGATTACTTTGATATAGCTGTAATCGGCCGCAAATTCATCTGCAATTTGGCGTGTATCGTCGCTGCTATTGTTATTGACAACAATAACCTCTACGCCAAACGCTTGTTGAGAAATATAGTGAACAATTTGGGGCAGCGTTGCCGGTAGGCGTTTGCCCTCGTTATAAGCGGGTACAACAATTGTTAGTAACGGCCTGTTTGCTTTTTCCTTTTGGTTTGCCATTGGTTGGGGATATTAGCCATCCCATTAAGCTTCGTCAACAGGTGTGAAGAGCTTCATAAGGGATTCGTCGGATAGCCGTCGGCCGGACATGATTTTGCGTCGGGCCGAGCGCATGCGAAAAAAACCGATCAGCCCTGCAAGCTGGCCGCGTAAGCTGGCACGCGCCGCTTCACCCCGCCAATGGATTAAAGCTTCACGTGTTAAACCCCACTGTTGGCCAACAATAATGCGCCAGTTTCGGCGTAGCAATGTAGTTGGGTAGTTTTTCCAAATCAAGAAAAGCTGATTCCGTTTATCGTAAAAGCTCGCAATTGAGCTGGTAGACGCTTTGACCTTGTGATAAATCACCGCAGCTGGCACATAGAGCACACGCCATCCGGCCAGATTCATGCGCCAGCCTAAGTCAACGTCTTCACACGAGAAGTAAAAGCTGTCGTCGAGAAAACCGACTTCCTCTAGGGCTGACCGTCGATAAGCGACGGCCGCGCCACAGCCTGACATGATAAATTCTTCTCGGTCGAATTGCCCCGTGTCTGGCTGCCACACCCCACGATTACCTGGAGAGCCATCTGTGCGTACAAAATCCCCGGCCGTGTGTAGCTTATCCCGCTCATCGAACAGCAAAATTTTACCGATGGTGCTCCCCACATCCGGGTAACGTTCAAAACCCGCCAGCAGATTCTCGAGCCACGTTGGGGTGACCTCTGTGTCGTTGTTGAGCAGCACGATGAACTCGCCTTTAGCAGCTTCGTACCCTTTGATGCACGCGCCGGTAAAGCCTAAATTCGCCCCATTTTCGATGAGAACAGCCTCGGGGAACTGTTCACGGACGTAAGTCTGCGACCCATCGGCCGACCCGTTATCAACCAGAATCACTTCAAAATCTTTGAGCGATTGGGTTCGCAGCGCCTCAAAACATACATCTAAGTGATGCTTGCCGTTCCAGTTGGGGATGATGATCGAGGCTATTGGCATAAAAAGTTCCGACTACTGTTTACTTCCAACCTGATCGATCAAAAACGCCAAGCGAAATGCATATTCCTTCAAATAGTCATATCGGCCGGATGCACCACCATGCCCAGCACCCATATTGGTGTACAAGTAGAGCGGGTTGCTATCGGTTTTAAATTCGCGCAATTTGGCGACCCATTTGGTCGGTTCCCAATATTGCACCCGTGGGTCGTTATAGCCCGATGTGGCCAAGATCGCTGGATAGTTTTTGGCTTCAACATTGTCATACGGGGAATAGCTGAGCATGTAGTGGTAATATGCTTCGTCTTTTGGATTCCCCCATTCACGGAACTCTCCAACAGTCAGTGGAATCGTTTCATCGAGCATGGTACTGATCACATCGACAAAGGGGACATCCGCAATGGCGGCCGCTGCCATGTCTGATGCCATGTTGAGCACCGCACCCATGAGCAGCCCGCCTGCGCTCCGCCCCCACATCGCCATATGCTGCGACGACGTATATCCCATCTGGATTAAATGATTCCCGGCCGCAATAAAGTCGGTGAACGTATTCTTTTTATTTAGCCATTTCCCATCTTCATACCATGTTCGACCGAGCGTTTCGCTCCCTCGAACGTGGGCGATTGCACACACAAAGCCACGGTCTAACAAGCTGACCCAAGTTGAACGAAAATCAGGGTCGTTAATCGCCCCATACGAGCCGTATCCATACAGCAGGGCCGGATTTTCACCATTCAATACCAACCCTTTTTTATAAACAAGTGAAACCGGCACGAGTTTGCCATCATCGGCCGGGGCCCAAATCCGCTCAGTTTCATAGCCAGATGGGTCGTATCCGGGCACGGGCGTTTGCTTTAGCTTTATACGTTTGCCGGTCGCAAACTCATACTCAAATATCGTATCTGGCGTTGTCATTGAGCCATAGCTGTAGCGAAAGCGGTCTGTGGCGAAGTTTGGATTGTTGCTTGGCCCAATTGCATAAACCGGCTCATCCATCGGTATTTCAACCGATGAGTCAGTTGCAAAATCACGCACAATAAAGCGTTCGAGACCATTTTCTCGTTCGAGCAAAACGAGCTGTGAGGCGAAGAGGCTGAAATAAGCTAAGCGCACTTCCGGCCGATGGGGAATCAAGTCAGTCCAGTTTGCACGGCTAGGAGCGTTTACCGGAGCCGTCATCAGCTTGAAGTTGGTCGCTTCGTCACAATTGGTGATGATAAAAAGTTGGCCGTCTCGATGATCGATGTCGTAATCGATTCCATTGGTACGAGCTTCGACAAGCTGTAAATCGCCATAAGGCTCATTCGCATCAAGCAGGTAAATCTCTGACGTTTCGGCCGCATCTACCCCCAGCAAAATAAAGTGATCATCTCGCGTTTTGCTTAACCCAACGGTGAACTCAGCATCATCTTCTTGGAAGATCAGCGTACTTTCAGGGTCACCATCCCCAAACTT
>JBGCDP010000020.1:0-16260 GCA_045105475.1 Anaerolineae bacterium
GCTGTCTTGGATCAGCTCACGAATGACTTCGGGATTTTCACCGATTAGATCGTGCTGGTTGGCCATAAGCAGGAGCAATAGGCCGATAATCGGCATCACGGCCAATAGAATGATGAGACTCAATCGATCTCGCCGGATAAGCGAAATATAGCGGCTGCTTAAAACCTTGAACTGGTCGAGCCATGAAACTTGTTGGGTGCCAAGCTGAACTTCATGCTGGCGGTCTGTCCGGTTAAATTCAACTTGGCCTAGGCGTCCGGCCACATACTGCCGATATTGTGATGAATGGCGATAAACCTGTTCCCATACTTGGGCAGCAGTAAAGTCTGGATTTTCTCGGATAAGCGCATTGGCGATACCGCGCCATAAAGTTGGAAACTCAACTTCGGCCGCGGGTGCGGACAAACTTGAATAAATATCTGCGAAGTCTTCGGTCCCGAAGAATTCCGGCGCTTCGGCCGGAGGGCCAAAGTAGACCATGCGGCCGTCTGCCAAAAATGCGACATGGGTGCATTCAGCGATATTAACCGTTGCATGGGTAATCAGAATAATCGTCCGCCCTTCATCTGCCAGCGTGCGCAAGGTGCGCATCATCTTTTTTTCTAACCCAGGGTCTAAACCAGATGTAGGTTCATCGAGAAAGAACAGACCAGGGTCACCCAATAGCTCGGCCGCGATGCTCACTCGCTTCCGTTGCCCACCGCTCAGCCGTTGAACCAGCGTCTCTCGATGATCTTCCATTTCAACCTGCTTGAGAACTTCATCGATCTTGGCATCGATCTCTGCATCATCCGCTTCCTCAAGCTGGAGCTGGCCGGTATAGGTTAGAGCTTCTTCAACGGTAAGCAGGTCGTGCAGGATGTCATCTTGGGGCACATATCCCAAAATCGTACGGTAGGCACCAAAGTTATCGTATAAGTTGTCACCATTGACGAGGACGTTCCCATCGGCCGGAGAAAAGCCGCTCAACGCCTTAATCAAGGTACTTTTACCAGCACCTGATCCACCCACTAGCGCCACAAATTCATGCGGTAGAATCGACAAACTGATATCGGTCAGAATCGCTTTGGTTTCACCACCGCCAATATTCACATCACGATCTAAATCAATTGCGTCAAGCCGGAAGTTCCCTTCTGGTGAAAATTCAAGCAGACGGCCGTTTTCAAATACGAGCTTATACGGGCCGATCTGGACTTCATCATTTTCTTTTAGCGGTACAACCCCCTCAACCAATTTCCCGTTTAAAAACGTTCCGTTGGCACTCTCCATGTCCTCGATAACAAACTGATCTTGAGCATTTTTAGATATTTTGGCATGCTCACGTGACACGGCTGGATGGGGCAGATGCACGTCGCAACTTTCCTCACGGCCGACAATAACAGTCGCATCTGGGACTTTGGCAAGCTCAATTTCGGCCACCATCTGGGTGTAGTTCAAGACTGCATCCTGAATCACCTCATCGCCTTCTTTACCAACCGCTTTGCCATCTTGAGTAACCTGCAGCGTCATGATCAATGAGTTGCCTGCATCGTCTCCAATGATCAAAACATCATCATCAAAAATTTCAGTTGGGGTCTTCGGCACCAGCATTTTGTCGTTCAGGGCCGCACCGTTGGTACTCCCCATATCCATCACTGCGATACGATCTTCTTTGACAAAAAACTGGAGATGAGTGCGTGAAATAAATTCTTGCGCAACAAGAATCTGGCTGTTTTTGGCTCGGCCTAGAATGGTGCCTTCTTTGACAGAATGTCTGACTGGCTCTTTATCTGCTTCTTTGACGATTAAAAAAACGCTGGTGGTCATAAGTGCTTTATGCTGACTAATAAATAATGTTTATGGTCCAACTATTCAGGGCGCGATCACGCTTTTGTAGCTGAAATATTTAGAGAATACTCGTATAGCTTTAAGAAGCTCGAAAGCGTCTTTTTCGTTTGTGGCCTTGCCACCCATTCAAAGAAGGTGCTATTTAATATAAGTCTAAATATATGATGTAAGCCAGCCTCTTTTGCCTCAACCTGTGGGTGCATTGTCTCAATAAGGTCGGTTTCGAGGAACTGTTTTATGAATGATTAATTTTCTAAAAAGCCTACAGCTTCCAGTTAATTCTCAGGCGTAAAAATTTCTAAGCTCTCAATTAAGCCATTGAGTTGTTCAGTTAGGGCTTGAAATTGATCCGGTACGGCCGTAGAGACGATCATAACGGATGCGTCACTATTTTCTAACGCGTACATTTGGCCTAAAAGCGAGGCTGTTTCCCCTTCTGCCGGAGGTAGATTGATTGTCACAGTCTGCCCTGTAAGGTCAGATCGGCCGCTGAATTGGGCAGGGATCGCTTCACCATACACCGTCCCACCTTCACTTTCAGCCGACAAAACCAGCTCAGCCATCAAACTAGCGGCCGTTGTTTCAGGCGTGATTGCAAAAACAGCTAAAAAGATAGCGATGTCGTCATTGCCAGAGGCGGCAGCAAGGGTAATCGATCCATCAACCTCTTCAGCCACAACCAGTTGATCGGGCAAAACAAACTGATAGCCAAATGCCTCATTGCGAATAATTTCTTGGTCACCAAGGTCCGGTTCAGGCAGATTAACACCTCCCGTAGACTCTTGGTTTGTTGTTTCCACCGTACTGGTTGGCTCTAATTCTTCGCCACTCAAACCCGGATCAAACTCATCTGGGTCAACAGCTTCTTCAGTCGCAACTTCCTGAGTTGGAATCTGAAAGTCTGTTTCGGGCTCCTCTTCTTCATCGGTGAAGTTTGAAAATTGGGCCGGTGTCGGCTCTGTTTCTAAATCATCAGCAAAATAGATACCGATGCCTAAACAAGCAACACATAACAAGATGACGCCAGCCATGATGCCAACAATAATCCACAGCCAGTTGAATCCACCCGATTTTTCAGACTCGTCAGCTTCATCGCCGTCAAAGCGGCTTTCATATTGCCCACCAGCTGTTTCCACGCCGCTCGAAATCGGGTTTGGGCTGGGTGGGTTAATAGGTGCTTGCGCATCGACTTCTTGCAAGAAGCCTGAACTAACAGGAGAAGAACCGAGAACTTCAGTCGGCCGATTTAGACTCGAGCTTGAAGCGGGCGCTGGGTCAGCGAAAGGGGTTGTCTTTGGCACATCGGCCGACGGTTTTTCACTGATTGGCTCTGAGCTTCGTTCCCCCCACAATAGTGTGTCCGATCCTTCCTCATCTTGGTCCCACGGCATCACCGGCTGGGCAGATGGGTCGTTTTCTGGCGTGTCAACGAGCTCAGGGACATCGCCAAAAGCCTGACCTGCTAAAGGGGTTGTTGAAACAGATTCCGACGCAGAGTTGGCCTCATCTGGCTGGGGCTCAGCCTCTACAAGCCGCACAGACGAGGTATTTGTCAGTTGACTGCGCAAATTCGCATCGAGCTGCTTAACTTCTCCGTTCAGCATTTGTAAAGCGGTCTGCGACATGACGTCAGTCCGGTCGGCGAGAATCTCGCGCATTCTGTCGGCCGAAACCGGGGGCATCGTGTGGGTCGCCAAATAGCCGGTAATCATGCCTAGCCCTTTGATATCTTCGCTTGGGTTACGGCTATAGCTTGAAAAATCTGTAAATGCGGTAGAACCATCTGGCTGCACCAGTATGTTGTCGATAAGAACATCCCCATGTGCGAGGGGCGGCGTCTGCTGATGTAGGTATTCAAGCGTTTCAGAAAGTTGAATCAACCACGGCCGGAAAGTCTCAAAAGGGATCGGCTCATTGGATTGCAATACTCGTTCCGACAGGCTCACCCCATCAACCAAGTCCATAACCAGTAAAGTCTGGTCCCCTTCACGAGCCAAATCGATAACCCGTGGCAAACGCGGGTGCTGAAGGCTAGCTAGCTGGGTGACTCGCTCACTGGTTGTACCGGAAAATTCCTTGACCAAGCACGACTGCCGTAAAGACATATCAAGTGCCCGGTACGATGTATCGCTCAGCCGATGCATAATGCGATATCGATTGCGGATCAAATCTCCAGATTTCAAGGTCATTTCAATCTCCTGTGAGACAGCGTTACTACATGATGCGTTGATAGAATGAACAGATAGCTTCCCTGCAAAAAGGTCTAACCCTTATTCTTAGAATCTTACCTTACTGTCAGCGCAATTTCATCTTGTTCACGCCTATTTGACAGTCAAACGATGCCAAAGATTGTAGGCTCCAATTTTTAGCATCTTGTGGTCGCACCCCCTCATCATGTAGAATAAATGCCAGACAACTATAATTAAACTGTGGGAATACAACTCGCCGATTTAAGTTTGCCTATGAGAGAGGCCCAACCAATTAAGATTAATTCTAGACAGTCTATTCATAATCTGAGAAAGCACGGGGATGCTTCTCATCCACCTATATTTGGCTAATTTAGCTATTCAACAACTCAAATTGAGGTAATTTATGAACGAGTCCTTATCTATTTCATTAGAGCCATTAAAAATGGGGCAAATGTTTGATCGTGCATTTCGCATTTATCGTGTCCACTTTTGGAAGCTAATTGGTATAGCAGCCGTTGCTCAAATCATTAGCTTTTTGTTTCAGAGCGGAATCGGTATCTTTTCGACCATATCATTTGGACAGTCATTTCAAGATCAGGTCAACACAGATCCTTTTGCGATCTTTGATGGCTCCTTTGCTATCCTAATTGTTTTGGGCATTTTGGCTTGGGTCGTCATTATTATCGCAGGTTTGTTAACCCAAGCAGCTCTGGTAAAAGGGATTAGCCAAGCGATGTTGGGCGAGGAATTTACAGTTAGCAGTGCCTATCAGGACATTTTGCCGTCATTGGGCAAACTATTGCTGCTGACACTTGCACTTTTCGGATTAGCGATTGCAATTCTTATTTGGTTCATTATCCCATGTGTGGGCTGGTTCACAGGGCTAGGCATGCTGTTTTTCTTTGGCTTTGTCAGTGCATTTGCGGTCCCCATCCTTATTTTAGAGGGGCGTAACCCAGGTGAATCGATTACACGCGCATGGTTCTTGGCCCGCAGACGATTTTGGCAGGTTGTCGGATATGCTCTTTTACTTGGGTTACTCACTGGCGTTTTGACAGGTGGCCTAGGCTTTCTAATCGGGCTGGGCAGCCAAGCGGCTTTGGCCAGCAACCCATCAACAGGTGCACTCATTGCGACACAGCTGGTACAGGTTGGCTTTACGACAATTATCACCGCTATTGTGACTCCGTTTACGATTATCGCTTACCTTCTATTTTATTTTGATCTGCGTGTCCGCACTGAAGGATTTGACCTCACTCTAAAATCTCAGATGAACAGCGGCATGAAACCGGCCGACATCGTGGCAATTACCCCAAATGACACTCAAGAAAGTTTCATTACTGGCCAAGATATGCTGAATTTCTTTCTGCTGACATTAGCCTTTGTTGCCATTTATGCTGTTATCTTCGGTATTCTGTTTGGCGCACTTATGGCAATGGGGCCGCAAGTTGGAGAAATTTTTGAAGAGATCAGCGGGACTTTAGAAGCTGGTCAATAGCAAACGCCTAATTCAATTGAAAAAAACGTTGATCAGATTTTTCTCTTCGCTTTCGGCCGGGTTTTGGCTACTTTCTGGGTTGATCCTATGTTTAGGGTTGGCTCCAGCGGCCGTTGCTCAGGCTCAAATCGAAGATGCAGCCGACTATTGGGGCCTGGTCGATGAAAGCATTACGCTGCTTGAGCAAGACGAGGTTTCGGCTGCTGAGCTTGATTCACTTGCTAAACGCTGGTCGGCTGTTCAAGCGTTTGAGTTTGACGGGGTTGAGCTTCCCATCCAGCCGCAAATAATCGTAGAGCGCTTAGCAAATGGTGATCGTTCGGCCGACGAGCTGGACAGCTACCTCGGCATGTTCTTAGCCCTAAAAAACAGCCGCGAAACATGGCCCAAATTCACGGCCGCTGAGTCAGCCTTAACGGTGCAAGAAGCCAACTCAGCACTCGACAGCCTGCTGGCCGACAATCGGTACCAATACGAAGCAGAAACAGAAAATTGGATTGAAGCCCGCTGGCGTCAGTTTAACGATCGAGTCAACGGCTGGTTTAATGAATGGTTTGCGGATGACGGCATCAGAGGAGAAACCAACAATCCGTTTAATCCTGACCGCAATACAGACCCTGCGTTAGGCCTAATCGGCGTCATTGCGGCCGCTATCTTGGCCTATATTTTGTTTAGGCTGATCCAAGGTGTATCGCTGGGGTTGGTCCGCGAACCAACCCGTCTCAAGAACGAAGATGATGAATTTGCGCAGCCTCTCACAGCAAAAGAAGCGATGCAGCAGGCAGAAACCACGGCCGAAAGCGGTGATTATCGCCGTTCTGTCCGCTACCTCTACCTATCAACGCTACTTGTTTTAGAAGAGAAAGGGATGATCAATTACGACCGTTCTCTCACCAATCGAGAGTACATCGACAACGCCAAACGGTACCCTCGTGTGGTACCGCTGCTCAAAGAAGTCGTCGATGTGTTTGACCAAGTTTGGTACGGCTCAGCCCAAATCGACCAGCCAACGCTTAAAGAGTATCAAGAACGTATTCAAGCTTTACAAGATGCAAAAGTTGATGCCGATGAAACGGAGCAGGTGGACAACGATGGGTAGAAAGCGTTTAAACGAACGTTGGCTCGTCATCATCTTGCTGTTGCTTTTGGGCGGCATCGTTATTGTTGAACAGGTGGTCAGCACGAATCGGGCAGACCCACCGCTAAGCACGTTCTCAGATGAACGAGATGGGGCCTCAGCTCTCAAAAGCTGGCTAACCGATTTAGGATTTGAAATTGTTGATGAGCCGTTAGCCGCCTTCGAAATTCCGGCCGATGTAAGTGTTACGTTTCTACTTGAGCCCAGCGAAACCATCACCCCAGATGAATGGAACCTACTACTCGATTGGGTAGATTCCGGCGGCATCCTCGTTTTGTCTGGCAGCAACTTACCCGCGCGCAATCTCTATTTTCGCCTAGGGTACAGCTTTGGGGATATTCAAAATTTAGAGTTAGCAGAATTTAAACCCGGCGATTTACAGGTCCAACGTGAAGCCCCATTTATGGTTGCGACTGACTTCAGTGGGGTGTGGCAAACAAGCAGTGATCCAAATATCACGCTCTTCAGAACAGAAACTGACCTAGAGCACGTGGTCCATCTTTCACTTGGAGACAGGCCACTGGTGACCTCAATCGAGCGAGAAAAAGGGCATATTATCGTAGCGCCTGAAAATGACATTTTTAACAATGAAGGGCTTTTCGGCGAAGCCAATCGAAGCATTGCGCTCAACCTAGCCGCACTGCAGGGTGATAACGGCCGAATTTGGTTTGATGAGTGGCACCACGGGCAACGTGACCTTGAATTTTTTACTGGGGAAGTTAGCTCACCTGGTGACTGGCTGCGCTATACCGCTTCCGGCCGGGCCACGCTTTTAGTCGCGTTACTCTTGTTTGTGTTTGTTGCCCTAAACGGCCGTTACTTCGGCCGACCACAGCCACTTCCAGAGTCGCTTGAGCGGCGTGGAGCGGCTGAATATGTCGATGCCTTGGCCGAACTTACCCGTCAAACGGGTGACACACAAGTCATTTCGACCCACAGCTACAGCCGACTACGTAGAGCAATCATCAAGCGGTATCGGCTCGACCCGAATTTGTCAGACGCTGAAATCAGCACGACGCTGGAAAAAATCAAACCAGAGGCGGCCGCTCCAGCCAGCCAACTACTCCGCGCCCTTAGCAAAAAAACCATTGGGGAAAAAGAACTGATTCGCCTGCATATCCAAATCGATCAATTTACGGAAGAATATTTATGATGACACCCGCACAGATCCAAGAACAATTTGAATTAGCCAAAGCAGAAGCAGGCAAAGCGCTTGTTGGGATGGAAGGCCCCTTTGAAACGCTGTTTGTCGCACTCCTCACCGGAGGGCACGTTTTGCTCGAAGGGGTACCAGGTACAGCCAAAACCCTCATGGCCAAAACATTGGCCCGCTTGGTTTCAGCTGAGTTCACGCGTATTCAGTTTACCCCTGACCTGATGCCTTCTGACATTTTAGGAACAAGCGTGTTTGACATGTCATCGAGTCAATTTTTCCTAAAGAAAGGGCCACTGTTTACTCAAATTTGTTTGGCTGATGAGATTAATCGTGCCCCAGCCAAGACCCAGTCGGCTTTACTTGAGGCGATGGAAGAGAAGCAAATCAACCTTGATGGGGAAACTCACAAGCTAGAAGAGCCTTTCATCGTAATTGCGACTCAAAATCCGGTTGAATACGAAGGGACTTATCCGCTGCCAGAAGCACAGTTGGACCGATTCTTATTTAAGATTGTTATTCCATACGCAACTGAAGAGGCTGAGATCGAAGTGCTACGCCGCTATCACGATGGCTTTTCGGCCATCGATCTAGAAGCGGTCGGGATTCAAAGCGTCCTCTCCCCCGCTTTTATTTTAGAAGCACGCGAAACAATCCAAACAGTACGTGTGGAAGAGGGGATTCTGCGTTATATCGCAGCCATCGTACGCGGCAGTCGGGAATCATCTGATGTGGTCTTAGGGGCCGGAACGCGGGCCGCTACCCACATTTTGCTCGCTTCAAAAACACTTGCAACGATACAGGGGCGTGATTACGTCACTCCCGATGATGTCAAAACGGTGGTCCCCTCGATTTTGCGCCATCGTCTTATTTTACAGCCGGAAACTGAAATTGAAGGGTTGGGGCCAGATGCGGTTATTCAACGCATTTTGGGTGCAGTTGAGGTTCCACGCTAATGCAATTGACCGGCCGTGGGCTACTCTTTTTGCTGCTTTCTGCTCCGATTATGGCAGCGGCCGTTTGGCTATCGTGGTTTGAGTGGGCCGGATGGGCATGGTTATTGCTAGCGGCTGGGCTAATCTATTTTGATTGGCGCCAAGCAGGTGCGATCAGTCGCTTTCAGGTCACACGCAAACATGACTCTCGCTTGAGCTTAGGCGGCCGAAATGAAATTAAGGTAGAAGTGGTGCCCAAAGCCAAAACCGGCCACCCTGTTTTTGTACAGGTCCGTGACGAGCCCCCCCATGACTTTTTGATCGAAGACAATTTGGCCCGAGGGCAAGCGGGGCCAAGTGAGCCGTTTAACCTGAGCTATGTTGTTGTTCCACGCCGCCGGGGCAACTTTGAATTCGGCCGGACCCATCTGCGCTGGGAAGGGCCGCTGGGTTTAATCCATCGCCAAGGGGCGGTTGACAACGAAATCAGCGTCAAGGTTTACCCCAACTTGCTCGAAGTGCGTAAATATGACCTTTTGCTCAGGCAAAACAGGCTGCGCGAGTTAGGCTTGCGCCACACACGCACCACTGGTGATGGCACTGAGTTTGAAGGGTTGCGCGAGTACCGCCAAGGAGACAGCTTCCGGCGGATTAACTGGAAATCGACCGCACGCCGCAACCGGCCGATTACGGTTGAGTACCAGACGGAACGCAGTCAAAACATCGTGACGATGATCGACGTCGGCCGGATGATGCAAAGTACCGTAAATGGCTTATCAAAACTTGACCATGTGCTAAACACCGTGCTTCTGTTGGGCTATGTCGCCTCCGGCATGGGAGATCGGATCGGGCTGCTAACCTTTGCCGATCAGGTTCAGACGTTCATCCGGCCGCGCCAAGGACGTGAGCAGTTTTATCGTATGCTCGAAGTTCTGTACCAAGTTGAGGCAGAGCCGGTCGAGCCGGCCTATACCCATGCGATTAATCATTTAATGCATCAGCAGCGGCGGCGCTCGTTGGTGATTTTATTCACTGATGTGTCAAGCGGATACGGCTTAGACAGCTTGATTAGCAGTGGCATTCAGCTATCTAAGCGGCATTTGACGCTAGTCGTCACGATTAAAGATCCGGATGTGGTTGAACGAGCCGCCGCACCTGTAGCAGGCACTGATGAGCTTTATCAACGGGTGGTTGCTCAGAAAATGCTGGATGAACGTCAGATAGGGCTTGACCGCTTAAAGCAATTCGGAGTCCTGACGCTTGACCTATCAGCCGATAAGCTTTCTATCGGTGTGATCGACCGCTATCTTGATTTAAAATCGAGGCTAAAAATATAAGCTAAGGGAATGAATACCTTGGCACCTAAACATTGAATTATGCATCCTGAAAAGTTCTTGCAACTGCGTGAGACCGATTGGAAACAGCTAGAACGTTTGCTAAACCAAGCTGTAAAAAAGCCGGACTCGCTTAGCACAAATGATGCTGAGCAGCTAGGGCAGCTATACCGCACAGTCACCTCTGATTTGGCATTGGCACAACGTGACTTTCCAAAAGACCGTGTGACCGTTTATCTCAACCAGCTGGTCGGCCGGTCACATGCACTTATCTACCAAAAACGTGGTGGATCATGGCAAAAAATCTGGCACTATTTTAAAGCTGATATTCCTATCGCATTTCGGACCAGTTTGCCCTATTTTTTCATTGCCTTATTTCTATTTTTTGCCCCTGCTATTTTGGCCGGTGTGCTCACTTGGATCGATCCTGATTTAGCCCGTTTTTTGTTACCGCCCGGTGCGCAACAGCTCATCCCACAAATTGAGGAAGGGCTGTTATGGACTGAGATTTCGGAAGACAGGCGGCCGTTTTTTTCAGCGATTATCGCAACAAACAATATTCGGGTTACCTTTTTGGCTTTTGCAGGTGGCATTTTAGCCGGACTCTTGACCATTTTTGTCATGATTGTCAACGGCCTTATGCTGGGCGGATTGTTAGGCTTAACGTTTCACTATGGCATCGGCTGGGGATTAACTGAATTTGTGGTGGGGCACGGTGTCGTCGAGCTTTCGGTGATTGTTATGGCGGGTGGTGCCGGACTGATGCTAGGTTGGTCCATTCTCCAGCCAGGCTTAATTAGTCGTGGTGATGCCTTACGCCTTGCCGCACAAGATGCGATCAAACTGGTTGTTGCATCTGTGCCGTTGCTGCTAATTGCAGCGCTGATCGAGGGGTTTATTTCCCCAAATGAATTTATACCGTTTGGGGTAAAAGTAGCAGTTGGCCTCATCTCAGGCGCTTTCATGTATGCTTGGCTCTTGCTGGGCGGCCGGAAAACAAGCTGAGACATAAAACGCATTTCCGACTATTTTCACCCTTAAAAACTACCGTAAACTTAATATGCTTGACGACAAACTTACAATTGATACACCCGAAAACGTACGGGTCGACTTTGAAATCGCAGGGATCGGGACTCGTTTCATGGCGACTTTAATCGATGTGCTATGGCTAACCGGCGTTCGAGTCCTTATTAGCATGGTGGGAGCAGGGCTTTTCTTCGCGGCCGATCTTTCAGATGAAACTGGAATTATCATCGCATCCATTGGGCTACTGGTGTTCTTTATTATCGGATGGGGCTACTACATCTTTTTTGAAATAAGCTGGAACGGTCAAACTCCAGGCAAACGCAAAATGGGTATTCGGACAGTGAAGCTCAATGGGTTGCCAATCTCTGCATCCGAAGCGATTATCCGAAATTTAATGCGGGTCGTTGATACGCTACCTGCATGGTATGCGGCTGGATTTGTGGTGATGTTTTTGAATGCCCAAGCTAGGCGTTTGGGGGATTTGGCGGCCGGAACCCTTGTCATTTACGATCAAACTGAGATTTCGCTCAATGAAATCAAACGGAAAAAACGGACTCATTTAGCAGGCATCACAGTTTCTGAGCGGGTGGCTGATATGCCGATTGAACTGATTCCAGCCGACCTACATGAGCTAGCTGAAGACTTTCTCAACCGTCGGCCGACCTTAGATAAAAACAACGTCCAAATTTTGGTGGCCAATCAAGTTTTAACTCAGATATACCAGAAAATGGATATCATGCCTGAGTATGCACGCCTCTCTGATTCAGCAAAAGTCAGCTTTATTCAACAGATTTGTATTCGGTTACGTGAGAGGGACGAGCAGGTAGACGCTAATTAATTACTCAATTTCCTCAAGATCAACCGCCATTAAGTAACCACGAGCCCGTTCGGTTAAAGGGAATTTATAAACCAGCTCCCAAAATTTTGGCCCATGATTTGCCTGCTCTAAATGAGCCAGCTCATGCACAATGACGTAGTCGCGTACAAATTGAGGCATTTTTGCTAACCGATGATTGAGACGAATCTTTTTGCTGGCGGGGGAACAACTGCCATATCGCTTATTTTGGTTGGTGACATACTTAATCTCTTCCCACGATAATCGGCCGTCAAAATACTTCCTATTCAACTGCTGGGCTCTTTTTTGAAGCTCTGCATCGGTTTGTGGAGTCACAATCAGCTTGGCTTCAAGCCTTTTGCGTAATTTAGCGATAATAGGCACGAGCTCTCTATCGGTGATTCTGGCAGGAGCCTGAACAACCAAAACCCCATCTTCAACTTTTGCATTGACCGTTTTGCGGCGTTTGCGGCTACGGACAATTTTAACCGGCCACTCTTTTGAGTCTACGGTAGTTGCGCCTAATTCTTCGTTATTCACCATGCCACTATTTTAGCAGGTACGCTATCTAACAGCAGGCAAAATTAGTAGAACGCATAAGTTTAATGTGATTCTCGAGGTAGAACAGGCTCATGCATAGGCTCAAGATTAGCGGTAATAATCAGGTTTACGGCTGTAGGTCGTGGGGCGGTCGGCTCGACGACGGCCGGAAGGCTGTGCAAGGAAATAACCGATCATAATAAAAATATTGATAAGCAGAAAAACCGTCGCAGTCACAATGTAAGCAATAACCTCTTCAGGGAGAGTGCGAGGGAATCCACCTCGATAAAGTGTTTCAATAGTTAGTAGCTCACTTTCAAACAGTAGCCACTGGGCCACATACCAAGAGATGACTGCAAGGAAAACCATCCATATTGCCCGCAGCAAAAATAGACCAAACCAACTCCTCTCCCTGCGATACTCTGGTTCATCATCTTGAATCCGCATCATACTATTCCTTGGAAAACAGTTGAGCAGGGTTGATACAAAATGCGAATGCTACCGACCTGACTTTTACTATTCTGTATCTGTAACAGTAGATCGTAATAGGGTGATGCTGCTAAACCATTTCCATTGGTGACTGTGCCGAGGATGCTCAGGCACTGTAATCTAGTTAATAGTACAACTTAAAATTAAAATTTATTCAGATTATTTACCGCTCTTTCACTTCAAGTTGCAGGCTTTTTAATGTTGGCCATTTCATATCAAATTCACTATTTAGGCAGGTCAAAAAGCAATTTTAGATCAGAAACTGTCTATAACCACTATTGCTGGATACACCAGCCAGCGACCCATGCGTCGCCTCGGTCAGAATTTGCATCCCGCACAGATACTTTATAGAAGCGCATAAATTGTGATTGCTCAACACTGTTACGGCGCACTTCTACATCTCGATGCTCTCGAATTTCGACCGGAAAATTTGTTCCAACGATCAATGAATGTGCGTCTAATGAAGGCTCAAATGAATTGAGAAGCACAACTGCCCCCAAATTTTCGGCCGTGCCACACTGAGCCTGATCCGCACAGGTTTGGTTACAAGTCAACAATGCATTCCCTGCAAGTGGCAGTTCAGAAACTGTTCCTAAAACAGGAGCTGGCGTAGGTTCAGCGCCTGATCCCAAAAGGCCCAAACATCCTGTCGCTAACAAAGCAGGTACAAGCATAAAGAAAAAGAAGAGCTTACGAAAAGCTGAAGGTTTATTTTCAACCTGTTTAGAGCTGGAAGAAAGATATAAATTCATAACCAAAAGTCGTTGATTTGTATAAAAAAGGCTCGGCTACCAGTTTACCATATGATCGATTTTTAGAAACAAAAAAGACCGATGCTGCATGGTGTGCAACATCGGCCGGTGCCGAAACTTACGTTTGGCAGTAGGTGGGTCGCCCTCTTAAATCAAAACTAAGTTCATGACAAAAGGAGAACTTAGCTCTGACTTTGGCGATTCACCTTTAAGTTATTCTAAAATCGGATAATTTTTAACTAGTTCGACTTCAGACCACATCTTGCCTAGTCCGAGGGTTTCACCCGGCCGGATCATAGCAATGCCGATTAGAATAACTGAATACACGATATGTTCGTCGATTATCGGATTATGCTCTGGCGGAAATGCTGATAAAAAGATCAAGAACATTTGCAATGCCCCTGCAAAACCGGCGATCCGTAACCCAATACCCAACACCAATGAGATACCAATGAGTAGCTGTCCACCAACATGCAGCACATCTACAATTGGATTACCCGCCATCGCTTTAAACAGCCCAGACAAAGGTCCGCGTGTTGCAAAGTTAAGGTATCCAAATGTTGGAGATCCTCCACCAAACAACCATCCTGGCCCTTCGCCTGTAAATCCAAACAAGCTATTTAAAGCTGCATATAGGAAGATAAATCCCATTAAAATTCGAAGTGCTACCCAAAAATTACTGCTTTTTTCGTTCATACTATTTTCTCCTTTAACTATTGACTTTTTCTACGTTTTTTTTCTTTGAGCGACCCTTTGCTCTTCGTCCAACACTCCACCGATTTGTCCCGTTTGAGCGGTCTAAAAAATTGTGGTAGACACAATTTTTTAGACCGCCTTAGCATGCAATTGCTGTTGTGAGTCGGCGTTCAGTTGAATTAGATTTAGTATATGAAGCGGCCGTTTCCATATCGTTTCCAGAGCCAACAAACGAAAAAAGGCACTGCATCGCGTGATACAGTGCCTTTGCATTAAGCTCTTCCCACGAGGAAAGAAAGGAATGGAAGAAAAGAATTAAATTCGATTAGGCGGCTTGTGAAAGTCCAGCTGGAATTGATCCAGTTTCGATTAAAGCGTCTTGTGCCGGGAACTTAACCTGGCTAGCGATAATCCCGATCAAGATTAAGCCACAGCCGATTAAACTAATGGTTGACAATGTTTCACCTAAGAAAAACCATGCGGCAAAGGCAGGCAACATCAAACCGATGTTTGGGATGATCATGACCGTTTGTCCATCTAAATGTGCCACACCGTACATGAAGAAGAGATAAGCGGCTCCACTAGCGAAACAGCCAAGTCCGATCAATGGGAAAGCTGCATCTACAAGAACGGCCGGAGCTGGCATTTGAATAAAGGGAATCAATGCAACGGTGGTGATCACCATCTGCCAAAATGTAATGCCGGTGCTTGAGTTGGTGTCGGTTACTAGTTTTGCGGCGATCATTGATCCAGCAAAAGTCACCCCAGAGCCAAGAGCCAACATGTCGCCTAAAATCGTTTGGCTACCAAATTCGATAGATGACAGGTCAATCACGAATAAAATACCGATACATGAAATAGTGATGCCAACTAAAGTTGAGCGAGAGATTTTTTCACCCAAGAAAATGCGTGAGAATAAGATCGCACAGATGGGAGCAACCTGATGAAGGAAAAAAGCATTTGCCATCGATGTGTACAAGATGGCGGCGATGAATAAGACCATTGAGCCACATTGGCAGATGCCGCTAACCAAGAGCATCGGCATATTTGAGGGAATCAAATCTTTTAAAGATTTAGTCACGGCCGCAAATCCGAAGATAAACACAGCAGCGAGTAGTGCTCTGAAAAAGGTGATAGTCATGAGGTCGATGCCTTCAACCATACGAGTAAAAAAGCCGAGGGTGCTTGCCAAAATTGAGAAGAGTACGAGTGATGTGATGCCTTTAATATTCATGAGAGTTTCCATTTCCTTTAATCTTTTTAGCCGGGCCACTTTGCCCCGGCCGTTGTTGATTAAAAGATAATTTGGGAACGTCTCACGAACGTCTCAAAGCGTCTCAGAAATAAAAAGCCCCTTGAGATTTTGACAATCTCAAGGGGCTTTACAAGTTACTCTGAAACCAATCAATGGGGTTAAATCAAGCTAATCCTCATCATCGATGGGCATCAGCTCATCGTCAACCTCGGCCGTTTCGACAAAGCCGCGTGCCTGAAATTCAGTAACCTCACCCGTTTCTGCATCAACTTTCTTGCCACTGGTGGTAATACCGACTTCTGGCGGACTGCGCACAATCATAATGACGATCACAATCACCCCAAACAGTGCAAAAAAGATCCCAGGTGCTGCATTTTGCAGTGAAAATGTATTGCCTAAAATCTCAGCATTAAACGAACTTCCCTCAACCGCATAGGGAAACAAACCGCTTAAAAACAGGCGATAGCCCAAATAAATACTTAATGCACCTGTCGCAATAATCGACAGACGGTATAGCATTAAATAAACAATCCCCATTAGCATCACTTGGTTGCTACCATTTCCTGAATAATTTGCGTCACTCATAGTTTAAT
>JBGCDP010000021.1:0-3657 GCA_045105475.1 Anaerolineae bacterium
GCGAAGAAGTAGATTTGTTGGTTAGGTGGATGGTTTGTTTGTGGGTTGAATTCACCCTGACTCACAAACTACCAAACTGTACTTATGAAAATCAATGTTGCAGGTTTGAAAGTGATCGTAACTGCTGGCGGTTCAGGTTTAGGTAATGTGATTGCCAAGACCTTTGCTGAAAACGGCGCGGAGGTATGCATTTGCGATATCTCTCAAAAATTGCTGGATGACGCAACACGTACTACACCATCTTTAAAGAGCTGGACGACCGACGTGAGCCAAGCTGACCAAGTTGATACGTTTATGGTTGAAGCGATCGGTAGCATGGGCGGGGTCGATGTGTTGGTAAACAACGCTGGTATCGCTGGACCAGGTGGCAATCTAGAAGACTTGGATGAAGCTGGCTGGAAACAGACGCTTGATGTGAATCTGACCGGGATGTTCTTGACCTCACGTCGTGTGATCCCCCATCTCAAAAAACAGAAAAGTGGCTCGATTGTGAACATCGCCAGCACGGCCGGGCTGTGGGGATTTCCCTATCGCGCCCCGTACTGCGCTTCAAAATGGGCGATAGTCGGCTTGACCAAAACGATGGCGATGGAGTTGGGAGAGTTTAATGTGCAGGCTAACGTGATCTGCCCCGGATCGTTGAACAACAAGCGGATGGAGTATGTGATCGGGCTTGAAATGGAATCAACCGGCCGGACTGAAGAAGAGGTGCGGGCCGGTTTCACTAATCAAGTTTCGATGAAAACCTTTATTGATCCGGAAGAAATCGCCAGTCAGATTTTGTATTTGTGTTCACCGCTGGGGAAAAACATTTCAGGCCAAGCGATCTGCATAGACGGCCACACCGAAACAATGCGGGCGTAAAAAACTGATAGCTGAAAATTGTAAACTGAGAGCTAAAGAAATGAAACTAGAATTAAATTCAGAACAACAAATGATTGTGGACACCGTCCGCGCGTTCGTCGATAACGAACTGATGCAGCACGAAGAAGAAGTTGAAAAGACGAACAGTGTCCGGCCGGAATTGGCTCAGCAAATCATCGACAAATCGATCCAGTATGGACTGTACGCAGCCAACATGCCGGAAGAGTACGGTGGTGCTGACTTGGATGCGGTTTCGCTGACACTGATGGAACGGGAGTTGGGAAGAACCAGCTTTGCGTTGCAACATTTTGTCTGTCGGCCGTCGAACATTCTGCGTGCCTGCAAGGGGGATCAGATCGAAAAATGGTTGATTCCGACGATAAAAGGGAAACGGCATGACTGTTTGGCGATGAGCGAACCGAATGCTGGATCTGACGTGCGTGGGATGGAATGTACGGCGACGCGTGACGGGGACCACTACATCTTAAAGGGATCAAAGCACTTTATTAGCCATGCCGACGTGGCTGACTACTGCATCCTGTTTGCGGCCAGTGGCGAGATCGAAACGCCACGGGGCATTCGCAAAAAGATTACTTCGTTTCTAGTCGATTTTGATACGCCGGGGGTGACGGTTCAGGCTGGGTATGACATCGTTTCACACAAAGGGTATAACAACAGCATCATCGATTTTGACAATGCCCGTATACCGGTTGGCAATATTCTAGGCGAGGAGCACAAAGGGTTTGACGTGGCCGGTGTTTGGCTTGGATCATCTCGTTTGACGGTGGCGGCGTTCTGCATCGGCCGGGCGCAACGTGCGTTGGAGATGGCGACTGAATGGGCGGCGACCCGGGTGCAGTTTGGCAAACCGATTGGGAAGAACCAGGGGGTTAGTTTTAAGCTAGCTGACATGGCGACGCAGATTCGGGCGGCCGAATGGCTGACGTATGAGGCGGCGTACAAAACTGATCTGGGCACGGCAAAAGACGAAGATTACGCGATGGCGAAGCTTTATGCTTCTGAGATGTTGGCGATGGTGACTGACGAAGCGGTGCAAATTTTCGGTGGTATGGGTCTTGCCGAAGAGAACCCGATTGTCTGGTTCTGGCGTGATGCTCGGGTTGAACGGATCTGGGACGGAACGAGTGAGATTCAGCGGCATATTATTTCAAGGTCGTTGCTCCGGCCGCATGGGGCCTAAAATAGTGACAAGTGTGAAGTGGTAAGTATGAAGTGGTAAGTATGAAGTGGTAAGTATGAAGTGGTAAGAAAATCTGACTTCATACTTTAAAAAACGGGTATGGTATAATGACCAGTATGTTAAAAGAATCTCCCAATCAACAAAAAGTCGTTCGAGTAATGACCAAATACAAGTTGGGTGAAGAGCCTTCAGATTTTGCTTACTGGCAAACCAAATCCCCTTTGGAACGCCTTGCTGCTTTAGAAGCAATTCGTGCAGAAGTTATTGCGTGGAAATATGGTACTAACCCCGGATTTCATCGAGTTTGTAAAATCATTAAACGATAATCAGGTTCAATATCTGATCATTGGTGGGTATGCGGTGGCTTTTCATGGTCATCCTCGTTACACCAAAGATTTAGATGTTTGGATAAATCCTGACTCTGATAATGCTGAAAAAGTTGTTCAAGCCTTAGCCGATTTCGGATTTGAATCTATCGGTTTATCTGCGGATGATTTTTCACAGCCTGATGTGACTATCCAATTGGGATATCCACCAAATAGGATCGATCTTTTAACAACTGCTAATGGTTTGCAGTTTGACCAATGTTTTCCCAAAAAACAGATTTTAGAAATTGATAATACAGAAGTTGCATTTATTGATTTAGAAAATTTGAAAGAGAACAAACGGGCAACCGGTAGGCATCAGGATTTAGCAGATTTAGAAAAGCTTGACTAGAAATTAGTCTATGACAACCCCGCTACAATCTATTCATCGGCTGTTGCGGCCGAAAACAATCGCAGTCATCGGCGGCTCGTGGGCTGCTAGCGTTATCGAACAGTGTGACAAAATCGGCTATACGGGTGAGATTTGGCCCGTCAACCCAAAAAAAGAGACGATGGGGGGCAGACGCTGCTTCCCAGACGTCGGGTCGCTCCCGGCCGCCCCAGATGCCGCTTTTATCGGCGTAAAGCGTGAGCTGACCCCCAAGGTGGTGGCGGAACTGAACGAGATGGGGGCGGGGGGTGCCATCTGCTTTGCGGCCGGATTCGCCGAAACGGGGGAGCCGGTCGGGCTGGCTCTCCATCAAGAACTGCTCGACGCAATGGGGGAGATGGCGATTGTCGGCCCCAACTGTTACGGGGTCCTCAATTATTTAGATGGGGTTACGCTGTGGCCCGATGAACAGGGGGGAAAACGGATCGAAAAAGGGGTCGCGATCATCACCCAATCGGGGAATATTTCGATCTCGATGTCGATGCAGCAGCGCAATTTGCCGCTCGCTTACCTGATTGCGTCGGGGAATCAGGCGGGGGTGACAACACCTGAATATGTGGATGCGCTACTCGATGATGAACGGGTGAACGCAATTGGGCTACATATGGAAGGGGTCGATGATATCGGTGCTTTCTCGCGTGCGGCCGTGAAGGCATTAGTGAAAAAAGTGCCGATTGTAATCTTGAAAACCGGTGCATCGGAAGTGGGGTCGGCCATCGCTCAAAGTCACACCAGCTCGCTGGCTGGCTCTGACGAGATGTACGGGGCGTTCTTTGAGCGGTACGGCATTGTGCGGGTGCATACGATTCCTGAACTGTTGGAAACATTGAAATTTT
>JBGCDP010000022.1:0-16990 GCA_045105475.1 Anaerolineae bacterium
CCTTATTATTTTGGCCCGGCTTATACATACTCCTTGGTGTCGGACTTTGGCACAGTTTTGGAATTCAACAGCAGTACGAACTCGGCCTAGAGCAAGCTGAGGTGGGCGCATGGCGTGAAGCTGCCGACTTTTTCGATCAGGCCCATGAAAAAAGCATACTTCCAGATACAGGAATTATGACGGCCGCTGCTTACGCCCATGCTAGGGTTGAAGCCAGCCCAGAAGATTTAAAAATAGCGGCCGACTATTACCAACAACTTATTAAGCAAGAACCTTCTTGGCCCATTAATTACCTTCACTTAGCTTTAATCCAGCATCAGAGTGGAGATATTCAAGCAGCTGAGCAATCTTTCTTAAATACGGCCAAGATCGCTTCAGAGCAGCCATATATTCTGCTTAACCTTGCTCTCTTTTACGAAGAAATAGATCAAAAAAAGCAGGCTCAAGAAACCTACCAGCAATTATTTCTACTTCAAGACACGTGGCATCAAGCCCCAATCTGGGAAGACCAAGCTAAAACCATTTTTGAATCAGACTGCATTAGCACTAGCTGTTTTTACTTTGAAAAGGCTGATATGAAACAAGCTTGGGAGCTACTGGCAAATGGTCAACAAGAGGAATCTAGAACAATACTAGAAGCCATCCAACCCTCAGATATTTATCGTAGGCACCCCTCAATTTACACAGCCCTCTATCTAACCCAATCAGAAATGACCGAAAATCTTTCGGCCGATCAAATGCTTAGAATTACGACAATGCCAAACTCATTCTTTGATCGGTTTGTGGCAGAACTATTCATGCTTGATTATGCAGATGAAGAGCTTCTCGATTTAACCCTAAATCATGCGTTGGCCCATTCTGCTCATGAATTCGGCTCGCGCTTTAACGGTGACTACATTCGGCTAGGGTTTTTACGCTCAGCAATGCCTTACGATTTACTCCCAGGAGTCCAGTGCTTTACAGCCGATGATCATCTCGATTGGCAATTAACTCAGCTGCAAGCATGGTATCAAACCAACGAACTCGATAATTTCGCCCAGACCGTCAATGCCGCTAAGCTCGGTCCTAACGGCAGCGGTGTCCAATCTTGCATCAATCTTGACTAAACAAATAAGCTCTAATCGACGCCATCAACAATAATAAACTGTCCATCGGCCGCCCCTTCCCGTTTCTTAATCGCTGCCTGATATTCATCAGAACTATAAAAAGTCTGAGCGGCTTCAGAGCTGGGGAACTCAACGATGACAACGCGGTTGGTCTCCTCTGGCCCCTCTAGTGTGACTAGGCCGCCCCCACGTGCAATAAATTTACCTCCATGGTTGGCAATCGCCACTGGAGATAGCTTCATATATTCTTTGTACTGTTCCATATTTGTTACGTTAATTCGAGCAATAAGATAAGCGGACATAATTTCTCCAAATAAATAGGTAATTAAGGTATAGATTGATTGTGAGACTAATTTTTTAGTTCAACATCAATCAACTATTTTTCAAACACAATCTGGCCGTCCATAATCGTCATAATCGGTTTCGTATTACGAATGTCTTCGGCCGGAATTTCAAACAGATTCTGCGACAAAATCACGATGTCGGCCAGCATACCAACCTTAATCTGACCTTTTTTCTCCTCCATAAATTCTGTCCAAGCCGCATCTTTGGTATAGCTTGCAATCGTTTCAGTTAGCGTTTGATTATGGCTGTTATGACCCGGCTTCCATGACTGACGATTCACGGCCGCATGCAGTCCCAAGATCGGATTTAACGTCACCACAGGCCAGTCTGAGCCAAAAGCGATATGAGCATCGGCATCACGCAAAGACCGCCAAGCAAAAGCCCGATCCCATTCTTCTTCCGCTACTCGGGTGGGCCACAAATCATCATCGCTTTCCTTTAATGGGGAATGTAGCGGCTGCATCGAAGCCACCACGCCCAACTTAGCAAAACGTGGGATATCAGAGTCGCTAATGAGCTCAATATGCTCAACGCGATGGCGGCTATCACGCCGTCCGTTTTGGCCAATGGCCGACTCATATCCATCTAAAACACGGCACACAGCCCCATCACCACAGGCATGAACCGCAATTTGGAATCCTAAACGATCTCCTTCAGTCACCATTGCTGCAAACTTTTCGGCCGAGAAAATCGGCTCCCCATGATTATCAGGTTGATCCGGATAACCGTTCAACGACACGGCCGAAAATGATTCGTAAACGCCATCCATAAAAAATTTTAGGAATCCAGCACGCAAATAGTCACTTTGAAACTTTTCTCGCAAAGGAACAGCCATGCGCTCGATGTCGGCCACACTGAGCTCAGGTTCGATCAGCTGATTTGAATAGATGCGTACTGTCAATTCCCCAGCATCTTCTAGCTTTCCATACGCACTCATTTCAGCCATATTGCTGGCCATATCATGGATGGTTGTAATTCCATTTTCGGCGATGACTCTCAACCCATTGCGCAGAATATCTAGCAACTGCTCTTGTGTAGATTCAGGTAGTTTCTCAACTGCCAAGTTATAAGCGGCCGGTTCGATTAAAGCTCCGGTCGCCAAACCGTCCTCCCCAATAACCACATTGGCATCACCTGGCAGTGGCGGATGACCGTTGAGTAAACCAACGCGCTCGAGCCCGGCCGTATTAAGCCAAACGGTATGGACATCAAATGAATACAGTAACATCGGCCTATCAGCGATGATGGAATCTAAATGCTGCCGGTTTAAATCAACATCGGCCGATGGGACCGCATAGGATAATCCATTACCCAACACCCATTCTGAGTCAGGGTGAGCATCAGCCCAATCCAGCAACACTTGCTTCAGAGATGGAATATCTCGGCAGTCATAAAGCTGAGCAGATGCCAATGATTGCGACCCCCATAGCAAATGGAAATGAGAGTCGATAAATCCGGGCATAACGGTATTGCCACCTGCATCAATCACCTTAGCACCTCGTGTCAAATAAGGCTCAACACCGACCTCGTCTCCAACATATACAATTTTGTTCTTGTAGATTGCTAATGCTGATGCTAAAGCATTTTCCCCGTCAATCGTATGAATCGCCCCATTCCGTATTACTAGTTCAGCCTGCATTTTATTTATATCCTCGTTAGTTTTCATTCAAATTTATAGCCAATAATTTTTATAGTATTTCAGCGACAAAGTTTATCTATTTCTCGTCGTGAAAATAGCGTGAAGTAACAAAAGCTGAAAGTATCGTGCTTTACATTTGAGTTAATAATCTTTTAGAACTTTTTCTTAACCAAAGACGAGTCCGAACTAACTATTTTAGATAAGTCTTTAAATAATCAAACAAGTCAGTTTATTTAAGCCAGCTTGTTTGGCTGTAGGGATATTACTATCTCAAGTGCAGCCTACTGAGTCACCAGTTCAAAGAGAGACCAACTATTTTTGGCACGCTTAAACACTCAAGCGACTGTTTAATGTTGCCCATTTACCTATACAGGCGATTCATGAACAATACTAACTCTACTAATGGATTACTCCACAAGCATTTTTTAGTGCAATATTTGGCCGTTGTCGTGCCAGTGCTCGTGATGATTTTGATCTTTTCGGGAGCATTTTTAACCTCAGATGCAGCAGCGCAAGATACAACCTACACACTCAATTACGCAATCGACCGAAGTGGGGCCCCTGCGCTCACGTTTGAAGAGCTGACACTAAAAGTAGATGTGGGAAGTGTCACTTCTGTCAATGTTTCAGCTGCTGGAAATTCGATTCCATCCGTCTATGATTCAACTGCTGGAATTGTTCAATTCACAACAAATCAAGCAAATGTTTCAATTACTGTCACAGGAGCCACACAAGGAGCAACCTTCGGCGCAGTAGAAAAAGCAGCTTTACGAGATGACAAGAGCTGGGCCTGGTCACACGGATTTGATGACAATGTGTTTCTCTTTGCTTCAATGGAGCTTTTCAAAGCCAAAGACTGGCAAGGAACGATGTATCTCATTGGTGACACACTTAACGATACTCGTGATGAAGGTTGGATCGCTGATGTTCCGGCCGTTCATCGTTGGATGGCAGATGGCTGGTCAATTGGTGCCCACGGCTGGAATAATAGCTGTGCCGATCACAATCAAGCGGCCGTACAACAGGTTTTCAACCGTCTCGATCAAGTCGCAGCCAGCTCTTCACGGCCAGCGTACCAAGCAATTGGGTTTGCAGCTCCCTGTTTTGTTAGCGATTATCACCCGGTTATCCAAACGATGCGCGCTAATGGAATCACAAATGTTCAATTTAATGAGAGCGGCAATAGCTACTTAACCATAACTGACAGTGGGCAAACTGATTTTTCAACTGATGGTCAAACAGGTGTTGCGTTTGACCGCAATCAACAAATCGGCCGCGACTTCCGCATCGATTATGGCAATCCGGCCGACATTTACGCCGTTTTCGACTGGGCTTCAACACATTCAAACAGTGACCGCCATATTTGGTACAACACCGGTGGGCACGGCGGAAATGAAGGCAGATACGGACCTGTTCTCGACTATCTCTACAACAATTACGGGCCAGCAGGAACCGATGAGGTCTGGGTAGCCCCATCTGATCAGGTTTATAGCTACATTCTCATTCGCGATCATTCGACCGTCACCCTTACCTCAATCGAAGATGGAGATGGCGGCAATTCGGGCGGTGGAAATACACCCACCCCACAACCAACAATCAATCCAAATGGACCAAGTATTGAAATTGGAAATATGAGCGGGGTAGCCGGCTATACCGTAGCAGTATTTGGTGAAAGATTTGGGAGCACCCAAGGAAATGTCACAGTACTGGGCCAAGCAGCGACCATCTCAGTATGGGAAGATGGCTATGTAGAATTGATCGTTCCCCAAGTAACGGATGGTAGCGGAAATTTAACGCTGACCACGAGCAACGGGGATTCAGTTCAACATCCCTTTACTATTTACACAATCAACAGCCAGTTTCAAGAAGAACCAGATTCATTTATCAATATCGCCAAAGGCAAACAGTCACACCTTTACGGACTTGAATCAGAGGTTTGTTTTAGCCAACCCAACAACAACGCACTTCCGGCCGACAATTTTTTAACCAACTATACTTGCGGTTATCAAGGGGTGACCAATGTTGGTGATGCAACCTTTAGTGCTGATAGTTCTTTAGGAAAATCAAGCATCCTTGCTTTTGATCTTCAAACAAACTTAACAGGTGATCTTTGGTTCCAATTTTTCACCAACAGCATTTGGTATCCCAACACTGGATTGGTCAACAGTTTGCCTGAAGACTATAAAATCCAAGTTTCGGCCGACTCAACCAATGGACAAGATGGCTCATGGGTCACAGTCGAATCTATTAAAGATAACAATCGGGCAACACGTCTCCACCGTGTGACTGTGCCAAATGGCGGCTACAGCTGGTTGCGCATGATGGTTACAAATGGAAGTTGGAACAAGTCTTCCGAGTCTGGAAATGACTTCCAAATTCGTGAAGTGCGGGTTTATCAGCCTGTAGGCAGTGCGAATCAGCCCGATTCCTTTACTCTTTATGGAGACTCGCTTACAGCCAATGCCTTTGATGCAATCAATGCATCTGGCTGGGCTGAAGCCGCTAAAGCTTTACGTGCCTCCAATAGTGACATTATCTTTTCAGCCCTTGGCTTATCTGGCCAAAATTCAGTCGGATTAACAGATAGCAGCGATGATTCAGATATTTTTGATGCGTTTAACTTAGACCAAATGCAGACAAACAGTCGGTTCTGGGGGATCAGTGTTGGAACCAATGACAGCAATGACAAAGCTGCAGGATTACAACTTCCTAACTCAAATGTTTCGCAATATGACGAACGGCTAGATTCTCTTATTCAAACAATGATCAGCAATGGTCAAATTCCTATCATTGCACGAATTCCAGATACTGTTGAAAGTCGAGGCGGCTATGGTGACTTGGCAGCAAAGAAGAAGCTGTTAGGGGACATCGATACAATTGCGGCCGCATATGGCCTCATCCCAGGTCCTGACCTTTACACGAGCTTCCGACGTAATATCGATACGGCCGGTGCCTCATGGATCGGTTCAGATGGTACTCACCACACAGCTCTTGGTGAAGCGGAACTAATCACTTTATGGGCAGAAGCTTTTGTAACTGGTGTCGAAGCTGGATCAAATCCAATCCCACCAACTGCGACACCTTCTGCGCCAACAGCAACATCAGAGCCACCCACCACTAATGGTACAGGCGAAATAGCATGGGAAAAATGGAATACCACATGGCCATCATCTATAGACACGTTGAAAAATGACCCAGAGTTTCCAAATGCACCTGATGAAGTTGGTGTTTTAACCTCTCTTGAGGCAGCACAAAATAATGGTGATATTTTTGGGCAACGGATCTCCGGATATCTAAATCCAACGGTAACTGGTGACTATACATTCTGGATTGCAGGTGATGATTTCACTGAGCTATGGCTGAGTGATAGTTCAGATCCAAATAGCAAGGTTTTAATCGCTAATTCGCCGTCTTGGACCGGCTTTAGAGAATGGGGCCGTTACGCTCAACAACAATCGGCCGTTATTAATTTACAAGCTGGCCATTCTTATTACATCGAAGCACTAGGCCAGGAAGGTGGTGGTGGCGACCATCTTTCAGTTGCATGGCAAATTCCAGGACAGGTGATGCAAGTTATCGATGGCTCTTACTTGTCGCTTAATGCATTGGTTAGTCAACCAACGCCAACGCCTTTACCACCAACAGCTACGGCGACTCAATTGCCGCCAACAGCTACGGCGACTCAACTACCACCAACCGCTACGGCGACTCAATTACCGCCAACTACAACACCAATTCCACCGACCGCTACGGCGACTCAATTGCCGCTAACTGCGACTCCGATCCCACCAACCGCTACAGCGACTCAACTACCGCCAACCGCGACACCGATCCAACCGACCGCTACAGCGACTCAATTACCACCAACTGCAACATCGATCCCACCGACCCCTACGGCGACTCTAGTGCCGCCAACTGCGACTCCGATCCCACCAACCGCGACACCAACGGCCGTTGTTGTACCCCCAACATTTACACCAACGCCAACAGAGATTGCACCGCTACCAACAGCAACTCCGGTCAATCAACTGTATCCAACCGGCCAAATCTTGTGGGAAAAATGGGATACCACATGGGGAACATCTGTGAATACACTCAGAAACGACCCAGACTATCCATCGTCGCCAGATGAAACCGGTTACTTGAGCAATTTAGAAGCGGTTCCAAATATCGATGATGTTTACGGGCAGAAAATCTCAGGATATCTGTATCCACCTGTTACAGGTACTTATATATTCTGGGTTGCAGGTGATGATCAAGCTGAATTATGGTTAAGTGATAGCACATTAAATGCAGGCAAAGGTCTGATCGCGCACTCTCCGTCTTGGACCGGGTTTAGACAGTGGAATCGATTCGGTTCGCAACAATCGGCCGGTATTTATTTACAGGCTGGACAAGCGTATTACATCGAAGCATTAGGCCAAGAAGGCGGTGGCGGTGATCACCTTTCAGTCGCATGGCAAATTCCAGGACAGGCGCAACAAATCGTCGCTGGTGCTTATTTGTCACCAGTTGAAAACAATGGTGGAACTCCCCCAACTCCGACCCCAATTCCACCAACCGCTACGCCAGTGCCCCCTACGGCAACACCGTTGCCTCCGACAGCGACACCTGTTCCACCCACGCCGACGCCAATCCCACCCACTGCAACGCCATTTGCTCCGGTCGGAACAACGGGCGAAATCAGCTGGGAGCGTTGGAACACAACTTGGGGGTCATCCCTCAGCACTTTGCGCAACGATCCTGATTATCCAGGATCACCAGATTCATCGGGCACTTTGACAGCAATGGAAGCGCCCCAGAACATCGGTGACTTATATGGCCAACGTATTTCAGGATTTGTCTATGCTCCTGTAACTGGTGACTATATTTTCTGGGTCGCAGGTGATGACCAGACCGAATTATGGCTGAGCACAAGTTCCAATCCGGCCGGTAAAACGCTGGTAGCAAATTCGCCATCATGGACCGGTTTCCGTGAGTGGGGCCGATATGCTTCACAGCAATCAGTTGTGATCAGATTAGAAGCTGGACAAGCGTATTACATCGAAGCCCTTAGCCAAGAAGGTGGCGGTGGTGATCACCTTTCAGTCGCATGGCAGACTCCAATTCAGTCGCGTGCAGTGATCGGTGGCCAATATTTAGAGCCAATCAGCTCAGATTAGGCAAATCGATCAAACAAGGCTTTATCAAAAAGGACGATCCAAATGGATCGTCCTTTTTTGTTGCCGCTACAGCATAATTTTCCGTTTTCAGTCACCAATTGGTTGACTTTTCCGAATTTCGTAATATCATCCCCGCCAATCACGAAGCTCGTAAAAAAATGCTTGATAAAATTGATCTTTCAATCCTTTCACATCTTCAGATAGACGGCCGGAAGTCCTATACAGAAATTGCCAAATCACTTGGTGTTACCGAGGGAACTGTGCGTAAAAGGGCCACTCGCCTGATCGATGATGGGCTAATCCGCATTATCGGCATGGTTGACCCTCATCGAGTTGGTTTTGAAGCCCCCGCTATCATCCAAGTGACTGTCGCCCCTCCTCATTTAGAAACAGCAGCCAATACAATCAAAGAATTTCCTGAAGTCAGTTACCTGCTTATGGTATCAGGTGAATATGACCTTATGGTTGAGGTCCGCTGTCGTGATAGACACCATCTGGCTGATTTCATTCGTGATGATCTGCAAAAGGTTGAGGGGGTTCAAAAAACCGTTTCTACGATGGTTCTCCATACTTATAAGTTGGAAGAAGTTAGTGTCGCTGATCATTTAGAAGTAACAAGTAATAAGTGACAGGTGATTGGGGGAAGAGGCTAATCGGTCACTTTCAATCCAATCGCTCTAAATCACTGATCGCTAAAAATATGTCTGTAGCTGTAAACATAGAAAACGTAACAAAGGAATTTGGTGAAGTTGTCGCTGTTGACGATATTTCGCTAAGCATTACTGACGGGGAGTTCTTCTCGATGCTAGGGCCAAGTGGCTGTGGTAAAACGACGACGCTCCGTTTAGTAGCAGGCTTTGAGCAACCCACGATGGGTGGAATATCGATTATGGGTCAACCTGTTGCTGGCGTTCCGGCCTACCGTCGGCCGGTCAATACGGTGTTTCAAAGCTATGCGCTTTTTCCACATATGACTGTGGCGAAAAACGTGGCTTTTGGCTTAGAAATGGCCAAAGTCCCGGCAAATGATATTACGCGGCGTGTAGCCGAAGCGTTAGATCTTGTACAAATGGGTAGCTATGGCGAACGTCGGCCGTCCCAACTGTCTGGTGGGCAAAAGCAGCGTATTGCACTCGCCCGTGCGCTTGTCAATCGGCCGAAAGTGCTTTTGCTGGATGAGCCATTGGGAGCCCTTGACCTTAAATTGCGCAAAGACATGCAGCTCGAACTTAAACAGATCCAATCTGAAGTAGGGATTACATTTATCTATGTGACCCATGACCAAGAAGAAGCGATCACCATGTCAGACCGGATCGCTGTCATGAAAGACGGCATCGTTGAGCAAGTCGGTAGCCCGCGCGAAATTTATGAGCATCCGAAGAATCGCTTTGTGGCAGATTTCATCGGAGAGACAAACTTTATTGAGGGGCAGGTGGTTTCAACTGGAAGCACAACAACAATTAGCGCCAAAGGCACAGAGTTGATCGGTGAAACTTCGGCCGATCTTTCATCGGGGCAACAAGCGGTCCTTGCCATCCGGCCAGAAAAGATAAGCATTGTCCCAATAGCATCAGCTGGTGCTGAAAAAGGCCGAGCTTCTGTATCTGGAACCGTACTCGAAACTATTTATATTGGAACCGACACCCGCTATCAGATAGAACTAACAACTGGCGATCTGATTTTCGCACGATTACAAAACCTTGAAAGTGGTCAAGACTTGCAATTTAACCGTGGGGATGGCGTAGCGGTTGAATGGGCACCTAAAAACGCGCAAATATTAGCAGGATAAATGCTATGGCTTCTGGAATAATAAAAACAAAACAGAGCGATAATGGCAATTTCATGATGGCTGGGCCAGAGCCGGTTTTGCGCGTAGCCTCGTGGATTTTATTTGCCCACGCAGGACTTTGGGCAATTTTGTTAATCCGCTGGATTACTTTTGGCAGTATGAGCTGGGATGCCTTTGAGTTTGAATCTGCATTGGCTGAATTTTTTCCCAGCATTGTTCCCTACCTTTTGTATGGCATCGGCTTAGCCATTGACTTGGTTTTAGGCGGGATGATGCTGCGTGAACTTGAGATCGGCCGAAAATTAACCATTGGCCGCTGCGCCCTCTTCATCGCGCTATCAATCGGATATTGGGCTATCACGAGAGATTTTTTAGGGGCAATTACTGTTGTGGGGCTCGCTGGAATGATTTGGGTGCTAGCTGCACGAAACAATGCATGGTCGATTAACTTCCCCGCTGCATTCTGGCTCGTTTCTTTCTTCATTTTGCCGATTTTCATCGTCTTCTTCATTAGTTTGAGCGAACGTGGACCACTTGGAACTGTTATTTACCCAGACCTCAGAACTTTTCAAGGCTGGATCGGTTTGTTCAACGACTACGGCCGATTCTTTAGCCGAATCAGCGGGCAATTCATCTATCTACAAATTTTCTGGCGCTCATTTCTACTTGCCATAGGAAACACCGCTCTTTGCTTGCTATTAGGCTATCCATTTGCTTATTGGATGGCTCGCAAACCAGAGAAATGGCGCAACGTCCTCGTCTTCTTGGTGATGATTCCCTTTTGGACAAACTTTCTCGTTCGCACCTATGCGTGGCTTTTACTTTTACGTGATACAGGAATAATCAATAACATCTGGACGATGACCATTCACGAGCAAGCGGTAGCTCTGGCAGGTAGTAGTGGATTTTTTGCGTGGTTAGCCACGGCGACTGAAAATCCTCTCCCCTTACTATTTAACACCGGGGCCGTTTTTGTTGGTCTTTTCTATGGTTATTTCCCATTTGTCGTGCTGCCCTTGTATAGCAACCTTGAAAAACTAGACTGGTCGTTGCTCGAAGCAGCATCTGATTTGGGAGCCAGCGGATTCTATCGATTTACCCGTGTGCTGTTACCCCTTTCAGCCCCAGGCTTAGTGGCGGCCGGCATCATCGTCTTTGTTCCTTCGTTAGGCGCATACGTCACTCCTACCATTTTGGGAGGTGGCAAAGTCTCGTTACTTGGAAACCTGCTACAGCAACAATTTATGACAACCCGAGATTGGCCCTTTGGCTCCGCCATTGGCTTTTTGATGATGGCGATTATGCTCTTGGCGATCTTGATCTACTTCAGAGTAGCAAACGACGCAGAGGCTGGAGGTGAATAAGTAGTCATGACAGCAACAACCCTTCAAACCCGAAACAAATTACGCAAAAGCTTCAATGAACGTGCTTTAACTTGGCTTGCCATTGGCATGTTCATCTTCCTCTATTTACCCATCGTCATCCTGATTGTCTACTCGTTTAATGATAGCCAGATAGTTAGTGTTTGGGGCGGATTTACTTTGAAATGGTATGGAGAAGTTTTTCGTGACCCTCAAGTTGCCACTGCGTTTCGCACTAGCATGTGGCTTGCAATCTGGTCAACCGCTATCGCAACGGTGTTTGGCACACTTACCGCCATCGCTATGGAACGCTTCAAGTTTTGGGGCAAAATCACTTACGATGCGATCCTCTATCTACCAATCATTATCCCTGATATCGTCATGGCGCTCTCAACTCTTTTGTTTTTCGTCATGGTTGGTGTATCTCTCAGCCGGTACACCGTATTAATTGCACATGTTGCATTTAATATCGCGTTTGTCGCTATTGTGGTGCGTGCCAGACTGTCAGATATGGATAGCTCTCTCGAAGAAGCAGCGGCCGATCTTGGGGCAAATCCTTGGGAAACATTTAGGCGGGTAACGGTACCGCTATTACTGCCTGGTATCGTCGCAGGCGCACTTCTCGCTTTTACCCTATCGCTAGATGATTTTGTGATTACGTTCTTTATGGCTGGGCCAGGCTCAACGACATTGCCCGTCTATATCTTTTCCAAATTACGTTTTGGAGTTACTCCAGAAGTTAATGCGATCTCAACGCTCATGTTTTTAGGGTCAACGATCTTGGTAATTGTCTCGCTACTTATTCAGCGTAGAACATAAGCTAGGTAACTCCACGTTAAACAAATAGACAACGATCCCATAAATTTCATGCTTCCCAATGTAAACAGGGCTATCTTATCAAAATGAGCGATTTAGGCCTTAAAGTCTAAATCGCTGTATTTCACAACATTCATTCAAAGGAGAAGAAAAATGTTCAAAAAACTCTCGATTTTGTCAGCATTAATTGCAGCCCTGGCTCTTGCCGCTTGTGGTGGCGGACCTGGTGGTGGTCCGGGTGGGCCAGGCGCAGAAGGTGATGGAGACGGCAATGTGGTCCCGGCCGCAGATGACGCACTGAGTGAAGAACTCAGTGTTTACAACTGGGCCGATTATATCGACGAACAAGTTATCGCTGATTACGAAGCAGAATTTGGGGTCAAGATTATTTATGACACCTATGCTTCGAATGAAGATTTGCTGGCTAAATTAGAAGCTGGCGCAGAAGGGTACGATGTTATTGTCCCATCTGACTACATGGTTGGCATTATGATTGGTTTGGAGCTTTTAGCGCCCATTGATGCGGATGGCTTTTCAAATATCAGCAATATGAATCCGGCATTTTTAGACGCACCTTTTGATCCAGGAAATGCTCATTGCCTTCCATATCAGTGGGGAACAACCGGTATCGGCTATCGTGCTGGAAACGAGTATTTTGAAGCCAATCCACCAACCAGTTGGGCGGCTATTTTCGATCCGGAAGAATTGGCAAAGTATGAAGGGGAAGGCATCAACGTTTTAAACGACCCTCGTGAGCTACCAGCTGCGGCCGCTTTTTACTTGGGCCTCGATCCAAACACCGAAGATCCTTCTGAATTGCAACAAATCCAAGATGCGATCTTAGCCGCTAAACCATACTGGAAAACATTCAATAGTGAAGATTATTCAACCTCACTCTTGGTCCCAGACGAAGTCGTGATCACCCACGGTTGGAGTGGTGGTGTATTCCAGGCTTATTACGCAACCTATGACGATGAAGCTGAAGATGGCAACTGGTATTACTCAGTTCCAGAAGAAGGGGCTGTGAAATGGCTTGACAACATGTGCATCACCGCCGCGTCAGATCGTAAAGGTACGGCCGCTCACTTTATTAACTATGTCTTGAGTGCTGAAGCAGGTGCTGCAATTACAAACTACACTTATTACGCTAGCCCGAACGAAGCCGCGAAAGAATTTATCTTACCAGAAGTCTTAGAAGATCCGGGCATCTTCCCATCAGCTGAAACCGAAGCAAAACTAAGCTGGTTAACCGAAGTCTCTGACGAATCAGTTTTACTTTATGACGAACTATGGACAGCTGTTAAAGCTGGAAACTAAAGCATAGGGCAGATAGTAAAGGGCAGACACCAGTAAGTTTTTACTGTCACTCGATTGAATTCTTAGTCGGGTGGCAGCTCTTTCGTAACGGTGTCTGCCATTGCTCTTCGCCCTCTGCCCCTCTTTTTTTATGCCAAAAACAACACCTTTTCACCCACGCACCGAACCGTTAAACGTTCCCATGATTTGGGAAAATTGGGCCGGTTATCTTGTTGCGCCGCAATATCAATACTCTGAAATATCAGAATATTATTCTATTCGCAATTCGGCCGGGTTACTCGATACATCTCCTCTCTTTAAATACAAATTCAGTGGTCCTGATGCAGAAAAATACTTGATGCATGTCATGGCTCGTGACATTCGCAAATGCAAACCGGGGCGCGCTCAATACACCATTTGGTGTGACGAGGCCGGTTTTGTTGTCGAAGACGGAGTCATCATGCATGTTAGCGTTGGGGAGTATTGGCTCACATCGGCCGAACCAAACCTCCGTTACTTCCGCCAAATCGCCCGCAAAAATCGGTTCGATGTTCAAATCGATGACATCTCGACCAGTTATGGCATTCTGGCTTTGCAAGGGCCTCACTCGCTAAACATTTTAAAACAGCTCACGCCTGATCTTAACGGCGTTGGCTTTTTTCGCTTAGCTCATACCAAACTCGATGGGCACAATGTCGTCATTTCCCGCACCGGTTATACCGGTGATTTAGGATACGAGATTTGGGTTCCAGCTGAAAGTGCAGTCGCCGTTTGGGATGCACTGATGACAGCCGGAAAAGGGCACAACATCACCCCCATGGGGCTAGATGCCCTCAAACAAGCTCGCGTTGAAGCGGGTCTGCTTTTAATCGACGTCGATTTCTACTCCGCCCGCTATGCTTGGACCGATGCCCAACGTGATACGCCTCATGAATTAGGCTGGGGGTGGATGTTTAAGAATCTTGCGAAAGATGAGCGAGATTTCATCGGCCGCGCTGCCATCGAGGCGGAGATCGCTAATGGGACGAGCCGCCATAACACCGTCGGACTTGTCGTTGATTGGCGCGACTATCAAGAAAAACATCGTGCGGCCGGGATTATTCCTCCCCTAGAAGGAGTCTTCAATGAAGGGACGATGAACATCTATCGCATTAGCGATATCCCGTGGGAATATGGTGGATACGCCACCTGCATGATGTTCTCTTCGCTGCTACGCAGCCACATCGCTATTGCAAAGCTACCGCTTGATTTATGCGAACCAGGCACAGAAGTTGACCTGGAAATCAGCATAATTCGCCGGAGTGTGAATGTAAAAGCGAAAGTTGTTGCCCTGCCATTCTTTAACCCAGAACGTAAAACGAGTCGGGAGTAAATCAAATGAAAAAATACGATGCAATCATTGTCGGTGGCGGGCACAACGGGCTTGTGAACGCCTGCTATCTAGCCAAAGCTGGATTAAAAACCTTGGTATTGGAACGTCGGCCGTTTATCGGCGGGGCCGCTATCACCGAAGAGCTCATTCCTGGCTTTAAATTTACGACCTTTTCGTATGCCCTAAGCCTTATCCGGCCGGACATCTGCCAAGATCTAGACCTCCCATCTCACGGCATGCTCACCCTGCCAATGCCAAACCATCTGCACCCGGTTGGTGATGGTACGTTTATTCAGCTAGGTGCTGACAGCTACGAAAATTATCACGAGATCGCCAAAATCTCTCAAGAAGACGCTGAGGCGATGCACGACTTCGGCCACATCATGGATCGTGTTTGCCATGCGATGAAGCCGCTCGTCGACATGATTCCACCCAATAGCCAAAGCACCGACCCTGAAGAGATTCAAAAGATGGCCGAACTCAACGGCTACCTTGAAGGGCTAGATCCAGATGTTCAAGATATGCTCCAACGCCTCTGGAACGGCAGCATCGCTGACGTTTTAGACGACTATTTTGAGCATGATGCGGTCAAAGGGATGCTCGCATCGAGTGCGATCATCGGCACGATGTGCGGCCCACGCTCAAAAGAATCAGGCATGGTTTGGCTCTTCCATAAGATGGGCGAAGTGGATGGAATCTTCGGTGAATGGGGTTTCCACAAAGGTGGCAACGGTGGCTTTACCCAATGTTTAGCTCGTGCGTTTGAATCGTTTGGTGGCACAATTCAGTTTGAAGCGGCGGCCGAACAGGTTCTACGCAAAGATGGCAAAGCTGTCGGTGTCAAACTCGTCGATGGGGAAGAAATTTATGCGGATACAGTCGTTTCGGCCCTTGATCCACGTAATACCTTTTTACGTTTGGTCGACCCGGCCGAACTTCCCCAAGATCTAGTTAAACATATCGAAGGGTTCAAGTTCCAAGGATCAGCCGCGAAATGTAACTTCGCTCTTAAAAACGTCCCACCGATGCCTGGAGACGAAAACAACACTGAGCTGTTCCGTGGCTTTTTAAACATTGGCCCAGATTTTGATTATCTGGAAGCAGCGTTCAAAGACGCACAAGAAGGGCGCTTTAGCAAAAAACCATTCTTGGATTGTTGCGTTCAATCAACGATTGATCCTGACATGGCACCGGCAGGTAAACACATCATGTCATGCTTTGTGATGTGGGCACCGTACCATCTAAAAGATAGCGATTGGGACACGGAGCGCGAAAACTTAGGCGATGCGGTTCAAGCTGTGCTTGAAGAGCACTTTCCTGGCTTTGGCGAATTAGTTATCCATCGTGAAGTGGTGACACCGCTCGATATTGAGCGAGTTGTCGGCATCGCAGAAGGGAACATCTTCCATGGCGAACTCTTTGCTGATCAGCTGTTTTTGAACCGGCCGGCGCCTGGTTGGAACCAATATCGCACCCCGATAACCGGTTATTACCAATGTGGTTCAGGCACCCATCCAGGTGGGTGTGTGATCGGTGCACCTGGCAAGCTAGCAGCACAGCAAGTCCTGCGTGATCGTGAGGCCGCTCTAGCCTAATCTGTATGGGTCGACGCCAACGGTCGATAGGTTCGTTCTACGATGACACATCCGCTCCGGTGTCGTCGACCCTTACAGCGATATTCAAGGCAATAATCTCAATGACTGACGACTTTATACCCGCATATATGGGCATTTCAACCTTCATGCATGCCAAACATACCCGGGATTTAGCCGGTGTGGATATGGCCGTGGTCGGCATCCCGTTCGACAGTGGCGCGGCCAGTTGGCGCAGCGGCACACGGCATGGGCCAAGTAGCATTCGGGAAAACTCGAAACAAATTTGGGGACATAACCGCCATCTCAAAATTACCCCGGCCAAAGAGTTAAACGTCATCGATTATGGTGACATCGAGTGTGACCCGACAAACATCGACCGAACGGCCGACGGGATTACGGCCGGAATTGGCCAAATTTTGGCTCAAGATGTTCGAGTCGTATCACTGGGTGGGGATCATTCGATTACCTATCCTCTGCTACGTGCTCATGCTCAAAAGCATGGTCCAGTC
>JBGCDP010000023.1:0-70468 GCA_045105475.1 Anaerolineae bacterium
TTTGACGAAGAGGTACAGGCTCAGCTCATCGACAATGTGCTTGTTTGGTTTGGTAGCAGCTCTGGCGAATAAACCGATTTCGCAAAAAATCGAATCGAATTAGCGATGGTAAAACAGAATTCTTTTTCTGAAAACGGCTAAGCAACTTCGCTCATTTGATAGTTGGTCTTCTCCAACCATTCCGACCCGACCCTGATCCCCCAGCCTGGGCCTTCTGGAATCTGCACCTTGCCGTCTTTTGCTGTCGGTAACTCATCATAAATGCCATATTGCCACGGGTAATAATCTTCCTCTTCGATGGCGAACTCAACATACGGCCCTGCATTTTCGATTGCTCCCATCATGTGCAGGCTAAAGACGGTGACCAGGCCTAAATTGGCTGAATGAGGCGTGCAGGGCAACCCGGCCGCCTGTGCCATCTTCGCCACACGCAACGCTCTGGTTAAACCACCAACATATAAAATGTCTGGCTGTAGAATGTCAAACGCGCGCATCTCAGCGATTCGGCGCCAGTTGGACAGATTGCAGTCTTGCTCACCACCAGCAACCTGTATGGGTAAATGTTTTAATGCCGCAGTCACCTCAGCCCCCTGTTCGAAGTCCCAATAGGGGCACGGTTCCTCAAAATGAACGATGCCGTGGTCGTTGAGCCATCGGCCGACTTCGATCGCTTTTTGGGGTGAATAGCCTAAATTCGCATCAACCAAGAGTTCAATATCATCTCCCATCGCTTGGCGCATGGCGGGCACAATCGTTTCAGTTCGGCCGGGCCACTGATCGACATCCCGGCCGACCTCTTTGGCGATGCGGAATTTGAACGCCGTATATCCTACCTCGTCTCGTAAACGGACCAGCCGCTCAATTTCATCATCGATTGTGATCTCTACACGTTTCATCGATGAGGCGTACACCGGAAACGGCCGGGGGGTGCCTCCCAATAGTTCACAGACACTTTTCCCCGCTAGTTTGCCATGAAGGTCCCACAAAGCGGTGTCTAAGCCGCCTAACGCCCGCCGTACATATGACCCTGGAAACTTGAATTCCATGTCGGTGACTCTGTCAGATAGGGTTTCTAATGCAGCCCGATCGCTCACATCTTGACCCAATGCCCACGGTGCAACTTGACGGTGCATGACCAAAGCGGCAATGTCTGAATGGTAAGTTGATATCTGCCCCCATCCTTCCCGGCCGTCGTCAGTTTTTACACGGGTGATGCTGATATTTTCAGTAGAAAAAGTTTCAATAGATTGGAGCTTCATAGCGGCCTCATGGTGTTTAAATAATCGATATTATTTTGGCTGAAAATATTGTTTTGCGCTATCTAACCTAAGTTGTTTGAACCCTCCTTTAGGAAGCTCTTCCTGCCCGCTTACCCGCATTTAGTCTACCAATCATCATTTGCAACACAACCCTTGAAATCAAATCGTTTGGTAGGAACCTGATATACTCTTTTTTATTTAGAACAACCATAGTTTGTGTGACGACCTCTCTCTTAATCTATTCACATTCTTGCACCCTCTCCACATTTAAAGCTTAAAGAATTTAATAGCCTGTGAATTTAATCACCATATAGCTTATTCGGACGCCTTCCCTGCGCGCTTATAACCATCCCCATAACAATGACAACCCTCAAACCAACCACTCAGCTCCAATGCATCCCCAAATTAGATATCCAGTTAAAAGCAAATGACGTCGTGCGGCTGAAGTGGGGGCGTAAGCATCTCAGTTCAGGCATTTATACGCTTGCAATTCTGAACGCCTTTCGGCAACCTAAATCATTCGCGGATGGTCAGGAGCAAGTTGTAGAGGCTGAGCAGTGTGATGAAAATATCATTTCTCATACGATTGAAAAACTTTTTCATGTGGGGGTATTGCGTAATGCCCAAGTTGCTCAGAAGACAACGACGAGTGCAACCTTCGCCTTTAACAACCCATCTATTCATATTGAAATGCTCAATGATAGGGCGCGGACAGAGCATTACTTGAAAGCGATTCGTGAAGTTGTCCAACCAGGCGATATTGTCGTCGATTTGGGGACAGGGACAGGCGTTTTGGCGTTGGCGGCCGCAAAAGCTGGGGCTGCACATGTTTATGCGATCGAAATTAATAAAGGTATTGCTGAGGTTGCCAAGGCGAATTTTGAGCGCAATGGGTTTGCAGACCGTATTACTCTGTTTTTAGGGCGATCAACAGATATTAACTTGCCTGAGAAAGCTGATGTGCTTGTAAGCGAAATTATTGGCGATGATCCATTTAACGAGCAAATTATTGAAATGACGAGTGACGCCCGCTTACGATTTCTCAAGCCGAATGCACGTATGGTTCCTAACAGCATTGAAGTTTTCGGCCTACCATTGACGATACCGGCTGAGAAATACGCTAAGTATAAGTTTTCCAACCAATCTGTAACTGAGTGGTCCAGATGGTACGGTATCGACTTCAGCGCATTAACCAAGATGCAGCATGATGAGAATGAGCCCCTATTTAATATCCGTCCGCAAGATGCAAAAGTTTGGAATCGAATGCATGCCCCATTACGCCTAGCAAATGTTGATTTGCATCAGGATCGGGATCAGCGTCTTGACTCAAGCGAATCGATTCGTGCCCGGACGAGCGGTCTGCTAAATGGGCTACTCATTTACTTTGAGGTGCAATTAAGCTCGCAAATTAGGCTGTCTACCCATCCTGATAACGCGAGTTCAGAGAATCATTGGTATAGCCCCGTTTGGGGGGTTATTCCGACTATCGATGTGCAGATTGGTGATGAGATTACTGTGAAATATGAAGCTGATTCACGGCGTAATTGGACATATGCACATGTATTTAAGGGGAAAAACTTAAAACGTTAATCGATGCTTGTACCTGGCAATAAGGGTTTTGCCGGAGCGGCTCCTGTGCTTAGTAGACCCCATCCGAACCATCAATCAAGTTAATTAAAAGGTCGGCAGTGCGGCTAAAATTTCTTCTGGTTCCGGCCGATCTGCAACATTGTTACCTAGCTTGCGCCACAAAACTTTGTTGCCAGCCCCAATGACATAGGTGGTTGGATGAGGGATATGTTCTTGGTGTTCATCCAGCTCATGGCATAACCCCCAATTGCTAATCACACTTTGTTTTTCGTCCCACAAAATAGGGAATGGGACGCCTCTTTTCTGAGCAAAAGCTTGATTGAGCTCATGTTTCTGTGGCGAAATTGCGATCACTTTGGCCCCGCTTTCTTTAAACTCATCTGAGCGATTGCCCAGTCGGTGTAGCTGAATTTGACAGTAAGGACACCAATCTCCACGATAGAATACAAGCACAACGGCCGATTTGTCGGTGACGGCCGATAGTTGATAGTTTTCGCCCATCGCATCGGTAAGTGTAAAATCAGGCGCGATATCGCCAACATTGATGGTGTGATTATGTGTGTGTCCGTTTAGCATAGTGAGTGATCCATAGTTTTGATTTTTTGATCGTGCTGTATAGATTCTGCGGCTTCTATTTATCTTACAGATTCTAATAAATCATACAAAGTTTTAAACGTTGGGTTCACAGCAGGGTGCTTACCAGCATAGGTAATATGTCGTGATCTGTTTTTCAAAGAAGGATTTGATTAAATTTAAGCTGGTTTGCTGTAATTCATCCTCAGAAATTGTTGTTTTTAAGCGTGTGAGGTTGAGAAATTAATAGAAGACCTTGTAGATGTTCTAACATTCGCAGGAATTATTGGCACAATGATTCTTTTGTGGCTGTATGGAAAATATTCTCAACATCGGGTAAATCAAATAACTGAGCTGCGAATAATTGACCAGCACATAATGGCGGCCGAGGCTGGGTGGGTTTATTTAGAAGATGACCAATCTTTTACAAGAAAGTTGTTTGATCATCAGCTCAATTTAGCCACTAATCCGAAGTTTAATTGGATTTATCATCGAGAAGGTTCACAACAACAGGCATGGTTATTTAACTATGGCCTGCACATGTCATCCGGACGAGAACAAAAGGACCTCGAATATATAGCAACCCTTGTTGAATTTGAAGGGTGCCACTTTACTCATTTGGCGATCTTAAGTGATGAAATTTTGCAATGGCTACCTGTAGGAAGGTTAGGTACCCCGGTGAAATTTCAAGATGAGACCGGGGCCTTGGAAAGTGTTTCTTGCTTTAGTCGAGAATTGAACCCTGTACATCAGATGGAGATAATCGAAAAATTAAAGCCTTTGCTTGGGCATCATTTTTTCACAGGATTGGTAATTAGCAGACAATATGTTGTACTTTATCATTTAGGAGAACTACCAGATCGTGCAGCTGATTTTTCTGAGGTGAATTACCGGTTACAGCGGATTATAAAAACCTTTTCTGACCCAACTGAAAAAAATGAGCAAGATTCAGAAATCGAAAGACTCAAACAGGAAGAGCAATCATCGGCCGATAATTAATTCTCTTCTATAGAAATTTAGGTCAATGACTTCATTAAATACAGAGCCACATCATGCCCTAGCGTAAGTTCATCCCCATCTTCAAGCCACCCTTAATCTGCAAAGGCTTGCGAGATTTGGGTGGCATTGGTTTCAGCTAGTAGGCGAATAACAGCCATCGCTGAGTTTAGCTTTCGCCTTCTATTTCTTTCTCTCGTTTAGGTTCAGCTCGTAGGTCACGAAGTTCTTCAAAAAGAGAGATTTCTTCTTCGGTCAAGTCGGCCGGAATGCCAACTTCAATGCGAGCTAATAGATCACCCCGCATCCCTTCTTTGCCTTGAATCGGCATGCCCAATCCACGCAAACGGATTGTTTTCCCGCTTGATGTTCCGGCCGGGATCGTGACAAATACTTGGCGATCAATGGTGCGTACCCCAGCCTGTCCACCTAAAACGGCCGTGTACAAATCAACCGGCACGTTGACTTTTAGATCATTATTTAAGCGCTCAAATTGGTTTGATTTTGAAATTTGAACTTTCAAGACCAAATCTTGCCCACCGACAGCACGGCGTAGTAAGACTTTTGCACCTGACTTTACTCCGGCCGGGATTTTTGCTTCAAACGAGCTGCCGTCTTGGCGACTCATGCGGCGTGATGTGCCGCTGAATGCCTCTTCCAGCGTAATCTCAACATCTTGTTCAATGCGTTGAGGGCGCTGCGGCCGTCGTTGTTGCTGCTGGCCATATGGATTTCCGGCCGCTTGCCGGCCGCCACCAAATAAGCCATCAAAGAAACTAGAGAATCCACTTCCACCACTTTGACCGCCCATGCCAGCGCCACCCATTCCCATTTGGCGCATGATCTCTTCCAGCGTTTCAGGGTCGATCTGTTGACCGCCACCGCCGCCGAATGGATTGCCACCCATGCCGCCGCCGCCACGTTGAGCCTGCTGCCATTGAGAACCAAAGCGTTCATACATCTGCCGCTTTTCACTATCAGACAGCACCTCGTACGCTTCGCTCACTTCTTTGAACTTGGTTTCAGCTTCTGGGTTATCAGGATTGGTATCTGGGTGATATTTTTTGGCCAGTTTTCGGTAGGCGCGTTTAATTTCTTTGTCGTCGGCACTGCGGCTAACGCCCAGAATTTCGAAGTAGTCTTTATATTCCATCTAGACAGTTGTTTGTTGTAAATTGACCATTAGAGATTGTCCGCCTAACTAAGCGGGCAATCTCTAATGGTCAACGGATAATTAATAACAAATGCGGAGTTGGCTCACCGGAACAGGTATTTTACCTAATTCCTGAACCAACCCCGCAATCTCTATTACAAAAAAGGTGTATGTATCAACGCTGTTGGCGTCGACCTTGCTACTTTTTGAAAATCATGTTCAAAAACCAGCCTTACATCTCTTGGAATTCACCTTCGATAACACCTTCGTCATCGCCCGCATCGCCTTCAGGAGCCATGCCGTCAGGGGCACCACCTTGGGCAGCCGCGGCCGCCATTTGGGCCAATGACTGGCTGGCTTGGGTTAAGCGTTCGGTCAATTCTTTGATGCGATCAATATCTTCACCCGCTTTCGCCTCGTTCAAATCGTTGATCACAGTTTCGATATTGCTCTTTTCAGATTCAGGCAGTTTGTCACCTAGCTCTGTTATCGCTTTTTCAGTTGCGTATGTGAGCTGATCAGCATTGTTGCGTGCCGCCACAAGATCACGGAACTTCTGGTCGCCAGCCTCGTTTTGCTTGGCTTCGTTGACCATCCGCTCGACTTCTGACTCATCAAGATTGGTAGATGCGGTGATCTGGACACTTTGCTCTTTGCCGGTCGCCTTGTCTTTCGCGGTGACGTTCAAGATACCGTTGGCATCGATGTCGAAGCTTACTTCAACTTGAGGAACACCGCGAGGTGCGGCTGGAATTCCATCGAGTCGGAAGTTGCCTAACGTTTTGTTGCCGCTGGCCATCGGCCGTTCACCCTGCAAAATGTGAATGTCTACGGCCGTTTGGTTATCTTCGGCTGTGCTGAATGTTTCCGTCTTTTTCGTTGGAATCGTTGTGTTGCGTGGGATCAAAACTGTCATCACGCTACCTAACGTTTCGAGACCAAAGCTCAGTGGGGTAACGTCTAGCAAGAGGATGTCTTTGACATCTCCCGATAAAACACCACCTTGGATGCCTGCACCGATAGAAACCACTTCGTCTGGGTTCACGCTTCGGTTTGGATCTTTGCCCGTCAGGCTGCGGACCAACTCTTGGACCATTGGCATGCGGGTTGAACCACCGACAAGGACAACTTCATCGACTCCAGCCAGGTCAGCATCTTTCAATGCTTTCTCAAATGGACTGCGGCAACGCTCGACCAAATCTTCTGTCATTTGGTCAAACTTCGCACGTGAAAGTGACACGTTCATGTGTTTGGGGCCACTGGCGTCGGCTGTCAAGAAGGGCAGATTGATTTCAGTCTGCATTAAAGTCGAAAGTTCAATCTTTGCTTTTTCAGCCGCTTCACGTAGACGCTGGATCGCCTGACGATCTTTTGAAATATCGATGCCTTGATCTTTTTTGAACTCAGTCATCAACCATTCAACGATGCGCTCGTCCCAGTCGTCACCACCCAAGTGGGTGTCACCATTGGTAGAGAGCACTTCGATCACGCCATCACCGACTTCAAGGACAGAGACGTCGAAGGTTCCGCCACCGAGGTCAAACACAAGAATGGTGCTGGTGTCTTTTTTATCAAGACCATAGGCCAAAGCGGCGGCCGTTGGTTCGTTGATGATTCGCATCACTTCAAGACCTGCGATTTTACCAGCATCTTTGGTTGCCTGGCGCTGGCTGTCGTTAAAGTACGCAGGTACAGTGATCACCGCTTGGGTGACTGTTTCGCCTAAATACGCTTCTGCATCTCTCTTAAGTTTCTGCAGAACGATGGCTGAAATTTCCTGTGGTGAGTAGGTTTTGCCATTGATTGGTGCTTCTACGCGTGCGTCCTGCTGAGGTCCAGCGACGATGTTATACGACACCATCCCTTGGGTTTTCTTTGTTTCTGCATCGTCAATGCGACGCCCCATCAACCGTTTGACGGAATAGATGGTATTTTCTGGATTTACGACGGCCTGGCGTTTTGCCGTTTGACCGACTAGACGTTCGCCGCTTTTGCTAAATGCTACGACTGAAGGGACGGTGTTACCGCCTTCGGCCGAAGGGATAACGACAGGGGTATCCCCTTCCATTACTGATACAACTGAATTTGTTGTTCCTAAGTCAATTCCGATTATTTTGCCCATAATTATTTATGTTCTCCTAACTGCTTCTGTTTTATCAGAGCCGTTTTTTGCTCTGTATGTTTCATGTATATGTATAATTTACTTAATTAGCACTCGATGTACAAGAGTGCTAACGCGATACTTTCAATATTTTGACACCTTTATGTCAGAAGAAGATTAGAAGGTGAAGGGCAATTTACATATTTTTGCATTTTGTTTGTGTTTCAAGGAAATTTCTCTCCCTATATCTGGCAAAAAATAGTCAAGCCGCCAATTCGTGTGACAATATGTAAGCGCTTGACCAAAATAAAATTAACGATTGGGTTTCAGCACTAAAACTATATGGCATCTTCAAATAAAAACGCACGCTTCGAAGCCCTCAAAATTAGAGACTTCCGCATCTTCTGGCTGGGCCAAGGCATTTCATCGATTGGGACTGAAATGCAGAAGGTTGCTATTGATTGGAATGTTTTCCAGCTACTCCGCGGTGAGGTCTATGACTTATCTCTATTTGGTTGGGACGTCAGCCTAGATAGTGGGGCGTTGGGATTGGGAGCCATTGGTTTGGTCCGGGTTTTCCCGATTATGATCTTCGCCCTATTGGGTGGCATCTTGGCGGATACGATTGAGCGCCGCAAATTACTGATCTGGTCAGAAGGATTGTCGGCCGTGTTTGCGGCCGCCTTGGCAATTCTTGTTTTCTCAGGCTATGAAACTGTCGGTTTGCTCTACTTAATCTCCGCCTTATTGGCAGCAAGTACGAGTGTTTCGACTCCGACTCGCCAAGCCTTGGTGCCTAATTTAGTCCCGCGAAATTTGATGACCAATGCCGTGAGCCTAAATTCCCTCCTGTTTCAGGTGGGATCAATTGCTGGCCCCGCTTTAGCTGGCTTGCTAATCGCATTTGCTGACAACAGCAGCACGGTTTATTTTGTAAATGCCCTTTCGTTTTTTGGTGCAATTGTTTCCTTAATTATGATGCGCCATCGCAGCAAGGCGGCCGCCAGTGAAGAAGTTAGTTTTGAGATGGTCAAAGAAGGGCTTCGTTTTACCTATAACGAAAAGACCCTGTGGGGATCGATGCTGCTTGACTTTTTCGCCACACTTTTCGGCTCTGCTCGCACCATGCTTCCGATTATTGCAGTCGAGGTACTTGGACTAGATGCGCAAGGGTACGGTATTTTGGTGACGGCTCAGCCGTTGGGCGCGTTCATAACCGGCTTTACGATGGCTTGGATACGGGACCTAAAAAATCAGGGCAAAATAATGTTGATCGGGGTGGGGGTCTATGGAGTAGCAACGGCACTTTTTGGTATCTCTCCGTTTTTCGCTTTGTCCTACTTTTTCTTTGCGATGACCGGGGTCGGCGATACGGTCTCGATGGTGATTCGTCAGACGATGCGTCAGGTGGTGACACCAGATCGTTTACGCGGCCGGGCGACAAGTATCAGCATGGTCTTTTTTATGGGTGGCCCTCAACTGGGTGAGGCTGAAGCAGGCTTAGTGGCGGCCGCATTTGGGGCTCCGTTTGCGATACTATCCGGTGGATTAGCCGTTGTCGTTATGACCGGCTGGGTGGCTTGGCGTTTTCCCCGATTGCGCGAGTATGATCCCAATTTAAAAGAGTACAGCTACAACACAGATGAGTGATAAGGAGCCTACGGTCTACATCTTATTAAGTACGCTTGCTAGTGTATCTAACCTCCATCGTTTGAAACTAAAATTAATAGCCTAAACACCTAAAAAGAAGGGAGCCAGCATCCGCCTATGACTGTGGAAATAAACGCGCACCACAGCACTAAATAATAGTGCGTTTCACCTCTTTTTCACGCAATTAGTACGCCTAGTTAAACAGTCCCAGATCGGTACCGATTAACCAGCCATCAGACCTACACCCACCTTTTTTGCCGGAATCCTCTTAAGGTAAGCTGTCTACCTTAAGTCTTATGCGCCTATGCAAAGCGCTTTTTCCCATGGCTGGGCCAATATGAATTGGACATGTCACCGGAATATCTATGCAATCCAAAAGCAATATCCCGACAGGAGTTTTTGCATCGGGTTAGGAATCTTATGAAATCAAAGAAAATCAACATCACTACACTCTTATCCATCGCGCTATTTTTGCTGTTTTTCATTCAAGCTGGGCAGACAGATTCAACCGTTGAAGCGGCCGAGCCTGCTCAGTTCTTTAGTAACCTGCCGGTTGGAGATTTAGACAAAATTCAGTGTGAAACAAATGGTGTTACAGGGTTTGCATTTGATGATGACATCCTTCCAGATCACACGAAGGTTACTTTCTGGATTGATGGTAAGTATGCTGGTTCTGTAGTCGCAGATGCAGAGCGTGACACTTATGAAGACGGAAAAACAACCTATAGTCCAGGCGGCGATCACGGTTTTGTTTGGACGATTCCCAGTAAATATAAAGATGGAGAAAAGTATAAGATACGGGCGTATGCTTTAAATTCTGGCTCCTTGTTCGGACATCCAAAAATCGGTGATGAATCTTTTAAGTGTTCTCAACCTAAAGTAAGTTTAGAGAATGGTAGTTCTTTTAATGAATTAAATGGCTCAATAGCTCTAACTGCAAATATGGATGGAACCTATGCTGAAGATGTGACAGTTAAACTGGCCTATGGGGGAGAAGCGGTTTGGAATATTGACTTCACAGGACCAAATCAGATTGTGATCCCTGCAGGACAATTGTCTGCTTCTATAACGCTTAGTGGACGCAATGATGATTTGAAGGAGCCGACTGAGCCTTTTACAGTTGATATTAGCTCAGTGAAAAATGGTAAAGAAAATGGGAAACAACGTTCTACTTTCTCGATTATTGATGACGACTCAGCAAAGCAAAATGGTTTAGATGTTATTCCTGCTGCAAACAACTCCGAAGTCAAAAATTATTTTGACGGGACGTTTATTGGACCCGGTGTTGTGACGACTAACTTTAAGCAAATTGGCTCAGCCAATCAGTTTGGGACTTTTTCTAACGGTAGTGGTGCAATTGGCGCGAGTCGTTTGCCTTTAGAAGATGGCGTTGTGATGGCAACGGGAAATGTGACGACAGTTAGCTCGCCACAGGGAAATACACGCGGCAACTTTTCATCGGTTTCTACCGCTAATGCTAGCGACCCTGACCTTGTGGCACTTTCAGGATCACGTATTTACGATGCGGTGGGGTTTGAATTCCAGTTTGAATCAGTTACCGATCGTATCGGGTTCGTATTTAGCTTTGCTTCAGAAGAATATCCAGAATATGTAGGAACGATATTTAACGATGCCTTTGGCTTCTTTATTCAAGGGGGAACTGAATACCCTTCAAAAACAAACGTCGCCTTGGTGCCTGGCTCAAATGATGGCATTGCTGTGAATACCATTAACAATGGTCAGTTGGGGCAATATGCAGGTTCCTATGGGTCGCCATCAGTATTGACTAATTCGGGGTCTTATATTTCAAATTCAAGTGCTCATACGGGCGATAAATCAGTAGGCCCTTATCTTGAGTATGATGGATTAACGACGCGACTTCTAGTTGATGCAGAGATCACACGTGACACTTTGTATACGATCAAGATTGCTATGGGGGATGCCGGTGATGCCAGCTGGGACTCGGCCGTATTTTTTGAAACCAACGGCTTTTTAGCACTTACGAGTGCCACCGACAATGATTATGCTGTTCGTAAGACCAGTATCGTAGCCGGGAACATGATTTTGGATGATACCGGTGATGGGATTGATATCGACCCAGAAGATGGAACTGACACGTTGAGCGTAATCGAAATCAACGGCCAGCCATCCGGCAGCGGTAAGATCACGTTGCCATCGGGTGCATACCTTGAGGTTTCACCTGACGGATCATTTACCTTTGATCCTTCCACCTCGGCAACCTATGCTAACTTGGCTGATGGCCAAACGGCGACCGAAACATTCACTTACACCATCGTTGATGACATCGGTATCACCGATACAGCAACCATTACGATCGTTGTCTCTGGTGCTTCTGTGACGCGTATCAGCTGTGATTCAGACGGATACTTGTTCAATACAGGCTTCAGCTCAGGCAGCACTTTAGGCGCGGGGTCTCTGGATCTGAACTGGGAAGCCGGTGTAGGTGATTCAAGCGGCCCGAGCAGTGCCAGCCAATGGGGCCCAGCTTGGGTATTGGGTCAAAAATATGATATTTGGACAACAAGTCCAAACGGTAGTGCTGAATGGGTTGGATTTAACTCTGATGGGGCGCATTTTGGCGATAAAGATTATTTCTATCGCTACCAATTTGACCTTGATCAAGAGGTTTCACCAAGTGATTTCCTTCTTAAATTTGATTTCTTTGCTGATAATTCTATTGCTGAAATCTATGTCAATGGAGTCCCCCAAAGTCAATATTCTGAAAGTGTAGCTGGCATAGCAAGTGGCTATTTCAACCAGGGATATCGCAGTGACAAAGGGGTTAAAGCGATCTTGGAGCACGATTGGAATACAGGCGGCAATGAGATCATTGTGCATGTTCAAACGAGTGAACCTAGTGAAGGGTTTCTAGCTTCTGCCACATCCCAATTGGTTTGCCCCCCTTTGGTTACTTTGAGCGGTGGTGGGGAAATTATGGAAACGGGTGGGGTCGAGCAAGCAACTCTAACGTTGGATAAAGCGGTTGATTATCCAGTAACGGTTAGACTGGCTTACACAGGCGAAGCGATTCACGAGACAGACTTTGATGGCATTGTTGAGATCGTGATCCCGGCCGGACAGCTATCTATATCTTTTGATTTAACAGCAATTGAGGACTCTTTAGTTGAAGGGCCAGAAGACTTTACTATCGAAATCACCGAATTGATTAATGGTAAAGAGGACGGCGAACAGACTGCGAACTTTACTATTATTGATGTTCCTCCCATTGACTTCACTGTAGAAGTACCCGAACGCTTATCTTGCGGCAGCCGTGCCCCAATTAGTTTTATAACTGTGGCTGAAGGAGTTGTGGGTGTGAGTACATTGGTGCACACACTACCTGATGGTTTTGAGCTTGATGAAAACCTTACTTCTATTCAAAAGAAAGCCAAAGCGGCTTATGGTTCCCAAACTACAGCACAGATCGTTGAAAACACGATTACATTAGCTACATTGCAAGTCCCCAAGGGAACCACAACATTTACCTTGTATGTAAAACCTGCTACCTATAAATTGGCGGGTGATCATGAATTCTTTGGTGAATTGACCTTAAGTGGAGCAGCCGATCCATTAACCGGCTCTGACACGATGAATCTTTCTGAGAATGATGATCATGACGGTGATGGAATCCCTGACTGCCAAGATTTAGATGATGATAATGATGGAATTATCGACACTATAGAGTGTGGTCCGATTAATTCTAACGGTATTGAAAACGGCGGATTTGAATCTCCAAGCTATATCAAAACCTATGGTTTTGTGGCGGAGTCACAGGTGCCAGGTTGGAATACCGATGCGAGTCATAACGTTTTAGAAATCTGGGAATCTGGATTTAACGAGGTCTTGAGTCATTCTGGCAGCCAGTTTGTTGAGTTGAATGCTCATACAAATGCAGCGCTATACCAAGATGTTGAAACGACGCCCGGTGTGACCATGGACTGGTCTTTTGCTCATCGCGGCCGTAAAGGAGACGACATCATTCGCTTAGAGTTTGGCCCTCCTGGGGGACCATACACGACGATGGGTGAATTTGTCACCGGCAACGCCAGTTGGGTTGTGTACAACGGTGAATACAGTGTTCCAGCTTCGCAATCAACAACACGTTTTCGGTACATCGCAATCGATACCGCTTCTAGTATTAGCGTAGGTAATTTTATTGACTCAATCGAATTTGACGTCTGTTCACTTGATAGCGATGGAGATGGTGTACCTAATAAATATGACTTAGACAGTGACAATGACGGCCTGACTGACTTGCGTGAAAGTGGTCAAGATCCAGACTTAATTGACACAAATGAAGATGGGATTCGAGATGATATGGACTCCCCTGAGGACGTTGCTGCGAATGATCGTGATGATGACGGTCTCGCCGATGCGGTTGATGATGGGAACGAAGTGGATCCACGTGATAGTGATAATGACTCTGTGAGTGGTTACATCGATATTGATTCAGACAATGACGGCATTCCTGATCATGTCGAAGCCCAGCCAACTAAAGATTATCAATCACCCTCAAACGCTGTTGATCGCAACGGGGTTAGCCAAGTGTTCAACGGATCAGGCTTAACACCTGTTGATACAGATGATGATGGTACGCCGGATTACCTCGACCGTGACAGCGATGGTGACACACTGCCCGACATTCAAGAGAATGGGCAAGTGGACACGATTAGTGGCAAAGACAGTGATGGAGATGGTCTAGACGATAATTTCGAAGGGGTTAATGCGAATGATCCTCTTGACGTTAATGATCAGATTGATCTGCCATCTCGAGATCTGCCTGACAATGATTTAGATTTGCCAGACGATGGGGATGTGGATTATCGAGATGATGAGCTCACGATAACGGGTCTTGTTTGGGAAGACGCTGACTTAGACGGCGTGCGCCAAAATAACGAACCGTTGTTTGGCGGTTTGCCTGTGGCTGTTTATAACAATGCTGATGAGCTTATCGATTTCAGCAGCACAGATGAGACGGGCTATTATGAAATCAAGGTCAAGGTAGCAGGCTTGTTGAATGGCTACTATGTTGAATTTACCCGGCCGAAGGATTTCTTATTCACATTGAAAAATGCAGGTGATCCATCGTTCGACAGTGATCCTGATCCATTCTCAGGTGAAACAGAGCTTTTGGAATATGCGACCCGTCAATTTATTGATGCCGGTATCTTTGATGAATTGCTAGACCATGGTGATGCCCCGGCCGCCTATGGGGATAGCTATACGGCCGCTGGTTTGCCATATGAATCGTTATGGATTGGTGGATTGAATGACCTACCTGATACTGAATTGACATTGCCGAACTCCAATGGGGCAGTAGGTGATGACCTGTCCGGCCGTGACGATGAACAAGGCGTTACCTTTGTAGACTCAGAATCAGCCAACGAGATCAGCTACTATCTTGATAAAGATTATGAGATCGACATCACTGTGTATAACCCACGCTTTGATACCGCTTATTTAGAAGGTTGGATCGATTTTAATGGGAACAATGTGTTTGACTCGAACGAAACGATCGTTAGCCGCCAAATCGGCCGAAGCGCGGCGGTGCAGCCGTTAAGCGGATTGACCTTCAATAATCCTATTGATGCCGCCTGTGGTGACACTTATGCTCGATTCCGCTTTGCAGCCACGCAGCTGACCGAAGCTTATGGTTATGCCGGCTTTGGTGAAACAGAAGATTATCGAATCTTCATCGACTGTCGGACTGATCTTCAGATCAAGGCAACGATTAACCCAACGCCAACGGTTCAGCTGTCAGAATTTATCGACTTCGATGTGTCTGTAGTGAACAATGGGCCAAACCCAGCGAGAGACATGACGGTGACCTTTACGTATCCTGAATTCCTGACCGATCTTGTCCCAATTCCTGTCAATGGGTGGGAATGTGCATTTGATGTTTCCCAAGCAATCTGTACGAAAAACGGACTGGCAATTGGTGAAGAAGAACAGGTCTTTACATTTTCCGGCCGGGTTCCGGGCACTTATCCTGATGATGATGTATCTGGATTGATTCGGGTTGATCAAGTTATCGAAGACTTAGTCCCATCGAATAATGCGCTTGATTATTTAGTTGAAGTTGACAAGCAGTGGACCACCGTCCCGAATGCACAGTATATTGCGGATCTGTTCTTGTATACACGCTTTGATGAAGAATTGGAAATCATAGCCGCTAGTGATCGAGATTTCTTGCCCGATGATCTAATCGTGAATCCGTTGAATATTCCAATTGATATTGCTCCGGGGATTAAAGCAAGCAGCTATCCTACGCTGACAACACCATATTGTGTAGACAACGGTTCGGCCATCGGCTGTGATCGTGATACAGACATTATCACAGGAACGATTTTGGTTCAGTCATATGATTTGGTCACGATGACGCTTCAGGCTGTGGACGAGAGTAATCTAATCTCGTCCGTTAAATCGATTGCACTTGCGCCAGACGGCAGCGGCCGACATGCTGATAGTGATCCTGACAATTGTCTTGGCTGGAGTAATGAGCTAGGCGGTTACTGTATGGCTCCCTATGAAGTTTGGGCACCATGGGGGCCATTTGGCTCTGGTGGTAAAGCTGACTTGTATGCATGGACAGAAGGGGAGCTGACACAGCTCATCTTTGAATCTGCTGGTGGCCGGGGAATAGGCTGTCAGAATCAGGTTGGTAACTGTCTTAAATTTGAAGATGCCAAACCTGGCATTTACATCTTGCAAGGTTCGCTCGAAATCACCTATCTTTTCCATGACCCAGATATTTTGAGATTGGGTGAACCGACTCTGAACTTCTCGGCTAATGTGCCTTTTAGTTTCTATATTCAGGTCGTAGCACCCTTTACTGAAGCTGAATAGCCAGAGTTTTGCTCGAACGGTGTTGTCTGTAAGATGGTACCGTTCTTACACAAGTTAATAGACAGATTGACCCCGATATAGGGATCAGGTTGAGTCATATAAAACGAGTGGCGTGAAAACAATTTTCGCGCCATTCGTTTTTTGTTTTAATGATTTTATAGAGCCTGCATAAAATTTCAAAAAACGACCCTACTGCCTATTTCCCCCAGCCAAATTTACCGTTAATTATTTTCCTTGTGTGTCAATAAAGGTTTAAAAACGGTTTATATTCACCGAATATGACTTTTGTACTACGGTCCTAGGTCCTAGCCGTAAGCTCCCAGGCAAGGGTGTCAAGTCACACTAAAAAGGATTATTAAGCAGAATATATTTGTGGGAACGATAGTCATAACCATCGTTCCCGGGTGAGTATTTATGTGCAAAAAGCATTTTATTAAACCAATTCGTATTTTGTCTGTTTTTGTTCTTTTTATTGCGATAATGGTAGGTGCAGTAAATCAAACAGAAGCAGCGCAGCCTGAGACGGGCCTTCAATATCACGTATGCCAAAATTACGATCTTGTGTATGTTCTTGACCTTTCAGGCAGCATGGGCTGGAGCTACAACGGTTCAGGGTCACGCCTTGATGCTGCAAAAGATGCAATTGTTTCAATGAACAATGTGCTTCAAGAGGATGCAGCCGGTGTTCAAGCGTCTCTATTGACCTGGCAAGGCTCAACTATCCAAGTTAAGGTTGATTTTACGAACAACTTTAGCTCGATGAATTCAGTTGTTAATGGCCTGTCAGCCAGTGGTACGACACCAATGGCTAAAGCGATGCAGGCAACAAGAAATCACTTGCAAAGCAATTTTGATTCAGAAAGACAGCAAGTTGTTTTGTTTATTACCGATGGAATCCCTACTACAGACTTAAATGGACATTGGTATCCAGACTATGATGTCAATCAGGTCCCTATTATTAATCCATACGGTGGATATTACTCACGGCAGTGGGTTAATTCACAAGGCCCATGGAATTCAAATGCTGGTGCCCGGGCAGGCAAGCCTTTGGCCCAAGCTATGGCAAAAATTGATAACCTAACATCCACTTTGCCAGATATGCAGATGCACTCGATTGCGATTTTAGGCACCGACTTTCGCCAAGATTTACTCTACTATGCGGCCGACAAAGGGAACGGAGAATATTTTGGTGCCAGTAATGCTAATCAACTGGCTGCTGCAATTCAGCAAGCTGTTTATGAAGGCAATTGTCCTTCATCGTTAGGGATTAATGTTGACAATACGGCTCTCTTTACACTAGGTGGAGAAGCCCAAACGGTTGATCCTAATCTAACTGTGACCGGCAGCACTGGAACCGGTGAAGCCGAAGGTGTGAGTAGCGCGTCTGTTCAGATTGTAGATGCTTTTAATTCAGGCACAGACGCGCTTTATATTGGAGACTCAACAGCAGATTCAGGTGTATACAACGGGTTGTCTTGGTGGTATGAATCAAACAGTGGCACGTTAGAAGTATTGGGCATTGACACGCCGGAAGCGTATCAAGATATTTTGCGCCAGGTTCGTTACTACAACAGTGCTGATAATACATCTCAGACCAATATGAATACGCGCCGGGTTAACTTTTCTATCCGAAGTGCGTGGTTAAATGTTGAAGATAATGGACAAATGTCTGATGATGGCTTTGTTGATCTAGAGTTTTTGACCGGTACTGATTTTGGTGATGCACCAGCCTCTTACGGTTCGGCCGGACAAGCGGCCGACATGTTCCTTCGTTTAGGCGCTACGGTTGATGTTGAAGGTCAAGCAAGAACTTCTAGCATTGCAGATGGTGATGATCGCCACAACCGCGATGATGAAGATGGAATCACCTTTGTAGATGGTACAACAATCTATCGGGGTAGCGTGGGTACGGTTGATGTAAACGTAACCAATCTTCGCCAAAACGGCGCTATGGTTGACGGATGGATTGACTTCAACCGAGATGGACAGTTTGATGATGCAACTGAAAGCCTCATCGGATTTGGACTCACGTTTGATCAAAGCAGTGCCGCTCAAACTAAATCAGATTCATTTGCGATTCCCGGTGATGCCAGCTGTGGTCCTACCATTGCTCGCTTCCGCCTAACAACAGAGGTGGCCGGGCCAACTGGAACAAGCCAAGGCACAGGTGAAGTCGAAGACTACAAAATCGATATCAGCTGTGATCCGGTTGAAGTTCCTGACGATTTTGACTACGGTGACGCCCCTGGTAGCTACGGTGATGCTCAACATCGCATCATCGAAGGCATTCAGCTGGGCAATAGCATCGACAGTGAAGCGATTGCACTAAATTCGGCCGATGCTACCGGTGACGATATCACAGGCAGTGATGACGAAGATGGCATCGTCTTTCCAAATGGTGCGATTGGACATTTAACCCAGACGGTTAATTTAAACATTACCGCTCGTAACAGTGCACATTTAGATGCATGGGTCAGTGGCTGGATCGACTGGAATCAAGATGGTGACTTTAATGACAGTAATGAGAAATTCCTAACGAATGAACTCATACCACTGTCAGCGAGTGATCAAGTGATTCAGACTCAGCTAAGCGTTCCTGCAAATGCAGCATGTGACGAAACGATGCTCCGTGTTCGAATCTCTAGTGATCCTGTGGACGCTAGTGAAAACGCAGACAGCGGTGAAGCTGAAGACATTGAGTTCTTTGTAGATTGTTCCGTTGAACTAGGGGTCAAAATCACTCCTGATATGGTTCTTGTACCACTAGAAGCAACTTTAGGGCTTTTAGTTGAGGCCGATAATACTGGTCCGAATATCGCACCAAATAATACGGTGACGGTGACTTTACCAGTTGGTGTTGATCTGCAAACGATTACCCCTTACGGTAACTGGTCTTGTGTAGCTCAAACCTCAGATACGTTGGTTGTCTGTTCATCTCCAACACTTAATATCACAAACCTGATCCAGGTTGCCCGGATCGAGGTGCGAGTGCCTGGTATCTTCCCACTTGACGATGTTGCGGGTACAGCTGTCATCACGTCAGAGTTCCCAGAAGTTGTGGGTGAAGAAGCGGATAATCAAGACTCATACTCTGTGCCAGTGAAGAAAGAATGGACCGGCACAGGTGTACCAGTCTCAGACATGACTCCATTTAGCCATGTTATTTATGATGCGGCATTGGACATTGTAGGGGATAGTGAATCTGACTTTGATGCGAACGAGCTTGTGGTTAATCCGATCCAGGTGCCAGTGAGTATCGTTCCTGGTCTTGAGGCACTCACGGCTCCGCAATTGCTTGCAAGCTTTTGTCAGACTCATATTACAGACGGATGTTCATCGCCAGAAGCGATTTTGACCGGAACCCTTAAGCTTAACAGCTATATGGTTGACACGTTCATGCTGCAAACGGTAGATGATTCAACAGGTGCTCCAACTGACGATGCGGGTGCGGTCGATCTTATCGATGTGACTCACATAATTACGTTTGGAGTTTCAGGTGAAGGCCGTTTCATTGAACCGGTTTTGGCCGACTGTTTGAACTGGTCTGGTCAGCTAGGCGGTGGAAATTGCCAAGCTCCATATGATTTATTCTCAACCTTACCAAGTGGAGATCAGGCTCAGTATGTTTGGAATAGCCAAGAGTATATTGAGCTGATTATTCAGAGCAACGGCGGCCGGGCAATTGGCTGCTCAGGTACCAGTGGAGCGTGTGTCCAAATCACAGAAGGTCGGCCGGGGCTATATCGCCTCAGCGGTGTGATGTACGGTGAAATGATCTTCAATGATCCGCTTTATCAGCGCATTGGAGACCAACCATACGTCGCCCCATTTGAATATCCATTTGATATTTACATCAACGTCGTTTCAACATTCGTAGAATCAGAAGACAATAACTAGAAAGTTTCAAGTAGTCATCGGTCTTGATTTTTAAGGCCGATGACTCACTATATTTTTAGTTTCACAAGCTGCGAGCATTTGTTCGCAGCTTTTTTTGTTTTAATAAATGGGTTTCCTGTTGGATAAGAGTCTTGAATCTAGTTTCGACTTATTAAAAGATTTTTCGTCTTCGTCTTCGTCTTCCTCTTTTCTTTGTATACAGTAAGGGTCTGGTGACACAGGCCACTCCCCCCCGTACAATGTTTCAACAATGGATGCTGATTGGAACACACTTTTAACTGCGTGGACATTTAAGCCATTTGCTGCAGTGCTTATCGGTCTAATGGTTGCCCTGTATTATCGTGGGAGCCGATCAGAGCATCTATTTGAGTCTGCATTACGACCCCAACTTTTTTATTTTAGCCTCATCGTTCTCTTCATTGCACTGTTTTCTCCTATTCATCGCTTGGCCAGCCATTTCTTCTTTATTCGTGTCACACAACACATTTTGCTAATAAGCGTCTTTGTTTCATCGTTTATGAACTCTGACCCGTTTGTTGTGATGTACGCCGGTCTGCCAAAGAATTTTCAACCCTCGGCCGATCGTTTGACAGAGCGCCTCTATCCGATATTAGAAACCTATTTCACCAAAGGGGTCTGCTGGTTTATCTTCATCTTTTTTGTTTGGGTTTGGTACGATTTTTCAATTGTAGATTTGACCTTGGCTCATCCGTGGCTGCGCAACATTGAACTTGGTACCATGCTGACAGGAGGGATGCTCCATTGGTGGCATGTCGCGGCCGCAACCCCGAAACTTCATCCACGTTTGCCCGCCTTTGCTCACATGGGCTACACCTTAGCCGGAGCCGGGCCGCTTAAAGTGCCAGGGTTATTCTTTCTATTTGCGATTAAAGCTTTTTATGCTTATCCAGAAGCTATCTTTTTGGGATGGGAGATGGATGCCCTTGCCAATCAACGCATTGGCGGCATTATCATCTGGATGATTGGGGGAACCGTTTACACCATTAATTCGATGCGTTATTTTAGCCGCTGGCTAGATGGCGAAACCTCCAAGCCACCCCGGCCGCTGTCAGATTGGGACACAGAGGAAGTTTTTCGTGCGCCACACTTGGAATAGGGAAAAACCGAGAAGTGGCTTCGTTTTACTCATAAATATCATGTAGCCTACAGTTCGCCACCTGCCTTAAACCTGATAGAATTCTTGTTCTAATAAATCGCTTGCAAGTGAGATTTTTATGCTTGAATTAACCACCGCTCAGGTTCGCCAACTTTCTGTTTTTGCCCAAAGATTAGGCGAGAAAACGCCGCCATCCTCAAAAGAGCGCATGTTTGATGTGCTGCAGTCGATCCGCTGTTTACAGCTCGATCCGATCAGGGCTGTAGAACGTACGCAGTTCACTGTGTTATGGAGCCGTTTGGGAGAATACGATAGGCAATGGCTGAATGAACTCACTTATTCAGATAAAAAGCTATTTGAATTCTGGGCACACGCCGCCTCGATTGTTTTGTTTGAAGATTATCCGATCCACCGCTATTTTATGGATCGCTATGGGACTGATCCGAAGAAAAAAATTACCAAATGGATCGAGCAGAATCAAGCGTTTAAAAATTATGTTTTGGCAGAAATCGACCGGTTAGGTGAACGGTTAACCAATCAATTTGAAGATCGTGCCGATGTTGGCTGGGGCTCAAGCGGCTGGACCAATGACCGTAGTTTGCCCTATATGCTCGATTATTTGTGGACACGGGGTGAGATTATGGTTAGCAATCGAGATGGGCTAAAACGCTGGTGGGATATGGCCCATCGCGTCCGGCCGGAATCGACTGACACCACAACGATCCTTTCACCTGAAGCTGCTACCTACAAATCAGCCGAACTGTCTCTGAAAGCCCTTGGCATAGGCCGTATGCGGGATATCAAAGTTCATTTCACACGTGGCCGTTATCCGCATCTTAAAACCGCCGTGCCACAATTGGTCGCCGACGGGACCTTCATCGAAGCGAGCGTGCCTGAATTAGGAACTGACACATGGTACGTTCATCGAGATTTCGTGTCGTTTTTCGACAACCCTGAGCACGCTGGATGGCAGCCACGCACTACGCTTTTGTCTCCGTTTGATAATTTGATTTGTGATCGAGATCGGACTGAATTAATTTGGAACTTTTATTATCGGATCGAAATTTACGTGCCCGCAGTAAAGCGGCAGTATGGCTATTATGTGCTGCCCATTTTGCACGGCGACCGGCTCATCGGCCGAATAGATTCACGGATGGATCGTAAAGCGGGTGTTTACAACGTCAATGCTGTATTTGCCCAGTCAGATGCCCCCATGAGCGAGGATGTTGGTCAAGCTGTGCAACAGGCCATTCTTGATTTCGGCCGCTTTTTGGGAGCAAAGAAAGTCAAATACGGCCGTAAAAAACCGGCCGGATGGCGATCATCGCTAAAAACACAGAAAATTAACTAACCTCAAACTGCACAGGGACTTGGCCTACAGACCCTGTCGAGTCGTCTATATCAATCAAGCACTCGAACGTGCCTTTTGCCGTGGTTGTGCCAATCAGTCGAATTTGACAGCTGTCCGTTTGTGCACCACCTGCATGAAGCAAGATGTCACCAATCGGGCCAAAGCCTGCGTTGTTGCCAGATGAATCTGACACGACATCGAAATACACTTCAGTCGTTCCTTCTGGTAGATTTGACCATTTAACCATTCCGGTGCTGTGATTGCCTAACCCTGAAACTGTCCCTTTATCAGAAATAAAAGAGACTCCTTCAACTTCCGAGTCATTTTTAATGCCGTGAATGGCCCAAACTAAATCTTTGAAAGGGCGATTGCTAAAAATCCTGACCCGATTGGTGCGTAACCCCGAGTCACCACCGGCCGAAAATTCAGAGTACCCGCTAACAAGACCGATCAAAAAGGGGTTACCTGAATTATTTGCCTGTGGCGCCCCTTCAATGACCTGCGTTAATGTCAAATTTGACCCTAGCACATCTCCTAAATTATAGACCTGAGTTGTGCCTGCTCCTGTTGAACCGATCAAGCCCGTTTTTGTTGTATTGATCATAGCCGTTCTACTATCTACATAAGGTTGTGTTACCGAGTTGATCGGTGCACTAACAATCACCTTGTTTTTAGGAGCGAAAAACGCATTGTTTCCAGAGCTATTAGATTTATAAACAAAGGAGAGCTGACGCAGCCCGCCCAAGTTGCGCCACGAAACAATCCCCGAATGATCTGAGTCGACATCAGCTAAGGTTCCTCCGTTTGATATGGCTACGATATCTTCTTCAGGGGTAGAGATGCCTCCAACTCGATAGTCAAGCTGATCAATAGGCTGGCTGACATTAACTGTGATCAAATTAAACCTGACACCGTCTCCGCCACCACATTTGATCTGCGTGTATCCCCAGCTTGTGCCATTAATGGTGGGGGCACCCGGATTCAAATTGGGATGGGGAGCAATGGTCTGGGTGATGGTAAACACATCTCCATTGACTTTGCCTAAATTAAACGTTTGTAACACCGTCCCATCTATTTCTGTGCCACCATCACCTGATTTACCGTCTGATTCAGCATCAACGGCCGTTTTCTCGCTTGTTAGGCTTCCACCTAAACCACCACCTTGCCCTGAGCCTGCATGATTTTCAGGCATAGTGTTGTGTTGGGAAATTTGGACGTTCATCTTAATCCCAGGGGGGAGATTGTTGGCAGATGCATTGATCGATTGGGCACTGCTCGATGCAATTTGCAGATTAATCGAGTCTTGGAGAGCGATTTCTTGCATTGGGATTTGGAATAGTTTGGTCAGGTTGGGGATGACTTCGGCCGCCACCGTCCAGCTAAACGTCTGGGAAACTTTTGCTCCACCGCTATCAGTAGCAATGATCGACACAATCGATTCACCATTTTGGTTGGGCGTACCGCTGATGACCCCTGTATCTTCGTCAATAACAAGGCCAGATGGCAGCCCTTCGGCCGAAAATTTGATCGAGTCTTTATCAGGATCAGTCACTTGCAGAGCCAACTGAGTGAAATCCCCAATCCAGCTAGATTGCGGCCCAGGGTTTACGAATATCGGGCTGCGGTTAATCGGCTCCCCATCACCCTCTTCAATTGGATCAACTTCTATTAGGAAAGTCCCATGTGTTGATCCCCCACCACCATTGGCCGTGATGCTGACTGAAAACTTACCCGCCACTGTTGGTTTGCCGGTAAGTAATCCGGCAGAGTTGATTGTAACGTTAGGCGGCAGACCATCGGCCGAAAATGTGACAGTTGCCCCTGTTGGATGGGTTGCTTCAATCTGGAAGTTAAGCGTCTCGTTTACTTTTGCTGATACGGATGATAAGTTTTGCAGAATCGGGTTTTCTACAATAATCGGCCGCTCATTGTCATTCCCATTGTCGACGTTTGCATGAATTGACTCAGGATAAACCCCATAGTTTTTCCCTGATTGCTTGCGCAGAAAATCTAAAGGACCACTGTAGGTCATCGTAATGTCGATGGACGAGTTCCTAATTTTAATATCACGCGTCTGCCATCCATGCCCGATATTTTCTCCTCTGTTCCCAACCGGCCCAGGATTCACAAAATTTGGGTTTATCGTTTTCGCATTTGGTACCTTATGATCCAAGCTGCCATCGGTGTACATGTTGCTCCATTGATTCCCGCTCCCGTAAATTGAAAAAGCCCCATGGCCTGTGATCAGAAATCGATTGTGCTTGTTGTTGTCCCCTTTTAAATAGTAATTTCCACCGTTTGGATAGCCGACACCATTGTCGTTTGGATACCAGCGCCATTTTTTGATCACAATATCTTCGACTTGATTGTTGCGGGCGGTAGCCCGGCCGTGCCATCGAATGGCAGTAGCGTTGTCAATGAAAGTAATTCTGCGTACTTTCCCATTGTTAAAATTGCCATGAGCGTCACCTAGAATGAGTCCGTGCCACATCCCCATAATAAGACAATCTTCGATGACGATGTTTTCCCCACCAGTGTAGACTTGAACCCCATCTGGATGCCGATTGTAGTTCCACGTAAAGTGAGGCAGGTCCACATGGGCTTTTGTATTTGCCAAAAAGCAGTGGCGAATTAAGGCATTGTCCGGCCGCTGACCACCTACATTCTGAATCGCATCCTGCCCGTTATCGAGAATAATGCATCTTTCAATAAGAACGTGTTTTCCGGCTAGCCGAATTCCAGCCTTATCTGTTTTGTATCGGCCGGAAACGGTTTGAATCGTTCCATTAGAGTAGATTTCCATGTTGGCAAAACGATGGCCGCCTCCATTGTCCCCATAACTGTCGATACCTGCATTGTTCCAACCGTGAATCGTTATGCCGCGAGGAATGCCCCCATCAACTTCAATGTTAGAGAAGGATCGCATGTGGATGCCGGATGCGCTTTGGCCGTTCCCACTTTCTCGCCAACGATGTGTCGTGATGTTGGCGTGAGGCAACTCATTGTTCCGGCCGCCAAAAATGACCACATATCCATTCCGGCCGTTTTCTTCAGACCGTTTGATTTTGATGCGATTATTCCGACTTGATCCACTTTTACCGATGCGCAGCGTTTTTGTATAGACTTTTTTAGTACGCCCACCGTCGAGCCAAATCGTGTCGCCTGAAGAAACTTTGCCCCAATTTATTTGGTCTAATTCTGTCCAAGCATTGGCCCAATCTGTGCCATTGTTCGATCCACTTGCTCCCTTGCTTATATACCAGTTCGCCATTTTTCCTTCCTGTGTTAACAGGCTCCCTAATTGATTTGGCTCTTTTACTTTTCCAAAAATAACTTTCTACAAATGTTGCTAGCAACATTTGGTACCGTAACCGTAACAAAAGTATCATCTATTTGTCAGGCTTAAAAGTCTCATAAATTGCTAAAATGTCTCATATTCGATCACTTATGGCCCCATCACTATGAAAAATCAACAGAAACTATCCAAATTTCTTGCGCTTATTCTGCGCCATAATCCTGGAAAAATTAACCTTAAACTTGACGCACATGGTTGGGCCGATGTGGCTGAGCTGATCGAAAAAACGAATCAGCACCGGAAGTTGTCAATTAGCATGGCTGACCTTGAACAAGTTGTTGCTAATAATAGCAAGCAACGGTATCGATTTAACGATGACAAAACCCGTATCCGGGCCAATCAAGGGCATTCGATCGATATCGATTTGGGACTTGAGCCCACAATTCCTCCGGCCGTGCTTTATCACGGCACCGCTAGCCGCTTTGTCGATAGCATCATGGAAAAAGGATTGGTCTCTGGCCGTCGCCAGCACGTTCACTTGTCGCTTGATATTGAAACGGCGACGACCGTCGGTAAACGCCATGGCAAACCGGTCATTTTAACGGTAGATACCGCCCAAATGTCGGCCGATGGTTTCCTTTTCTATCTATCTCACAATAATGTCTGGTTAACCAAGCATGTGCCGGTAAAATACCTGAGCAGTTAGTCAGCATACTTAGCTCTCAGCCATTCAGCATTTCAGCAAGAGAGCAAAGCTGACAAGCTGACCCACTGAAATGCTGACAAGCTAAACTATGGAAGAATACGATTTTGACGAACTAGACGATTTTTTCGTCTGCCCCAACTGCTACGCTGAAGTTCCTTGGAACGCGGCCGCCTGCCCCGAATGTGGCTCTGACGAAGAGACCGGCTGGGCTGAGGATGCTGAAGGGGTCATTTACGAAAGTGATGACGCGGCCGATGAGCGGCCGGTTACCCCACTTTGGCAAAAAATCGTGCTGGTCTTCTTAGCCTATCTGCTCGCCTCCCCCCTTTCCGCTTTTTTTGAACCCAGTTCCACCGGATTCCTGTTACTGACCGCTTTACTCATCATCGCTATCGCTTACATCGTAGTCGTTGAGAAGTTAGGTGGTAGTGTGGGGCTCCCGCTGCCTAACCGCTCAGCCACCGCGATGTCAGACTACGATAGCCTGATGCTGCGTGCTCGTGGCAACCAGTCAATTGTTGAGCGTCTAATTGCTTTTGAGCAAGAACGTAATCCTGACGGTGACCGTGAGCAGTGGATTTCAGATGCATTGGTCCGTTGGAAAAAAGATACACGTTAATTTACGATTGTTGATCGCCTAAGCTCAATCGTAAATCGTCAACCGAAAACCAAAAATGACAAAAAACAGCCAGGAACAGCTTTCTGAAGATATTCACCTTTTAGGTGATCTGCTCGGCCGGGTGATTCGTCGCCAGGCGGGTCTGCCGATTTACGAGCTTGAAGAAAATTTTCGCACTTTATCACGGTTGCGGCGGCAAGATGGGGAGGCTGCGGCCGAAGTGACTGCTCGTTTAAACGAGCTGGTCAGTGAGATTTCAGTTGAGCAGATGCAGGCGGTTGCCCGAGCATTTACCCTTTACTTTCAGCTGGTCAACGTCGCTGAAGACCAAAATCGTTCGCGTGTGATTCGCCAGCGGACTTTTGAGCGCCATCCTGAACCATTGCGCGAGTCGATACGGGAGGCGGTTACGAATCTTTGGAAGTCAGGCGTTGATGAATTCCAGATGCAAGGCATTCTTGATCGGCTACACATCGAACCGGTTTTCACCGCCCACCCAACCGAAGCGAAACGGCGTACGTTGATCACCAAGCTACGTCGGATCGCTGATTGGCTCGATCAGTTTGAAAATGGCAATCTACTCCCGGCCGAACTTGAGCAGCTTAAAGAAAGCATGTTGGGTGAGGTGACTATTTTGTGGCTGACGGCTCAGAATCGGGTTGAAAAGCCACAGGTCAGTGACGAAGTTAAAACCGGCCTACACTACATGGAAACAACGATTTGGGATGTGGTTCCGCGCATTTACCGCATTATGGAATCGGCCGTCCATGAGCATTACCCCGGTATCAAAATGCCCGAAAAATTCTTGTCGTTCGGCTCTTGGATCGGCGGTGACCGTGATGGAAACCCTAACGTGACCGCTTATGTCACGGCCGAGACATTCAGGCTGCATCGTGGTTTGGCCCTGTCACAGCACAGCCGCACAACTCGCACGCTTGACCGCTCATTAAGCCTGTCGTCCCGTTTGCACACGCCAGAGCCGGAAATATTTGATCTGCTCGCGGAAGAGCGTGATGCTGGCTTTACCGAGCATTTAGACTTCTTGCAGGAGCAGTATCCTGAAGAGCCTTATCGCTTGTTGGCGGCCGCGCTGCGGGCCGATATCAACGAGGCGAACAAAGATCCGGTTAAATCTCGGTTGTTAGACAATGATGCTTCTCGGATGGCGCAGGTCCGAACGGCCGCGGATCTACTCCGGCCGCTTGAAACCATCGACGCTAGCTTGCGCTCGGGCAAAGCGAAAGACATTGCAGACACCGACTTAAAAGATGCGTTGATTCAGGCCAGAGTGTTTGGGGTGAATGCGGCTCGGCTCGACTTTCGGCAGCTGTCAGACTATCACGATCAAGTTTTGCATGAGATTTTTAGCAAGCTGGGCATTTGTGCCGACTACTTGGCGTTGACCGAAGATGAACGGGCGGAGCTGTTGACGGCCGAACTGGCTAAACCGATCCCAGACTTTGGCAAGCCTGAAGATTACGGGGACCAAACGGCTGAACTGTTGCGTCTGTTCCGGGTGATCAGCCGTGCTGTAGAGCTCTACGGACCAGAGCTAATCGGCCCGTACATCATCAGTATGACAACCAACGTCGATGATGTGTTGGCCGTCTTGCTTTTCTCTAAATGGCACGGCCTATGTTTGCACGGTGACCCCGACAAACCGGCATTGCCCGCTATTTCACCTCTGTTTGAAACACGCGATGACTTGGTCAATGCACCCGATGTGATGACTACGCTGTTTAATCATCCTAGCTATCGGGCCCACCTCGAAGCGCAAGGGATGGAGCAAGATGTGATGATCGGCTATTCAGACTCGAACAAAGATGCTGGACTGTTAACCGCCACTTGGGAGCTGTATCAGGCACAAGATAAATTGGCCAAACGGTGCCAAAAACACAAAGTAGGGCTGACGCTTTTCCACGGCCGGGGTGGCACAATCGCACGCGGCGGTGGTCCTGCCAATCGGGCGATTTTAGCCCAACCTCCTGGCTCTGTTGAAGGGCGTATTCGGGTGACGGTGCAAGGTGAGGTCATCAATGCCCGCTATTTCCACCCAGAAGTGGCAAAGCGCCATTTAGAGCAGATGGTGAGCGCGGTTCTTGTTGCTTCATCACCTGATCACAAAAAAGATGCGGTTGCTCGTCAAGAATGGACGGCCGTCATGGATAAGCTTTCGATCACCGCTTTCAATGCGTATCGAGAATTTGTGTATGAAACCCCAGAGGTGCTGCAATATTGGCAAGAGGCGACCCCTATCAATGAATTAAGTGGGATGCGGATCGGCTCCCGTCCGGCTCGTCGTAAAGGAGGCGATGTATTTGCTAGCCTGCGGGCGATCCCGTGGGGATTTAGCTGGATGCAAAGCCGCCATAATTTGCCAGCTTGGTTTGGAGTGGGTCAGGCATTACAAGGATTTGCAGGTGGTGATGATAAACAGGTCTCGCCTGAGAAGTTGGCGATCCTTCAAGAGATGTATGCTCAATGGCCATTTTTCACGACGATGATCGACAACGTGCAGATGGCGCTGGGTAAATCTGATCTTGAGATTGCGCGTTTGTATGCTGACTTGGTTGCAGATGAGAAAATTCGCGAGCAGGTGTACGGAGATATCGCGGCCGCGTTCGATGAAACGGTGCAGTGGGTGAAGCTGATCACCAGCCAGGCAGATATTTTAGACAATGACAAAACGTTGAAACGTTCTATTCGTCTGCGTAATCCATATGTTGATCCGTTGAACTTTATTCAGGTGAATCTGTTGAAGAAGGTGCGGGCATTGGATGATCTAACGACAGATGAGGCGAAGAAAACGCTACATGCGCTGTATATCACGATTAATGGGATCGCGGCCGGATTGAAAAATACAGGTTAGATTGGGTTCTTAAAAAATTCGGCTAAATCTATATGTCCACATATAGATTTAGCCGAATTGCTTTCAAAGGCCTACCGCGAAACGGCCGGGAGAAAAGTCTGCTCTTCTAAATCTTGGAATTGTTGCCAATAAACCAGTAGATCGGCCAATGCCTGAGGCGCATTTTCCGGTTCCCCTTCGCCCACCTGATTTCTATCGCTAACTCCATGACACGAGCCGCACGAACGGATTTCACCTGGTTGGAACGTCAACCAGTACCGCTCGCGCACAACTGGCTCGCCTGATGGTGCAGTAAGCTGCCACGAGAGTGCTCGCTGTGCCGGTACAAAGGCAGCCATCGACCCATCGGCCGCAATCACCACGCTACTCTCCGGTCCATTGCTAGATGGGTTGATTCCCATCGGCATCGGCTGCGCGATTACTCGACGCCCTTCTCTGGGTGTGTCTCGGTTATACCCATACCCACGTATTTGCTCCCCCTGAAAGAACTGCATGTGGGATACATCATAGACTTTCCCATCACTCCCAATCGATTGGGTTGGACTGCCTGCAACTTTTAAGTTAAACGGCTGCTGTAGATCAAGATCGTCACGGGTGGTGACATCTCTCGTGATAATCAATGCTAAATTTTGTTGTTTGAGATAAGTCTGCATCGCGGCAATTGAAACCCCCGCATTGTCAAAAACCTGCTGTTCTGGTGCCTTTAGAACCGATGTGGGTGCGACCGGCCGAGTGCGAGCCTTAACCTCAACCGGATTTAACTCCCACATAACCCCATCAAAGCTATCGATATTGTCTGGGTCCCAATAGCTAACCGCTTTGCTGATTCCTTCAGTCAGAGGCTCTCCTGCCGTCATATGGCCCAAACCATTTCCGTCATCAACGAGTGTATGCAGCCGAAACGCATAATCAGAGTCGAAACCGGAGCCACTTTCATAGTCGCTTTGAGGGGCATAGACGGCGATGAGTGATCCGTTGGATAGTGGCAGTGGCTCACGGTAGCTACCGGTCCCTACGCGGGGTTGAGTGACATAGTTGACGATGACTTGATCTGCGTTTTTGCCAGCCGTGGCGATGTTGATGATGTATCCGGCCGAGTGGGTGCCAAATTCGGCCGCATCAACTCCGTAGTAGCTTTGTGCCACAGTTGGGTCTTCTTCGATATGAAACATGTTTTCAATTGAGTTGGGATTGGTGCGTGGATATTGATTATAAAATTCGACTACATTCGGATCATCGTTAATGGCTGAATTAATGTAGTTGTGTAGCTCATGTCGGCCGAGATGCAGCAGGATCTCTGACTCTGTTCCATCTTGATTAATGACCCATGGAAAGAAATGGTTGAACCGATGTCCGTTCATATTCGTTCCAGTGAGCAGGTCTGTTCGGTCGCCACGCGGTTCTGGGAAAAGTTCAGTGCGGTCATTGATGAGGGTTGCGTTGGCCCCCTCGTCGCTGTAGTTAAATGAGCCGTAGGGGGTGTTGGTCTGATCAGCTGTGAGTGCGTCTGCATCCGCCTGTTGATCTCGCTGCAAATGGTCCCACTGGGTAAATATCACCTGCCCATTGCTGTCGATCATCGGGGAGAAGTCGCCAGATGGGGCATGATTGAGCAAGAACATCTCGCCAGTGGCTGGGTTTAAGCTCCAGATGCCTGTATTGGTCGGGGCCGATTCATATTCGTCCCGCTGTGGGTATAGATGGGGCTGACCGTCACGCGGCCGGTCGCTGGTGAAAATGATCTGATCAAAGCTGCCGTAGATCGGGCTGATGTTGTTGAAGTCGGCCGGTTGATTTGGCACCTTCGTAATGACTGGGGTGTCTGCTAGGGCTAAGCCTGTGATTTCATACAGCTGCCAGCGATACTGCTTGTGGACGTAGCGATCTTCGGTGACACCAACAACCATGCTGAAAACCGCTTTTTCACCATCCCAATGGACGGCCGGATCCCGTACAGCGATCGCTTCGTTGTCGACTTCGCCCGACAAAAACCCATCTCCACCATAGCCAGCAGCGGCTGTCAGATTTTTGAGCGTGCCATCTGGATAGCGAATGTATAGGTCGCCACCCCGGCCGACTGAGTTGAGGGTCCCCAAATGATTGCCGAAGGTTGATCCGATAGTCGTAAAGTCGGCCGCGATCGGGACTTGGGTGACAAACATAATCGGATGTGGGGTTGTGGGTGGGGCGCTAGCAGTGAGGGAATTTGGATATTTTGCGAAAATAATACCAAGTAAGGTTCCGCTAAATAGTAAGAAAATTGAAAACTTAGATCGAATAAACATTGAGAAAATCCTTCCTTCTTGAAAAGGTTACCATCTATGATTTAAACGCACTCCGCTGTTTCAGGGTGTTATCTAGCTCACGAATTGAGGATTTGCTGATCGCATACGGGTGAAGTCTAGAGCGTAAGGTTTGATTACAGAACTGAAACACATGCCAAGTGACTTTATAAAGCTTAGGTGCCATTGCTCTTAATGTGAATCAGTTGAACTCTGGAAAATCATATATGGCAGATTACATTCTCAAGCAGAATGGGACGCAAACCAGAATTGTGAGACTTAGAGGGGGCGATTAAAGAGTTTTTGCACTGTAAAAAAATTCAATGGTTATAAAAATATCCAAATGTTGACAGCGGTAGTCAGCCCCGCTATGCTCCCAATGTCCAATTATTCATATATGTGAATAATTAACAGATTAAACATCATGACTATTTTAATTGAACAAAAAACAAAAGCCGTAGAGCTACAGATAACGACCTCTCCCGCTCAAAGCGTGATGGCCGCACTGTCACTTTTAGCAACGGCTGATGCGGTCGCCTTGGAAAGCGAGCCTTGGCTCAAAAGCGCGGCTAAAAAGCTGTCTCCGAGTGATTTTCAGGCAAACAAAGCTGTTTTTGCCGACTTTGACCGAAAGCTAATTCCTAATCAACTATTTGATCGCTTTGCTGATTATTTGGACCAGCTTAAGCGAAAGGTCGACAGTGAAACAGCCGATCACCTGCGCAAAGTATGGCGTGGCGTGTTTATGCCGGAATGGGATCGGCAGAATTATATGCAGTCGATGGCGAATAATTTGAATACGCGGGATTGGCCAACAGAGTCGGCCGAAAGTGCGGTGCAAGCCTTTTTGCGTCGGCCGGTGCCAGACTTTATCGGCCGTCAGTTGGGCGGTGTCCAACAGCTTGCTTTTTGCATCTCTCCATATCTTGAGTTGCAGGCGGCCAAGTTTGACTCGGCCGAGACTCTCTGGATTTTTGTCCCGTCTGATGCACGAAAGCTGCCGATGCGATATGAGCCGATCCAGCGCAGCGAAGTGACCCGCATTGCGACCGCTTTGGCCGACGATGCTCGCCTCCAGATTTTAGAGATGCTGGCTGCTTTTGGCCCGATGCGGTCTCAAGAAATGATTGAGAAATTGGGTGTCAGTCAGCCGACTGTGTCACGCCAGCTGAAGCAACTTAAGAACACGCAGTTTATTAGTGAAAAGCGTGACGGGGATGCGAGCAAAATCTTTGAACTGAACCCCAATCGATTGGGGGAAGTGATGTTCATGCTCCAGACGCTGCTGTCGAAAGCGAATGCACGCATGGTGTTAAACGATGTGCGGCTCGACCAACCGGCCGAACTGCGGAAGTTTCTAAACGAAGCGGGGCAGGTCCATCGGTATCCGAACAAGCTGAATTTACAAAAGTTGGTTATTGAGTATTTGGCACCCAAGTTTGAGATTGGAAAAAAATATTCTGAAAAAGAGGTCAATGAGTTGCTGGGCCAATGGCACACGTATAAAGACCCGGCCCGTTTGCGGCGTGATTTGGTGGATTACGATTATTTGCAACGTACGGCCGATGGGTCAGCATATTGGCGAGAATGATCGATTTTTAACCTAGGCGGGTTTTCTGGTTCTCTGACTTGAACCGGCCTTCTACAAAATCACGCTTCTTCAGATGTTTTGTTTTGCGGCCGGTGACCCGTTTGCGCCATAGCTTAAAGCTCGATTCTTTAAGTGAGCGGCGCATGATTTTAATCACATCTTTTTCTTTTAAGCCAAACTGCGTTTCGATCGCATCAAACGTTGTGCGATCTTCCCAAGCCATTTGAATGACACGGTCTAAGGTGCGGGGATCAAGATCTTTAGGTGAAACAGGTTTTGTCATAGTGTGGTTTTGAAATTAAGTTTTCACCACTCTAAGTTCGTAGCGAAAACAAAAGATTAGATGAAAAAAATCTTTACGATTGTCTTTGGTTGACGACGCAAAGAGGAGTTCTTCAAAAAAATAATGAAAACATGCTTAGTACGAATGATGAAAGCTCTTGTGCCCATCCTAATCCTTTTTGCGGGTCTAATTTATTGGTTTCTATTTGATGGTCGCTTAACCGATACATCTGATTATTCGAGTGATATGGTCCAAATTCGCCAGCTTGCTGATTCGATGGAAGGGGATAAACCGACAGAGATTCAGGTTGAGAAAGTTGCTCAATTTTATTTTTTTCAAACCCTATCACGTGCAGGTTCCGGCTTTGATGTGGTTCCGATGGGGGTTTATTCTTTCAAAGCGGTTACCTCAAGTGGTCATGTTTTGATCGATGTTGGTTATGATGAAGAGATGGCGCTATCGGCCCGGGCTGACTTTTATCCTGAACCTTACCAGAGGATGCAAACTGCTTTGAACACGGCGGATCTAATTGTCGTAACGCATGAGCATTATGATCACATTGGTGGCATTGTGCAGCACCCAAATCCGGCCGACATTTTGCCAAATGTTATTCTGACCACAGAGCAGGTCGCTGCACCAGCAAATATTCGGCCGCGATTTCCTCAAGGCTTGCCTGAAGATTTTGAGCCATTCGAGCTGGATCGCTATGCGGCGATTGCACCTGGAATCGTGCTGATCAAAGCGAATGGACATACGCCGGGAAGCTTGATGGTGTTTGTTCAACTCGAAAACGGCCGTGAATACTTATTTGTGGGTGACATCGCTTGGCATGAAGCCAGTATCGACACGCCCATCCTCAGACCACGTGTGATTACACAGATATTCCTGCCTGAAGAGAACCGCGACATTCTGTCTGCCCAGCTTCGATTTTTGAATCAACTATCTGAAGAAGAGGAAAAACTCATTCAAGTAGCAGGTCATGATAATGAACAAATTGAAGCATTCTTTGAGCAAGGATTAATGTCTAATCAATTTAGGCAGGAAAAATAATTTAGACCATTGTAAAAAATTAAAATTGGGTATTGACAAACATTTTTAAACCTTTATACTTTTCTTCATCGTTGTAAAAAATTACAACAGTTGATAAATTTACACTATGACAACCAAGAAAACATACGACATCGCTGAAACCTTTATAATCGAAGATTTAGGCACACTAAAAAAACTGACCCATCCACAACGCATAGAAATTCTTCACAGCTTGGATCAGCCGCGCACAGTGAAAGCGATTGCTGAAGATATCGATGCTGACCCAACCAAGCTTTACTATCACATCAGACAGTTGGAACAGATTAAGGCGATTCAGGTGGTTGAAACGAATATAGTGTCTGGCATTGTCGAAAAGATGTATTACATCACGGCCAAAAACTACACGGTTAAAGACAATTTGTTTTCGGGTGATAATAGTGAAGCGTCTGAAGCAGATTTCACAAATATGCTCAATGCGATTTTCAAAAGCACCGTTACTCAAGCTAAACGATCTGCCCGAGCTGGGCTGATTGATTTGAACGAAACAGCGGCGAGTAATAAGCGAACAACTGCAATTATGTCACGGATGTTCCGGCTAAATGACACCCAACTCGAAGAGTTTGGGAATCGAATGCAGGCGCTGATGGATGATTTTGGCGAGGAAGCTTGGCGATCTGAAGATCAAATCGACAACGAAAATCAAGATCAGACAGAGTATATTTTTACGCTCGCATTTTTTCCTCGGGCCCCTTCTAGTCTAGAAGAATAGACGACAAAGTAATTCAATAATCAATTAAATAGATTGGTAGAACCTGTATCAGGATGTTTTCCCCTGCCTAAAAGGCTGAGAGTGAGAATCAGGCACTGCCAAGGAGTAACCCAATGACCCAGATAACGGGAGATAGTACGACGCCCCTAACCATAAAAGAAGTTTTAAAAATCAAAAATTACCGTTGGCTTTGGCTGGGTCAAATTGTGTCAAATTTTGGCGATTCGCTTACCCATTTCGCTTTGATTCTATTGGTGAATTCCCTCACCGATGGCTCAACGGGTGCGATCGCTGGATTGTTAATCGCTATCGGTTTGCCATTGGCAACGATAGGCTTAGCGGCTGGGGTTCTGGTTGACCGCTTTCCACGTCGGCGGGTGATGATCTTGTCTGATGTGACTCGCGCTGTTCTGGTGATCGGCTTTATTCTATATGCTTGGCTAGATTGGCAAAACATCTGGATTTTATACGGGCTAGCGTTTTTACATTCAACGGTCAACAGCTTTTTTATGCCTGCACGTTCGGCCATTACTCCAAATTTGGTCCCGGCTGAAGGGCTGATGTCTGCCAACTCACTAGGGCAGATGAGCATGGTGCTCTTTCGAGTGATCGGTACGGCCGCGGCCGGATTTTTGGTCGGGGTGCTGGGTGCATACTGGCTCGTATTTGTGCTAGATGGTCTGACATTCTTGCTATCCGCATTTTTCATCTCGCAAATTGTGCTCGATGAAGAAACGAAGGAACGCATTGGTGGAACTAGTGAGCAGTTGGCCCAATTAAAAGTGGAACTTGCCAGCGGGTTGAGACTGCTGGTTTCTAACAGACGTTTGGCCGGTATTGCAGTCGGATTTGCGGCCGCCATGCTGGGGTTAGGTGCAATCAACGTGCTGCTTCCCGTCATTGTCATCAATGAACTGATGGTGGCAGAAACATGGTTTGGTCTGATCGAATTTTCTCAGGTGGCCGCCATGATTCTTTCCGGCCTATTTGTGACAGCGCTGGCAGCTCGATTTAAAGCGACTCATATCGCAGCAGTCTCCCTTTTCTGTGTCGGAACGATCACCTTGTTTTTTGCTCCGTTAAACCAGCTTTGGCAGCTCTTTCCGATTTTGTTTGCGATTGGTTTGTTTATCACACCGATGCAGGCCGCTTCGGCCACGCTTATGCAAACGAGTACAGATGAAGCGATGTTAGGGCGGGTTGGTTCTGCACTGAATGGAATCATTCAAATAGCGACATTGGCTTCGATGTTTGCGGCCGGGCTTTTGGCCGAATCATTAGGGAGTCGGACAGTTTTCTTGATTGGTGGCGGCATTGTATGTATGGCCGCTTTACTAATGGCTCTGATTTTTAGAGGGAGCGAACAATTTAGTGGGACTGAGCAACAGGCTGAGTTTCAGGAGGCAATATCTTGATGATTATCTTAAACATCCGAATAGATCTTTTCTAATCTTCATCTCCCCGTTAGAAAAGATTAGTTGAATCCCGATTGCTGGTAACAGTGATCGGGATTTTTAGTTTAGGGCAAAGTTAAGCTGCGTAGAAAATCGGCTCCGGCTGTGTCTGGCTCAGTGTTTAAGGCAAATGTGAACGACCGATAGGCGACGTCTTGATTCCGGCCGACAAGCGGCTTATTTAACGGGATCGGGTAAACCAACCCGGCCGACTTGCAGCCGATCTCCCGCGCATAAAAAGTCACCTGATAAATATCATCGTTTGAAGGTTCGCCTGACTTATATTTGGTATCGAGGACGATGGCCGGTTGCCCGGCAGCATCAAAAATAACGAGGTCGATATCAACATGGCGGGCATGGCTCGCATCAAGCCGGACCCGTTCTTGCTCACGCAGGGTATAGCCGGTGGGCAAATGGGCTTGGAGCCAGCTGGCGACATATTTTTCGTAGAGCACCGGCATATTAACCAAAAATGGGAGCATGGCTGAGCCAAGGCTATCCGGTTTATGGGTTGGGATTAATCCGTCTAAAAAGAGACGGCACAGTGCATGCATCGGCCGATAATCCGCATTGAGCCGTGCGTAATGCCATCCGGCTAACTCATTCGATGTAAAAGGCATAAGCGTCACCGGCAACTGACGCCAAGCTCGATTGACCAACTGCAGCGTTGCTGGGCTGCATAAGCCGGTCATAGCGATTTGGCGCAGCGTATAGGCGAGGCTTTGGTTAAACGGCAGGTCGGCCGTTTGTTCAGTAAAGTCGCACTGAATGCTAGGGCTGGCCGGATGGGTGGCTAACCACTTTGTATCGATCCGGCCGCGCACGGTGCCAATTGGTTCTCGCTTCTCTAGATACTCTTGATAGACCCCTTTGCGCAAGCGGTCGAGTACACGACTGGCCAATTCATGTGCGAGCAGATCGATGAAACCGGCAACGGTGTCGGTTTGCGTGACACCATCTAAGAACCGAAACGACGGGAGCTGATACACCTGTTGGAGCATGGCAAAAAGATTTTGTACCGTGACTTTAGGCTCAACGACTAAGGTTTTATGATGTGAGATGGGGAGATGCCCGGCCCATCCTTGAGGGGTTAAAACCCACTGCTGATTGTTTTGAAATGAGGGGGGCTCAACCTGAATTTGCGGCCGGAAGTTATTCCATAACGCTTGAGCTTCGGTTTGGGTGAAGGTATCGGCCGGAAATAAGCTAGATTGATATTCAGTTAAAACAATTTGATTTGGTGTCACGATGTTGCAATTATCAGATTGTGGAGAACAAGATGCAACTATATTTCTCCCGTTTGTTTTTTCCCTAAGGTGAAACAGCTGTCTTATAATTAAAGCCATGATCAATCTACGTTTAAATTTGCTCGGCTCTTTTCAAGCTGAACTTAATAATTCGTTATTGAACGGCTTCCGGACAGATAAAGTTCGGGCGCTGCTGGCTTATTTAGCAATAGAAGCGAACCGACCGCACTCACGCACTGAATTGGCGACGATGTTTTGGGGAGAGCTGAACGATGCGGCCGCACGTGCCAATCTGCGTAAATCATTGTTCCTGTTGCGCCAGCTATTTGGTGACGCGACAAAATCGGTCTTTACAATTACGCGCCAAGATGTTCAATTCAACTCGGTGGATTCTGTTGGTAGGTTTTCTGTAGATGTACATCAGTTTTCTCAGCTTTCACAAAAAATTGAATTAGAGTCACATCAGCAGGCGGCTGATTTGTATAAGGGGCAACTGCTGGCCGGAATCGAAGTGGCAGGGGCTCCAAATTTTGACGATTGGCTGGCGAGCTATCGGGAGCAACTACAGCAACAATATTTGAGTGTACTTAATCAAATAGGAGAACTCAGCCTCGCTCACGGAGATTATTCTTCGACCCAAGCGGTTGCGATGCGCCAGTTGTCACTAGAGCCTTGGCGTGAGGTGGCCCATCGTCAATTAATGCGCGCTTATATCGCAGCGGGGCAACGTGCAGAAGCATTGGCTCAGCATGAGCAGTTTGTTGCGCTTTTAGAGCGTGAAATGGGAATTGAACCTTCGGCCGAAACTGTGGCTTTGGTCTCTGCCATTCAGGATGAGAATCTGCAACCGGCTTATCTGCATAACTTTGCATCGCCTCAAACTCGCTTTATCGGCCGCGACAAAGATATTGAACGCATCATCAGTCATTTAAGCGCACCTGAACGTCGATTGGTGACCCTGACCGGGACGGGCGGTATGGGAAAAACGCGCTTGGCAATTGAGGCTGTTACTCGCAGCTGGGGGCACCAGCCCGCCTACTTTTTATCGCTGGATGGTGTTGAGACGCAAGCAGCCGTCTGGCAGCTGTTGGCCGAACGCTTAGGTATCGAATCTGATTCAGGTAACTCGATTAAACATGAAGTAATCACCTTTTTGCGTCAACAAAACACACTTCTCGTGTTTGATAATTACGAGCAACTTTTGCCTCGAACTGACTGCATCGAACAGCTTTTAGCTGGTGCGCCCAAGCTACAGATTTTGGTAACCAGCCGACGGCCGTTAAATATAAGTGCAGAATGGCGCCTCCCTTTGGAGGGTTTAGATGTACCGACTGAAGACGCAAATGACCTCAGCCAATATTCCTCTGTGCAGCTGCTGTTGATGATTGGGAAAAAGGTGCAGCCTGGCTTTGAGCTAACGGCCGATAATAGCCTGCACCTCGGCCGGATTTGCCGCGCTTTAGGCGGTATGCCACTTGCCCTTGAGATGGCCGGAAGCTGGCTGTCGCTTTTTTCGGTTGCACAATTGGCCGATGAGATTGAGCGTAATCTTGATTTTCTCGTTGCGATGCGTAGCGATATTCCGGAACGGCATCGCAGTTTACGCGCCATATTTGATTATGCTTTGGCCCAACTTGGTGAGACTGAACGAACCTTACTCGGCCGCCTCACCATCTTTAAAGGAGATTTTTCACTTGAAGCTGCTCGAACCATTGCTGATGCTCATCTGAACAACCTGAACAGATTGGTTGATCATGCTTTGGTTCAGCGCCGAAATGAGAATCACTTCGGTTTGCACCCGATGCTAGACGACTTTTTATGTGAAGAATTTTCGGCCGATGTGATTAGTCTGAAAAAAACGCATGCTCGCTATTATTTACAACGGATCGCTCCGATCTGCTCATACAATATCGCGATTACGGTGAAAGATATCAGCTATGAATTGGCCAATGTGCAGGCGGCGTGGGATTGGGCGGTCACGCATGATGAGGCTGATTTAATTGGAAGTGCCGTGGATGGGCAGCTCGCTTACTATCAATATCGCGGCTCGTTTGCTGAAGGGCAGCGGATGTTCAGCATGGCAGCCTCTGAAATGTCAGATGCAGACTTGATTGCTGAATTACGTTTGGCTGAAGCCTCTTGCTTGCAAAATTTAGGCGACGCTCAAGGAGCGATTTGGCTCGTTGAACCTCTTTCTAGAAACGAGCCAGACTATATTCGTTATCAAGCATTCTCCCGATTAGGAGAGCTATATCAAATAAAGCAGGATTATTTGCTGGCGAGTCAGATGTTGCAGGATGCACTTTTACTGGTGGAACCAAACTCTGAACAGGCGATCAATGCTTGGAATTCATTAGGCGTCGTTTATGCTCACGCAGGTGAACGTGTGAAAAGTGTTGCCGCACATCAAAAATCGCTGGAGATCTGTCGTGAACTTGGGGATGAACTGATGATGGCTGAAAATCAGGCGAACCTGGCTCAGGTTTATCGGGACTGTTTGGACTTTGACCAAGCGATTAAATTTGCTGAGCAGTCTATCGTTATAGCCAAGCGAGTTGATCATCAGGAAAACGTCGGCCGGTATTTGCGTGTACTTGGTATTATTTATAATCGATCTGGAAATTGTCAGGAGGCTCAACTGTGCTGGGAGCAGGCGTTGGTAATTGCAGAATTACTCAGCCACAAGCGTGACATCATGCGCTGCTGCGAGCATTTGGCTCAACTTGCCAGATGCTCACAACAGCACGATCAAGCCTTGGCCTATGGGCAGCGAGTTGTGGAGATTTCAGAACAATTAGGAGAGACGCATATATTTAGGCTTCCACACGAGACGAATGTTTGATTGTCTCTTTTGAAAAGGGAGAAGAGTGCGGAAGAGAGTCGATGGAACCTATTTCTAAAAACCCCTTTTGGGTGTGGGAATTCGGCCGTTGAATGGGCATTGTCTTGGCCATATTTGGCTCTCATATCTTGCACATAAATTTGAGAGTTTATGTCTCGCATGCGGTTATTATTCGATAAATCGTTGATCTGCATATTTTGTTTTTATTCCTGGCTGTTTGTTGGTTTAAGCATCAAAGCTTCTAAGCGATCAATCGCTTGTTCCATGATGGTAAAGGCGGCTTCTATCGGCTCTGGCGATGCGAGATCTACACCTGCGAATCGAAGTGCATCGATGGGATATTCATAACCACCGAGCTTTAAGAAATCGATATAGGTTGCGGCCGCAGGTTCACCTTCAGCGATCACTTTGTCGACTAACGCGGCCGCCCCTGCGATGCCGGTCATGTATTGGAAAATATAGTAGTTGTTGTATAGATGGATAAATTGGGACCATGTAATTCCATGTCGATCCCGATCAATCTCAACTTCACCCCCATACCCTTCTTCAAACAGATCTGCCATTAAATCGAGCATGCTTTGTGTAGTGAGGGGGTCGCCCCGTTCTACCCGCTGGTGCAGCTCAAGCTCAAAACGAGCCAGTGTTGGCATCAGGAAAAAGTAACGATGATAGTTGCTCATCATTTCTTCGAGCAGAGCGATTTGGAATTGAGGCGAAGTTTGGTTTTCGAGCAGATAACGGCGAAGCAGTGCCTGATTAAAGTTAGAAGCAACTTCACCGGCGAAAACGCCCCCATTGCTGTAAATGAACGGTTGGTGCCTTAACGCGTACCATGAGTGCATCGAGTGGCCCAACTCATGAGCCAGAATGCTCATCCCAAACACATCATCGGAATGGTTGAGCATAATGAATGGGTTGATTCCTTGGACACCAATTGAAAAAGCGGTGTTGATTTTGCCCTGATTTGGGTAGACATCGATCCAGCGGCCTTCGAATGCCCCGTACCGGAGCGTGTTGACGTAATCCTGCCCCAATGGGCGCATGCTTTCTGAAATCCATTCAACCGCCTGCTCATAGGGAATCTCTAAAGTTTCGGCCGTCAGTGGTGCTTTAACGTCATATTCTTGGAGCGTTTCCACACCTAAAATTTTCCGGCGGAGCCGCCAATAACGATGCCAAACGGGCAGTTTGCGTTTAAACACATCGATCAAGTTATGGAAGACTTCGTGGGGCACACGCTTTGGATCGAGTGAAGCGGCCAGAGAGGAATCGTAGCCACGTGCTTGTGCACGAAACACATCTTGTTTGATGCTGCCTGCAAGCACTTGGCTCAACGTATTTTTATGGGCCAGATGAGCGTCACTAAAGCTTTCGTATGTGGTTTTACGTATTTTGCGGTCGGGGTGAACGATGAGAGGCAGGAAGGTGCTTTGAGCAACGGGGTGCTCTATACCTTGGCTATCAACGGCTGGTTTGAATGTGAGATCCGCATCGGCCAATTGGCCATAGATGGTGTACGGCGTATTGAATGGGTCTTCTAGCTGGGCGAGAAGCTGCTCAACTTCGGCCGAACGTGTATGGGGTCGCAGGTCATCGAGCCAGTCAAAATAGCGGGTGTACATTGCTAGCCGATCTGATTCGCTTTGAAGCTGATCTAGCTGCTTGCGCCCTAACGCCATCAATTCTGGTTCTGCAAAGGCGACACTGGCGCCATATTGGGCCATGAGCGTGTTGGAGCGGGAGGCTTGTCCACTGGCTGTTTGATCTGTGGCATCTCCGGCCGACTTTAGGGCCGCATACATATTGATCTGTTGAGTCGTTCGGCCAATGTCTGCACTGAGTTCAAGAAAATCAGCCAAGGTGTCGGCCGAATCGTTAAGCTTGCCTTGATAGGCGGCTAGTTGGTCAAATGCGGCTAATACCGTTTCACAGGCGGCCGTCCAGGCTTCATCAGTTTTAAAAATCGTTGTTAAATCCCACTGACGTTCAGCAGGCATTTGATCTCTTGGGAGTAGTTTGTTAGATGACATCATGATTACTCCGCACTTGCTACAACTTCAACTTCAACCAGCCATTCCGGTTTCATCAGGCCAGCCACAAAGAGAGTCGTGATGGCTGGGCGCACCCCATCGACCAACTCTTTGCGGACTTCAAGCAGTGTTCTCATGTCTTCAGGCCGGGTTAGAAAGAAAGACATTTTGACAATGTCTGAAAGAGTCATCCCAGCTTCTTTTAGAACTGCTTCAACATTCCAAATCGCTTGGCGACACTGATCAGCAAATTCAAGCGATAGCTCGCCTTTGGGTGGCTCACCCACTTGCCCTGAAATATGCAAAATACGAGCGTGCGCTTTGGTTTCAACGCCGTAGGCATAGATGCCGCCAAATGGGCCATCTACTGGATATGGATCATGCCGAATGGATACAGGTGAGGTTGATTGGGCAGGCTCGCCCTTTTTTGATTGTGTGTGTGTTGTCATTTGATTCCTCTTGAAAAACTGACTGATCCCCTTCAAAGAAATCAGTCAGTTCAAATTTAGGATTCATTTTCAACACGGTGCGTTCCCAGCTCGTTCCCAAGCAATCGGTCTGTTTTTGATGCTCAGAACGATTTACTTGCGAATGCTGAAGCTTTAGTCGTTGCTGGCTACTGGATCATCGAAACTATGGCTGGGTGGCCCATGAAATGCAGATGGGGGGCATTCGTCATAGTAGTCACACGGATTGGTCACTTGAAAAGATTCACGGAATTCAAAATGCAGATGGGGGGCAGAGGATAGTCCGGTGTTGCCTGACAGCCCGATCTGTTGATCGATTGAAACAAAATCATTCACTTTGACTGATATCTCTGAAAAGTGTCCGTAAATGGCCATAATGTCATTGCCATGATCAATAATGACGACTTTTCCATAAATCTTGTGGTCTTCGTGAACACGAATCACTCGGCCGTTGGCGATTGAGTGGACCGATGTGCCGGTTTTGACAGAAATATCAATCCCGTAGTGCATGTGGTGGTATAGCTGGCTGACGATGCCTTCACCCGGCCGAATGGGCCAAGAGAATTGATCAATCGGTGTTTCTTCAAAATAGAATTCAGCCGCTAGATGATCTGGAACATTTTCTGGACGGTTCAGTGATTTGCCCGGAATCCAGCCGATTTCATCCCGGCCGGGTGGAATTTTGATATAGGTATATTGATCCGGTTTACGTGGGAAGAGCGCAAAGTTGTATGCAACCATGAGCTCAAATGAGACGCAAAAGTCGCTGGCAAGTTCCCAGAAAACTTTTTGATCCACATTGTAATAAACCCGCTCGCCATATTCATCAAGAATGACGTTCTTTTCTGCTTCGGCACTCACCTCGCAGTCGTCGTTCCAATGGTCATCAAAGGCGGCCGTTGGACTGGCACCCAAAAAGAAAATAGCTGTTGAAATAATTATGAATAAAGTTAAGAATATTTTTGCTCGCATATCCGCATCAACCCTTGCCCCGAATCGTTGCTAATAAAGTGGTAGCTGGACCTTGAAATTATTGGGCTTCAATAACACAAAAGTAAATGGTTATCATGTCCAATCTTGGCGTCTAAAGGGCTATTTGTGCTCAATCAACCAGCCCATCAAACTTAGTCGAATCCTATGCACGGCTACTTACAAAATTACTTACTTCAGCAGGGTCATAAGCCCAATTCACATTGCGTTTATTGAAAGGGGAGATTTTGGCCGTTATCCGCCAAATGTTGTTGGTCGGTTGATATATTGACTGTTGTTTTATTAACAGTCGAAGTCAGTTTTTGTCAATTCCCTTAGATTTTTGTTTGAAGTTAAAAATCTTTTCTGCTTGGTTTTTGGTGAAAAATCATAAGATTCTGTGTAAACCAATTGACACCGATGCCGTTTAAAGGCAAAATCTAACCATACCCCCATGGGGGGGGTGTGGAAATCAGGCAGTTAGTTTATCTTGGATAGTTAAGTATGAAAGCGGAAACAAAAAAAACACTTGATCGCCGTTTGGCTAGCGCGGCCGGACATTTAAAAGGTATTCAGCGCATGGTCGATGAAGATAAATATTGTATCGATGTGATCAAGCAGATTCAGGCTGTTCAGGCGGCTTTGGACAAAGTTAAAACGATCATTTTAGATGAGCATTTGCACACCTGTGTGTCGGCCGCGATTCGCGGGGACGATGTGGCAGAGCGAGAGAAAATGCTGGCTGAAGTGACAAGCGTATTTGAATTAGGATAAAAAAATTATGCAACGCAAAGTATTTACAGTAAACGAAATTTCGTGCGGACACTGCACAGGTGCGATTGAAGAAGAAGTGAGCGAAATCGCTGGGGTAACGTTAGTTGAGGCGGACATCGACTCAAAACGGGTCATGGTCGAATTCGACACCCCGGCCGATTGGGACCAGATCAAAGCAAAGTTAATAGAGATTGAATATCCGCCAGTTGAAAGTTAATGGCTTTAAGCTGAGAGCTAAATTATGGAAAAAACATTAACCGTGCCGGTGACCGGCATGACGTGCGCCAACTGTGCCAAAACAATATCTCGTCAGGCGAAAAAAGTTGAGGGAGTTTCTGCGGCCGATGTGAACTTTGCCAGCGAACGCTTAACGTTTAGCTGGGACTCAGCAGTAGCAACACCGAATGCTGTCATTGAACGCATCGAAAAAGCTGGTTTTGGCGTGCCTACCAATAGGGTTGAAATCCCTGTGGTGGGGATGACGTGCGTTAACTGCGCTAAAACGATCACACGCAAGCTCAACAAGTTGGATGGCGTTTTGGAAGCGGATGTTAACTTTGCCAACGAGCGAGCCATCGTCACAATGACGGCCGGGTCGCTTGAAAAAGGGGATCTAAACGCGGCGATTCGCTCAGCAGGGTTTGACATCGTTGAAGCTGATAGCGACGAAGAGCTAGAAGATGCAGAGGCGGCTGCTCGCCAAGCTGAAATCGAGCATCAATGGCATCGATTAATCGTTGGTGCACTGTTTACCATTCCACTATTTGTGATCAGCATGGGGCGTGATTTCAGCCTGATTGGTGAATGGGCCAATGCACCGTGGGTGAACTATTTCTTTTGGGCATTGGCAACACCGGTTCAATTTTATGTTGGGTGGGACTACTATGTTGGCGCATATAAAAGCTTGCGCGCAGGTTCTGCCAATATGGACGTTTTAGTTGCGATGGGGTCAACTGTTGCGTATTTGCTCAGTATCGCTGTGATTTTTGCACTTGGAGCAAACTCCCATGCGTTTGGCCACCATGTTTACTTTGAAACATCGGCCGTGATTATCACCCTAATTGTGGCAGGTAAACTGCTTGAGGCTCGTGCCAAAGGGCAGACAAGTGCTGCGATTAAGGCGTTAATCGGCTTGCGGCCCAAAACGGCTCGGGTGCAACGCAACGGCCAAGAAATCGAGATTTCACTGTCAGATGTGATTGTGGGCGACACGATTGTGATCCGGCCGGGTGAAAAGATTCCGGTTGATGGGACGGTTTTGACTGGCAATTCGGCCGTTGATGAATCGATGTTGACGGGTGAAAGCCTACCGGTTGAAAAAGCGGTGGGTGATACGATCACAGGTGCCACACTGAACGGCCACGGCTTGATCACCATGCGGGCTGAAAAAATCGGCCGTGATTCTGCTCTGGCACAAATTATTAAGTTAGTCGAGCAGGCTCAAGGGAGCCGAGCACCTATCCAGCGGGTTGTAGACCAAGTCTCTGCATGGTTTGTGCCAGCTGTTGTGGTAATCGCCCTTATTGTATTTGCCATTTGGTGGGTCGCTTCCGGTGATTTTGCGACGGCGTTACTCAGATTAACGGCCGTGCTTGTTATCGCCTGCCCGTGTGCGATGGGATTGGCAACGCCGACTTCAATTATGGTTGGGGTTGGCAAAGGGGCTGAGAACGGCATTCTGTTCAAAAACTCTGAAGCTTTAGAGCAGGCGCATCAAGTCACGGCGGTGGTGTTAGACAAAACCGGAACGATTACCAACGGTAAGCCGGTTGTGACGGACGTGACGGTGATAAACGAAAAGCTGCTCTTTTTGGCTGGTAGTGCTGAATTTGGTTCAGAACATCCTTTGAGCAAATCGATTATCGATCATGCGCTTGAGCAAGGTGTTGAACTGGTGCAGCCTGAAACGTTTGAAGCGATTGCGGGGCATGGAATCAAATCTATTGTCGAAGGCCAGACGGTTTTGGTTGGTAACAAGCGGCTGATGGAGCGGGAAAATATCGACACGGCCGACCTCATCCAGCAGGCAAATGCTCTGCAAGCACAGGCGAAAACCGTGATGTGGGTCGCTTTGGTTGAAAAAGATGGCGGCACACCGGCCGGACTCATCGCTGTGGCCGACACGATTAAAGACGGATCACGCGAAGCGATTGAGAAGATGAAGGCGTCTGGATTGGAAGTGGTTATGCTGACCGGAGACAATCAAGCCACGGCTGATGCCATCGCACGGGAAGCTGGTTTAGATCGAGCGATTGGTGAGGTATTACCGGCCGATAAATCGGGCTATGTGCAAAAACTGCAGGCCGAAGGGCATTCTGTGGCGATGGTGGGTGATGGGATTAATGATGCACCCGCTTTGGCTCAGGCCGACGTGGGGATTGCGATTGGTACTGGCACCGATGTGGCCTTAGAAACGGCCGATGTCGCCCTAATGCGTGGGGATTTACGCTCTGTACCACAGGCATTTGCCCTGTCAGGGGCAACGATTCGCAACATTCGGCAAAACCTTGGCTGGGCATTTGGCTATAACGTGGCTTTGATCCCGATTGCGGCCGGGGTGCTGGCCGGACTCACTTTTCTGCCGTTGTACTTACGTGAGCTTCATCCGATCTTGGCGGCCGGGGCAATGGCATTTTCAAGTATTAGCGTGGTGACAAACGCATTGCGGCTCAAGCAAGTACGCCTATAATCGACCTGTTCGTTTTGCACAAGTGATCAGCCAGTTCGAATCTTCTGATCGATTTTGTATCAGTTGATTATCTTAAACAACGGAGGTTTCGCTATGAACGTTCTGCTTGAAAATCCGATTCTTATTGCACTTTTGCTTATTTTCTTTGGGACTTTGACTTACAACATTTACTCGAAGCAAAGGACAAAAGAAGAGTATGAATGTCCAAAATGCCAGTCACATGACGTGATAGAAACAGGCCACACCACCAAACAATCGCGGACAGTCATGCCAACCGGGGCGGGAACTCCGGCCGGTGGTGATGTGCGATTGCAGCTCGATATGAAGCTAGACCTGCGGTGTAAAAATTGTGGCAACGGGTTTAAACGAGATGTAACGCGTACCTACTAAGCCCCAAATTAATTAAGACAAAAAGCCCCATTAGGCTCTTACCTAATGGGGCTTTTTATTTGGCTGGGACAGTCTGAGCAAGCAATTGTTCGGCCGGTCTACTGAGCTTTGTTATTGGCGATGACCATGTCTTCAACATAAACTAATCGGCTTGAACTTAAATCTTTATTCCTAAGGCTATAACATGACAAACAAATCGATTCACGATGATATGCGGGAGCAGCTTGCGAGCAAGCACCTTTTTGAACAAGCCAAACAATATGCGTTTGATTACATTGATTCGGTGAATGATCGGCCGGTTTTTCCCATTGATGATGCGTTAGCCAACTTAGCCATCTTTGATGAGGCTGTACCTGAAACGCCTCAAGACGGGGCCAAAATCCTCAAGCTTTTAAACGATTATGGTGCGCCAGCGACAACGGCGATGACGGGCGGCCGGTATTTTGGCTTTGTGAACGGAAATGTGATCACCACCGCGTCGGCCGCTCGTTGGATGGCTGGGGTGTGGGATCAAAACGCAGCTTTGTATGTGATGTCCCCCATCGCGGCCAAGCTGGAGCAGGTCACCGAAGCATGGTGCGCCGATCTGCTGGGGCTAGCTCCGGATACGGCGATGGGATTGGTCGGTGGCACCTCTGTTGCAAATATGTGTGGCCTAGCGGCCGGGCGACACGCTATCTTGCAAAAAAAAGGTTGGGACGTAAACGCTGACGGGCTGTTTGGCGCTCCGCCGATTCGGGTGATTGTCAACGAGCAGGCGCATAGCTCAGTTTGGAAAGGTTTGGCATTGCTGGGCTTAGGCAACCAGCGGGTTGAGAAAATCGCGGCCGATGACCAGGGGCGGATGATCGTTGGGGAGCTACCAGGGCTAGATGATAGCTGTATGCTGATTTTGCAGGCGGGGCATGTGAGTAGCGGCTCGTTTGACCATTTTGATGAGATATGTGATTTGGCCAATAAAGCTGGCGCGTGGGTCCATATCGACGGGGCATTTGGACTGTGGGCTGCTGTGTCAAAGCGGTTAAACGTTTTAACAAAAGGGATCGAAAAAGCTGACTCATGGGCCGTTGACGGCCATAAAACGCTCAACACGCCGTATGATTGCGGGATTGTGCTGTGTAAGCATCGATCTGCTCTAAATGCAGCAATGGCGGCAACTGGCTCGTACATTCAGCCCAGTGATAATCGAGACAGCATGTTTTACACGCCTGATATGTCCCGGCGGGCACGTTCAATCGAGCTATGGGCCACGCTCAAATATTTGGGTCGCAACGGGGTTGAACAATTGATGGATGAGATGGTGGCACGCGCGCAAGAGTTTGGCGCGCAGCTCAGCGCGGCCGGGTTTAGCATTCAAAACGAAATTGTGTTTAACCAATGCTTGGTCAAATGTGACTCGCCCGAAGAAACGGCCGCGACGCTGGCCCATGTACAAAAGTCTGAAACGATGTGGTGTGGGGGTGCTGAGTGGTTGGGTGAACCGGCGATTCGAATTAGTGTCTGTTCGTGGATGACGACGGCAGAAGATGTGGGGCTGAGCGTGCAGGCATTGGTGGAAGCACGAGAAAAAGCTAGAGGCTAGTTAGGTACTGGACATCAAATCAGTTGCCCAGCACCTAGCTGTCTAAATTTACATTTTAAAGGTTTCGTATACGCTGACCTGCCCACCGTGCTGGGTATGCGGGTGATTCTTCACCTTTTCTACAGCATCATCCAATGAGTCTGCTGAGATGACGGTGTAGCCGGTTAGAGCTGGGGCGTCGTCGCTTACGCCATCGGCCGACACCTGTTTAGATTGACTAAACGGATTACCACCATCAACAACCGCTTCGCCCATTTGGCCGTACCATGCACCCCAAGCTGCCATAACCTTTGCTGATTCCTCTTCTGATTCTGGCATGGTGCCACCGGTATAAACTAATACAAAATTTGTCATTTTATTGTCTCCTTAACTGAAAGATTTTCTGGAATAAATGTTTCCATTACCAATACGACGAACGAGTTTTGCCAAAATCGACATATTAGACAATCTATTTTAAAATCCGTTAAATTAAACTCTGAGGAAAAATAATGATAAACGAAAAAGTAGCGATTCTCACGGCTGCAGGTAGTGGTATGGGAGCAGCAAGCGCACGCAAATTGGCGGCCGATGGGTATAAAGTAGCCATTTTATCTTCATCTGGTAAAGGTGAGGCGTTGGGTCAGGAATTAGGCGGGATCGGTATGACGGGCTCGAATTTGGTTCCGGCTGATCTTGAAAAGCTGGTTAGGTTGACGATGGAGACTTACGGCCGGATCGATGCGGTGGTCAACAGTGCCGGGCACGGGCCAAAGGGTGATGTGCTTTCGATCAGTGATGAGGATTGGCATTTAGGGATGGATTATTACCTGATGCCGGCCGTGCGGATGGCCCGTTTGGTGACGCCGATTATGGAAGCGGCCGGTGGCGGGGCGATTGTCAATATTTCGACGTTTGCTGTGTTTGAGCCAGATCCTAGTTTCCCAACCTCGGCCGCGTTTCGGGCGAGCTTAGCCGCTTACTCAAAACTCTTTGCTGATAAATACGCTTCTAAAAATGTGCGGATGAATAACGTGTTGCCTGGCTTTATCGACAGCTTGCCAGAAAAAGCGGAATGGAAGGCCCGTATCCCGATGGGTCGCTATGGTACGGCCGATGAAGTGGCTGCAACGGTGGCATTTTTGGTTTCAGACGGGGCAGCTTATATCACAGGACAAAATCTGCGGATTGATGGCAGTCTGACGCGGAGCGTATAGTGGGCTTAGCTTAGCTACTTATTCTCCTTTGCTCTCGGCTCTCCGATTTTAAACCACGGCCAATATGAGTGTGAGTGTTACCACGCTGGCTAATGTTGAAAATAGCACCGTGCGTGTGACAAAATCGGGGAGCAGATCATATTCGAGGGCGATAATCGAGGTGAGTACGGCCGCTGGCATGGCTGCCTGCATAATCCCTGCACCACGTTCAATTCCGTCTAGCCCAAAAAAGCCGACAAAAACAAAGGCTAAAGCTGGGGAAATTAGTAAACGAATACCAGACACGATCAGGGTATCTTGATCTAGTTTGAGCGATTTTGTGCTAGCCAACTGGACGCCTAACGCAACGAGCATCACAGGGACCATCGCCTGCCCCAATAGCCCAACAATTCGGTCTACCATGATAGGTGTTGAAATATCAAACCAATTGATGAGAATTGCTGGGACTGTGGCGATAAGAGCAGGGGTCTTAAATACTTCAAGCACCGCTGTTCCGCTGCTACCCCTGTGCCAGTTAGCCGCCATGACGCCGATGATAAAAGAGATCACCAAGATGCCAAGAAAGTAAACGGTCGCAGCTTCTAACGCGACCTCGCCTAAATGGAACTGGATAATGGGGAACCCAAAATTACCGACATTTCCAAATACGGCGATAAGGGTGTACGCGCCGATCATCTTGGGCGATTTGCCTAATATCCATGCAACGAAAAAACCAACAATCGCAACAGAAATATGCACAATGGCCGTATAGCTAAGCATGCGGATGGCTAAGTCTGCTTCGATTGTGGCATTGCTCAAGGTAGAAAAAACGAAGGCCGGAATAAATAAAAAGTAGGCGGTGCGCGACAGCGTTCGAGCTTCTAGCCCCAAACGTGGCCCAGCAATCCAGCCGATGGCAACCAGCGCAAAAACCGGCGTGATGACATTGAGAAATATTGAGACGAGTTGTGCATTCATAAGCGCTATCTGACCGGTATTGTCTTGGAGAATTATTTGCTCCCATTAGAAAATGAGGCGGGCATTTTATCAGATATTGCGGAGTGGGGAGATGGTGGACAAACAAAAATGGCTGAACCCATATATTCACCTGTAAAAGGCTATCAATTTTGGTCGCTAGTGTCGCTAGTTTTGAAAAGGATTGCTAAACGGCCGGCTCCTCTTTTAGGTATGTGGCTGAACTAAAGGGCTATGCAAAATGGCAAGCCTAATCTAGATTTACTATTTATTTATCGCTTCGATTCGCCTAATTTATTCAAGCAGGAGGGTCTTTCAACTAATCTGTTGAGGAAGAACATACAATCTATTGATGAGAGAAATCGCCATGAGCTTGAATACAAGTCAGTTTAAATCAGCCTATACGGCTAAAGTTGTTTTGCCGAAAAATTATAGGGATCAAGAATTGCAAAGGCCAGAGGGTAAATTAGCCGTTTTGCCCGAATACCGTTGGCCGTTAATCGAGGTTTCGCCTGCCGCTTTTTTTGCGATACTTATTGTTCTGGGATCCCTTGTCTATATTTTCGCCTCTTAAACACAAAATTTGGCTGCTAATTAACCCTGAAAGCCACCCCTGAAACGAGCGAGTCACTCCCTTTAGCAAAAATATTTATACCGTAAGCCTAGATTGATCGAATCGAGCCTTTTAAGCGCGTGCCGTTAACGCGGCTCATAACCGCTGTGTCAATCAGTGCTCCCAACGATATGCCAGCGGTGTAAGCGATAATGTCTGACCACAGGAAGCTATAGCCAATAATCAAGCCAATCAACTTGTACGTGCGCAAATAATCTAGCCAAGCTGGATGAAATAACTGTGTTATCTCGATGATGTAGGTTGTGGCAAGTGTGACAAGAAAAGCTGTCAGGGTCTCCCACCTAAAGAATAGGCGATAAAGGAAAAAGATCATCATTGCCCAAATAAAATCGCCCGCATAGGTGGTGTACCAGAGCGGGTAGTTGTTGGGTGTAATCCTTGTTGGCAGCCCAATAGCAAAAAGAAGTAGAATGATTGGAATATAGATTTTTAGTTTTTGTTGCATAGCTGATTGACTCTTTAATTTAGACGGCCCGTTTTGGACGGTAGATTTTTAGAGAATATCAAGAGCGTATCATCGGTTGACCTTAAATCTAAACACTCAAGTGCCCGATGTGATATTGCTGTTGTTAGACGGCCTTAGATTGGCCGGTGATGGATACGATATATGATGAACCCAGACCAAGTTCGTGAATTTGCACTGTCTTTGCCTGAGTCGGAAGAGAAAGGGCATTTTGGGAACCCAGATTTCCGGACACGAAATAAGATTTTTTGCACCCTACAAATCGAGGAAAATACGGCCGTTCTAAAGTTAACACTTGAAGATCAGGAAGCGGTTACGACCTTGCAGCCAGAGGTATTTGAGTTGGGCGGTTGGAGCCATCAAGGTTGGACAAAGGTTAATTTAGCTAAGGTTGAAATGGGAGAGTTTAAGGCGTTAATGGTGTTGGCTTGGAAGAAGCTAGCGGCTAAACGGGCAATAAAAGTCTATGAGGGTCAAATAGGCTAGCGGTTAGCCCAGAGCACTGTCTAACCACTTGAGATCAACTGATGGGCTAATGTAATCATTGAGGATGAGCTTATCTTGACGTTTCATTAACTTTTTAGGTTATTTAAAAAAAGCCATGAAAATTGACTCTGCTTAAATCGATGAAAAGATTATTTGTCTGCTCCAATGACAATTTACTAATGACCAGGCTCGCGCTAATTAAATATGAAGTATCTACCCACTTTAACCTTTGCAGCTTCCCTCTTAATTCTCCTTTTTTCTACTCAAACTAGCTTTTCAAATCAAGATAATCAAGTCAATGTCAGCGCTATTGCTCTGCATCAAGTTGGCGACGGCTTTTCGCAACCTTTAGGGATTGCCTCTACCGGTGTGGCTGACGATAGTCGCTTATTTATTCTTGAAAAAGGGGGGAAGATTAAAATTATTGAGCGGGGTGTTATTCGGCCGGAGCCGTTTCTAAATCTTGAGGGGAAGGTTTCCCTTGAGGCGGAACGCGGGCTGTTAGGTATGGCTTTTGACCCAGCTTATACGCGAAATGGGTATTTTTATGTGAACTACTCAGATAATCGGCCGGAAACATATGGGGATACAGTCATTGCTCGCTACAAGATTTCGGCCGACCCAAATATCGCTTTAGCTGGATCTGAAGAAATCATCCTTGAAATCGCCCAAGAGACAAGTAACCACAATGGTGGGCATCTGGCTTTTGATTCAACCGGGCAACTCGTGATCGGGATGGGAGATGGAGGCGGCACGGGCGACCCGCTGAATCGAGCCCAAGACAAGCGGGAGCTGTTGGGTAAGATGCTGCGTATCAATGTACACGGGGATGGGATCGACCCGGTCAACGGCTGTGGCCGCGTGCGAAACTACAAAATCCCGGCCGATAATCCCCGGCCGAATGGGGAAGATGACTGGTGCCCTGAGATCCTTTCATCCGGATGGCGTAATCCCTGGCGCTATAGCCTCGACCCAGAAAACGGCCGGATGTGGGTGGGTGATGTTGGGCAAGATTTCCATGAAGAAATCAGCCTAGTGCCAAAGACGACAACCGTTCTGCGTGATTATGGTTGGTCATGTTTTGAAGGTATCGTTAAATTCAAAAGCGATTGTGGCATTACTTCCAATGCACTCTATACCAAACCGATTATTACCTATAACCGAGTGGGACCAGCTCCGGAATTTGAGTTTCTTGGTGCATCGGTCACTGGCGGACTCGTGTATGACGGTGATACCTTTCCAGAGCTTCAGCGGCATTACTTCTATGGGGACTTTATTTCGGGGAAGATTTGGGCAGCGAATAAAGATGCAGACAACGAGGTCACTGAGGTGCTCAGTTCTGATGTGAAAATCGCTTCTTTTGGCCAGGGGAATAACAAAGAAGCTTATTTGGTTGACCATATTTCAGGCGAACTGTTTCAGATTATTGGAAACTATGCGGCCGAAGTTAAGCAATTTGTCCCTACGCTCGCAACCCCCCAGCAGCAAATTGTGTGGCGTTTCGAAATCAAAAATATCGGGGTAAAACCACTTACCGATTTGGTGTTTACAAACCAGCTGCCACAGGGTGTGGTGTGGATATCGGGTGGGAATGTTGTCACCAATGAGGTTGAAGTGAAGATTGCTGAACTGAAACCTGGCGAGACGAAAGTGTTTGAATGGGAAGGGCTTGTCCCGATTTCTGAAGGAGTTGTGATTAATAAAGGTCTGTCTCTTGAAGCTGTTGAGGGTATAAGCTTTATCGATTTAGATGAGGCTTCGGGCGTTACGACAGTGTCTGAGTCGCTCATAAAAATTTCTTTGCCAATGGTGGGGAACTGAGAGAGCAATCGGCTGTGGTTTTTGCATAAACAATTGGCCAGCTATTTGGCAATAGGTGGCTCAAATAATAACCATCTGATTTGTCTTATCGCTTTTGCTTAAGCTGAGGCTATTTCTACACGTTTGCTATACTTGCCTATAAACCTTTCTCCTAAAAAGGAGGTGCCAAAGATGCGCCTTCCCCTCACTAAAAATAAAACCCCTTGGTCTGAAAGAGGGTTACCCTACGTCCTTGTACTGAGCCTCATGTTTGGCACCTCGCTCGTTTCTGCTCGAATCGGATTAGGCGAATTTACCTCGCTCGACTTTATCGGCCTGCGTATGGCACTGTCGAGCTTCGCATTTTTGTTTAGCTTTATCTTTTTTAGCTCCCGTTTTAAGTGGCCTACAGACCCGGCCGTCTGGCGGCATGGATTTGTGCTGGGGATCATCGGCACCGCCATTCCGATGACTGCGTTCATTAGTTCACTCAACTATCTTTCCAGCGGCATTTCCTCGATTATCGGCACAACATCTCCTGCATTAACCGTCGTGCTGGCCCATTTTCTGCTCAAGGATGAGCGCATGACCGGCCGGATTGTGTTCGGTGTTGTGTTGGCTCTAAGTGGGGCATTGCTTTTAATCTTGTTGGGTGAGTCAGGTCTGGAAACCGACGGTGCAGTCAACCCTATCGGGTATCTACTTGTGTTTACAGCCAATATTAGCTCTAGTTTCGGCATCATTTATGCGCGGCGCTATGTGCGTAAGCTCAGCCCGTTTCAAATTACCAGCGTCCGTGCTTTGGTCACAATGCTTATTGTGCTGCCCATCGGCCTTTATTTTGGCGGCATCGATTTTTCGGCCGTCACGTATGTCGGGTATTCATCTTTGGTCTATAGCGCGATTATTAGCTCATTTGCAGGCTTTATTCTCTCACTCTACATCATCAATCAGTTTGGCGTAGCGACTTCAGTCATGGTTCATTACATGATCCCGATTGTGGCTACGACGACGGGTATCCTGCTGCTAGATGAAAAAATCACAACGGGCATGCTTGTTGGGATGGCGATTATTATCGGTGGAATTTCGATTATCAATTCAAAGAAACCGACGGCCGAAAGAGAGAAACAGACCAGTTAAAACCAGCGTCGGCCGTCTTTGAGCACGACTTGAGCCGCGTTTCTCCCGGCCGCCCCCATAATTCCACCGCCGGGATGGGTTGATGCCCCAGTCAAATACAAACCTTTAATCGGTGTTTTGTACTGAGAGACGGTCAAGGCCGGCCGGAGCATAAACATCTGATCAATCGACATTTCTAAATGCATCACATTCCCCTGTAGCAGTCCTAACTCCCGCTCAAGATAAAGCGGTGTTTCGACCAGTTTGTCGATAACCGCCTCTTTGACATTAGGGGCATACTCACCCAGCGTATCGAGCATTTTCTCAGCTATTTCCTCAGAAATCTCATCCCAGTTTTCTTTAGAAGCAAGCTCATATGGATAATACTGCCCCCACAAAAACATTGTATGCTTGCCTGCTGGTGCCAGCGTCGGGTCGGTCGTTGAGAAGGTCATCGAGATGAGGGCTGGGTTTTCAGACGGTCGTTTGGCTAAATAATCCCCATAGGCGGCATCTAAATAATCAAGTGATGGGCAGACAAACTGCATCGCCGTATGTTCTTCTCCAGCTACCCCTTTGGGCGTACTGGTCGCGGTGTAATTGGGTAGCTCGTCCATGGCGCAGCGTAGGATCATGCCAAAGCCGTTCCCAATCCGGCTATTATTGAGCAAGTTGCGCTGTGGCTGTGGCATATCATCTGCTTCTAGCATCGCCATCGTCGTGTGGATGTGAGCACCTGATACGATTGTTTTGGCGGTGGCTGTTTGAGTCAAACCGGTTTTGGTATTGGTAAACGTGACTCCCATCGCTTTCCCATTTTCGACTAAGATCTTTTCGGCCGGGCTGTTGGTCAAAATGGTTCCCCCATGCGCTTCAACCATCTTTGCCAAAGATTGGGTCAGCATGCCCGATCCCCCTTTCGGCCGTTTCATACCGCTCACATGGTACATTGGGTGCCACAGAGCAAATGGCCCAGAGAGTGGTTCTGTCGGTGGTGGCCCAGACTGAGCCGCCATCCAGCCGATCATGGCAGGCACTTCTGGCCCATCAAACCAATTTTTGAGCAGTGGGCCGTACCCACGAAAAATATCAGCCATACGCTCCCAGTTCCCCGCCCCTAAGCCAGATTTAAACCCTAAATTTTTAACGACATTTCCCATCGTGGGAGGATTGGTAAACGTTTCAACCGTAGCCTCTGCTAATGGTGTCCACGTCTTGACGAACTCACGGTATTTTTCAGCATCGGCCGCGTTGACCTTGGCTATGCTCTCGCACGTTTTGTCTAAATCTTTATAGATGGTGATATGTTGGCCGTCAGGGAAAGGGGCCCAAAAAAGCGGATCAACGTCTAAATATTCAAGACCATATTTCTCCAACTCTAGATCGGCCACGATAGGGGTATGGTGAATTAAAATATGGGCAGATCCCCCCAGATCAAATTTATAGCCGGGTACCATCTCTTCGGTGACAACCGCGCCGCCGACAATGTGTCTGCGTTCCAGCACCAGCACACGTTTACCCGCTTTGGCTAAGTATCCGGCACAAATAAGCCCGTTATGTCCCGCACCAATCACAATCGCATCGTACATAAATAAAAAAGACCAGATCGGTGTTACAACCGATCTGGCCTAAAGATTCAACTCAAAATTTCAAATCACACGCGTGTAATGTAAGAGCGTGTTTCTGTATTAACCTTAATCCGATCCCCTTCTTTCACGAAAAGTGGGGTACGTAACGATAGGCCGGTTTCAGTTTTGACTTCTTTTGTTGCGCCAGAAGATGTATCGCCTGCAACCGCATTTTCAGCCCAAACAACGTCGAATTCCATGCTTTTAGGCAAAATGTAGTCCAGCACTTCGCTTCCAAAAAGGAGTAGCTCAAGTTCTAGGTTTTCAGCTAGGAAAACATTGTCATCACCAAATACTTGATGTTGGACAAACGATTGAACGTAAGTGGTGGAATCCATAAAGACATAATTGTCTCCGTCATCATACAGGTATTGAACCTGGCGTTTGTCAAAGCTCACATCTTCTACTCGGTCTCCCGAGGTGAAGGTCATATAGGTGATTGACCCGGTGCGCATATTTTTGACGTTTACTTTGATAGTCGCTTTGCCACGGCCGGATTTGCGGTGGTCGTACTCTTGTACTTTAAATAGGTCGCCATCTTGGGTAAAAGCGGTGCCACGGCGGAGTTGATTTACATCGATCATTGCTGTTTTTCCAAAGGTCTTTCAGGCTTCAAAAAGCTGAAGGGCCTAAAAGTCGATAATGTTTTGAATTAAAAGGTATGTAGGCTGTTAATTCTACGCATGATCGATAATTGGGCAATATATTTTACTCACCCTTTTTGTCATCCTCTTTTTTTGCCCCAAAGCCACTCATTGCAGTGCCAGACGCTGCACCAATGGCAACACCTAGTGCGATGCCAAGCCCGATATTGTCTAACGCAACGCCTAAAGCGACTCCAATCGCTATGCCAACACCCATGCCCACGGCTAACCCACCACCTGCTAATGATTGTTTTTGCTCTTCAATTTTCTTGTCGTTTTCGCGATTCTTTTCATCGCTCATTGTTACCTCCACTGTAACTTCGCTACCTTTTTAGCTCCATGCTAAAATTCATCACGCTAAAAATTAATTGGGAAGGAATGTACCTTATGTTACGTAATATCGGGAAATGGGTTTTAAGAGTTGTGGGATTGCTGCTGGTTTTATTTGCGGGTTGGGCCACTACGGCCGGGATTCGGCCGATTGCGCAAGAGCCGGTTATCCCTGCGGCCGAAGCGGGTGCAGGCTCAAGCTCTGTACTGCCCAGCTATACCGGCCTACAACGAGAATTCCCAGAGCTAGAAGCTCCTGACCCAGCCGCCGTTGAGCTGGGGCGTAACCTGTTTTTTGATGCGATTTTGTCAGCTGACAACGACATGAGCTGCGCCAGTTGCCATCAGCCTGAAAAAGGATTTGCTGACGGCCGGACTGTGGCTGAAACGGCCGATGGTACGAAGCTGGCCCGCAATGCACCTACGCTTTGGAACGTTGGCTATCTGGGCGAAATTTTTCACGACGGCCGGGCTAGCTCTTTAGAGGAACAGGCTGAAACTGCGCTGCTTGAAAGCACCGAAATGAACGCTGATCCTGACCAAACCGTGGCTGAGCTTGAAGCGATCCCTGAATATGTTGAACTTTTTGAGGAAGCATTTGGCGCTGATTCAGTCAACTTTGAGAATGTTGCCCTTGCACTAGCCGCTTTTGAGCGGACGCTAATCACAAAGGATGCACCGTTTGATCGCTATGCGGCCGGAGACTTTGCCGCCCTGACCCCAGCGCAACGCCGTGGCCTAACATTGTTCCGATCTGGCGCGACCCGCTGCTTTGAGTGTCATGCTAATCCAACATTTCATACCGATACATTCCGAGTGATCGGGGTGCAAAGTGGTGATCCTGGTCGGGCTGGCGTTGCCGATAACGGCATCGAAGGATCTTTTAGAGTGCCCAGTTTACGCAATATCGCTCTGACTGCTCCTTATATGCATAACGGTGAGTTTGAAACGCTCGAAGAAGTGATCCAATTTTATGCAGACGGTGGCGGCCGACAGTTTGGTGATACCAATGACAATATCGATGCGTTTATTCAAGGGTTTGAGCTCAATACGCAAGAAAAATCTGACCTTGTTGCGTATTTGCATGCCTTAACTGATGAAAGCCAATTGCCAGAAGTTCCTGAAGTAGCTCTGTCTGGATTGCCGATTGAGTTTAGAGGAGTAACGGCCGGGCGTGCCAAATCCGCTCGTCTTAACCGTGGAACAACCCTTGTAGCGGCAGCTGCAAGTCGAGGACCGCTGGTTATTACCGCTGACCCAAATCGGCCGTTGCAAGAGGCGATTGATCGTGCTTTACCAGGCGACACCGTGCTGATTCCATACGGTACTTATAACCAGCGTCTTGTAGTTGATGTGAGTGGTCTCACCATACGCGGTATCCCAAACGAAGCGGGTGAATATCCGATTTTTGATGGGCAAAATGTTTTGCCCGAAGCGGTCATCGCCTCTGGTAATGACTTTGAGCTGGCTTACCTCACCGCAATCAACTATACAGATAACGGCTTTTTAGTAGAGGGTGTTACTAATTTACACATGCATCATCTCGAAACACACGATACCGGCACGTATGGGATTTATCCAGTTAAATCTACCAATGTCCTCGTAGAACATGTGATTGCCAGCGGGGTAAACGATGCGGCGATTTATGCCGGGCAAACTGAGAATGTGGTGGTCCGTAATTGCGAAACGTATGACAGCGTGATCGGAGTTGAAATTGAAAACTCAATCAATGGAGATGTGTACGATTGCCACATTCATGGGAATTCATTGGGAATTTTGTATGTTGTGTTGCCTAATCTGACCTCAAAAGTGTCGCGCATCGGGAAGGTCTACAACAACGTGGTCGAGGACAATAATCGGATCAATGATGGACCGGCCGGAGCTGTTGTCGCCGATGTGCCACCCGGCACCGGACTGCTAATCTTTGGATCAGACAATATCGAGGTATTTGACAATACGTTTAGAGGGAATAAAACAACAGGAACCGCTATTTTTAGTCTGACGACGTTGTATTCAATCGATGAGCTTGATGTTGCGCCTGACCCTGAAAACAACTGGCTGCACAACAATAGTTATGAAAATAATGGATATGATCCAGTTCCTTTTGTGAAGGCATTAGGTATTCCGACTGGAGACATTTTGTGGGACGGTAACGGTTGGGACAATCGTTTTGATGAGCCAGAAGCAACAGGTGGTTTCCCACCGTATCTGCCGAGTAAAGCGACTCCGACATTCTTTGCAAAAATCTATTATCGATTGCTAAAGGGTGTGCTGTGGATTGCTGGCTAGAATTGTTAGGGAGTGGCGCACAAACAAATGGTTCGCCACTCCTTATCTTGCCTCATGAAAAAACTGTATGTAATTAGTGACCTGCATATGGGGGGAGACGGCCAGCTTCAGATTTGTGATTACACAGCTGAAATGGTCGTTTTTTTGCAGGAGCTGGACTCGAAAGCTGCCGAAGGTGACGATATCGAGCTAGTTCTTGCTGGCGATACCTTTGGCTTTTGGGAGCTGACAGAAATCGAGGGGAATGGTGAGCTGGATGAGATCATCAAATACCATCGGCCGATTTTTGATCAGCTATATGAAACGGGCAAACGAATCAAGATTACCATGATGGTCGGGAACCACGACTACGATTTGGCCTGTGATCCGTTTTACGGCCGAAAATTAGCTGAGTGGAACATCTTTTTAGATACCTCGTTAGCCCTCACACGTAGAATCGATCAGCATAAGATTTGGATTGAGCACGGCCAACAGGCCGATGTGTACAACGCCTCACCCGACTATCGCAATCCCTATGCGCTCCCTTTTGGCTACTTCGTTACCGAATCGATTGTAAGTGGTGCCAGCCTGCACTCTGAGTTTGGAAATGGCAATTGGCTAAAAGATATTCGCTCGATTCGGACCCGACAGATTCCAGAGTGGATGTTTTCCAACTACTTTTACCGCGAGATGAATATCTTCTTCCGCTGGCTGGTTTTGCCCTTTCTACTTTTGTTTAGCTTTACCGCCTTGGGCATTGTGGGTGAAATTTTAGCGCGTGCCGGTTTAGTTGAAGACAACTTCTTTTTTTATAATCCGGTGATCGATTATTTAGGCTATGTCGGTGATGTTTTCGCTTGGATTATCACGATCAACATGGGCATTGTCTCGTTTCTGCTGGTCCTTTCGATTCCGATGACCCTCATCTTTCGAGATGTACGCTCTGCGCTTTATCGATTTAGAATCCTGACCTATGACAAAGACGGGGATGAGCAAGCGACGCAGTCTAAGGGACCTTATATCGACCGTGCGCACAAGATCTTGGCTGAAAATAAAGATGTGTCAGCTTATGTATTTGGACATACACATCAGGCTCTTTTAGAGAAATTATCAGACGGCCGCTTAATTATTAACACGGGCACTTGGCTTAAAATTTTACGCCGGGTATCTGTACGTGTCGGCTGGCTCCCGGCCGTTTATGTGCCGACGTTTCGGCTGAACTACTTTAAGTTTTCAGGACGGGAGGGGGACCTGCACGTTGACTATGTGGAGATTGCTAAAGAGCCGGAAGACGAACTGACCTATCTGCAACAAACGCTAACATTTTGGCGCAAAATTCCTGAGGGAAAATACATTCCATTAAGAACCGTGGTGCCTAAAAGAGAGAGCCAGATTTAATGGCTGAGATTTTTAGTGCAAGACTGAAGCCTTTTAGGAAACAAAAAGTCCCGGCCGATCCATCAAGATCGGTCGGGACACTAATGTCTAACGTTTAGTTGCTAATATCTGGATTAAGCGTCTTCAGTCTCACCTCCATTTCCTTGTCCACCATTACCACGTCCGCCGTTACGGCCGCCATTTCCGCGATTCCCACCGTTTCCACGGCCATTGCGCTCTGATGAATTCTCAATCAGTTCAGCCTGCTCAGCTGTGATGGCGCCGCTCTCTACTGCGTCAGCCAATGCTTCTGCTTTGGCTTCTTCTACAGCAGCTTTGACTTCTTCCTGAGTAACGCCCGCATTCTCAAGAATTTCTTCTTTGCTGGTGCCAGCTTCTTTTGCTGCTTCAAGCTCTTCCACCGTTAAGCCTAATGCATCGGCTGCGGCTTCTTTTTTGTCAAACAGCTCTTTGAAAGCTTGTTGCGCTTCTTTCGTGTCAATTTGCTCTTGGGTGATGTCGCCGTTGGCCAATGCCTCTGCGAGCGCTGCATCTTTTGCCGCTGTATTGGCTGCTTCAAGTTCTTCAACCGTAATGCCAAGCTCTGCCGCTAAAAGCTCTGAACGCTCTTCACGGGTTGTTTCATCAGTTGCTGCGTCACGAGCAGCTTCACGAGCGGCCGTTAATTCGTCTACTGAAATACCAAGTTCAGCGGCTAAAAATTCGCTGTTTTGGCCACGATTGCGATTGCCTCGACGGCCATTGTTGCCTTCGCCGTCATCTTGTAAAACGCCATCTGTAATGACTGCGCTGATGTTGTTAACTAATCCTTCGTCGGCGCTCACTCCGCTAAAAGTGAATATGCCACCACCAATTGTTAGAGCGATGAGTGCTCCCATTCCAGTTGCGAACCATTTGTTTTTGTTCATGATAAATCTCCAAATAAATAATATGAATTCTGTCTCACGCCGATTGTTAAAAATAATTCCGGCCGATGAGCTTTTGTTATCTGCGACGTTCTAAGGTGACGTCGTTTGATGACAGAAGAATAGCCCTAGCTTGTTATGAAACTGTTTAGATGATGTTGGAATTCTTTTAGGGTCTTATTTAGAAATGATTTAAACGTATACAGCAGGAATCGTTGGCCTGAATAATGAAGCGTGTTGCACGGAAGGCCGCCTGTTTTTCTTGTTTTACCTCTGGTTGCTCCCCAAGAAATCGTGAACTATTGACATAAGTTTTAGCAATGGAGTTCGTGTAGAAGATTCTTCGATTTCTTCACAGGGCTGAAAGGTTCCAATATCTATAATACCTGCGTACTACCCTCCTATGACCCGCGTCTATGATCGGTTCACCTACCTCTTCAATTTGAAACAATGCAAAATAAGCTAAAATCTTCGATTTATATTGAATCTACTGGGAGCTCAGAGCAAAGTGCATATGCGCTTTCTGCCAACATAACAACCCGCCAAGGCTTTGATCTACATATCGCTGCGGTTTCTCAAAAAAAACTAGGGCAATTTGCTGAAATTGACACGCCTCGCAAAACCCTACTGTCATTTGTTACGAGCTTGCAAAACGGGGGTGATCGTTCTATTGAGAAGCTTATCCATCGGGCTGTAGGGTTAGTCACTATTTCAACCGGGGGCTATATCAAGCGCCGGGGTGGTGCACCGTGTGGCTTGGCGGCCGCCATTCTGCACGAAGATCAGCTATACACGATTAAAATTGGAGCTGGAGAGGTCCTGCAATGTCACAATGAACAATTCTCATTGTTAACCGGCCGGAAAGCGTCTGATCTAAATCAAGCGCCGTCAGGCTGGTTGGGCGAGTCGAGTCAATTTTCGTTAGATGGAATTAACTTTCAAAAGAATGAGTTGGCCCCGAACTCAAAAATTTTAGTATGCCAGCCAACTTTTTTGCAGGCGGTTAAAAGTAATAAAGTGGCTTTTCGGGACACACTTACCGCTCTCGCCAAAGATTCTGAAGACTTTGCAAATGATTTGGCACGTTGGGCTATACAGAATGGGGTGGAGACTGGGCTGACGATGGCCGCGCATCATTTAAGATCGGATGGGCGGGTTAAATTTGAAGAACCCGAAGCACCACCAGTTAATTCACAATCACCGACATCTCCACCATCTATAGAGAGACTCATTGACCCTGTTGCCTTTTCTTTCGTGGGGATAGGTAGTAATAATGGGCGAGGCTCTGACGGCGCGGAACTAAACCTAGGTGATAAGCTCGTTTCTAAAGTCTTATTTGATGCACAGCTCAAGAATGGGTCTGATAAAGAAAAGCAAGATGACAGTATTGAGAAGGGGTCGCTTCCATTTGTTGAGATCGCCAAAGAATTTGTTGAAGAAATTGTTGAAAGTGCAGCTGTTAACGATACGATTCGGACAACAGCCATTGATATTTCTCCCCCTGCTCCTATTCGCACTGAAGGGGTTGTTAAAGACAGTTTCTTATCTCAATCTGAAACGGCACGGGCTATTCCTATCATTACTGGCGTGCAAGCTGGAACGGTTGACCAGAGCCGACCACAGCCAGAAGCCGGCCGTTATTATCGGTTGATGACTATTACGTCTGTTGGGCTATTTTTGACGATGGTTGTTTTAGGCATTGCGGTTGTCCTTCAGCGGGGTGTTTTCATCCCTGTTCAGGCTCGCAGTGTTGAAGCAAGCAATCAATCTGTTGCTGCTGCCCCTGAGTCAAACGTACAAACTGATTTGGCCGCAAGCCCTCAGCAAATGGGTGTGTGGTCGCAAGGTTCTGAATCTGATCTGCTACCGATTTTTAATAATGAAGCACTTGAGGCCCGTGGACTCATCCACTTTTTGATTGGTAATCAAGCTGATGGTGGTGCAAAAAGTGTTTATATGTGGCCAGATTCTAAGATCAACTTTGATCATACCAGCACTGGGACTCTGTTTGCTTTAGAAGAAGACTCAACGCTTTTTATCGACTCGACCCAAGGGACGATTCGGCCGGAGTTAACCGGTTTGTTTGGTGTTGCTGAGAGTAGTGCCGGATGCATGTCGGTCAACTATCGTAGCACCAGCGAGCCTTTGGTGATCTCTTGTTACGCAGGCAGCTGTCGCTGGTTAGGTCCTTTAAATAGAACGTTTGATATCCCGGCCGGAGAGCGAATGGAGCTGGATTCAAACTTGCGTGTTGCAAGCCCGGCAACATTTGAACCGATTTACTTTACCGAGACCGCCGTATTTGCGCGGACTTTAGGCGGGGTGCCTACCGGTCAAGCAATTGCTAACCAATGCTTAGAGCCATATTTGGCTGAAGGTCAGCAGTTAACGGCTGATCAGACAAGTACTGTAGCCGGTGCGATGTCATTAAATGTTGCCAAAGAAATCGGTTATTGGCGCATCGGGAACAGCCCAAATTCAAATGAGCTAGGTCGAGGGGAGACGGTTAGCATTCGAGGGTTAACTCACTTTACTTTACAGGCTAGTGTTGATAATCAAACCACAGAGCATAGTGTGTATGCTTGGCCTGGATCTGAGCTTCATTTTGACCCAGAGCTCGATGAGAATCAGTTTGATGTAGCTGGTGGATCTGCTTTATTTCTAGATTCTACAGATAGTGTGATCCGGCCGTTTTTCCCCGATCTATTCGGCACGGCTGAAAGCAGTGACGGCTGTATGGCGATTACATTCCCCAGCGCAACCAAACCGCTGGCACTCTCTTGTTATTCTGGGACTTGTAGTTGGAATGGGGCCTTAAATCGGAATTATAATATCCCAATCGGTCAGCGGCTTGAGCTGGCATCGAATCCACGGGTTGAGAATCCGGCCGTGCTTGAACCGATTCGCCGGACTGAAACAGCCGTTGTGGCACGCACGTTAGGCTCAATTCCGGCCGGGCTCGAAATATCGAACCGATGTGTCGAGCCCTACCTCATTAATCCAGAGCGGGTCATTGTTGTACCACTGGCTACTTCAACCCCAGAACCAACCGCTGAACCTACCGTGCAGCAACCTACACCACCCACCTTTGAAACACCTGTAGAAATCTTTGAAGAAACACCAGATGGAATTACAGATGAAAGTGATGCTGTTGAAGGGGAATTGATAGGAACCCCAGAGCCTGAAGCAGAAGCTACCCCTAATAATTTATTTGGATCTTAAGATCATCACCAGAGGCTAGGAAATTGCTGGCCTCTGACAATAAAAGCAGAGCTACTTTCTACTCGCAGCGTAATCATTGATGTACTGCGGTACATCAATCCCTTCTTTCAAACGTGGATCTACAACTAAATCCCCAAAAACCTGTCGCATCGGCAGAACGCCAGCCCATACATCAAGCGCATAATCCTCGTCATCGTCCCCTGGTGGGCCGACGCGTACTTTGGCAGAAGCCAGTTCGATTGGAATTTCTACGATGGTGGTCGCTTTTGATTCGAGAGGAGTTGGCTGGCGAGCATCGTCCCATCGGCCGGGGATGAGCTTGTCTGTAAATATTTCAAGCGCGCGCATTTTTGCGTCTGCATCTTCAATGATTACCCCTTTGCCATACAGGACGGCCGAACGATAGTTCATTGAGTGGTGGAACACGCTGCGGGCTAAAACCAATCCGTCCAGATGGGTAATCGTGATACACACCTCATTTCCGGCCGCGATATGCATCATCATGCGGCTTTTGCTAGAACCGTGAAGCAAAATCTTGTCCCCGTCACGCGCATGAATCGTTGGGATCACAACCGCCCGGCCGTGATCGACAAAGCCAACGTGGCAAATAAGCGAATCGTCGACAATCGGATAAATTGATGCGGCATCATACGATCCCCGATCTGGGACTCGTTTAACTTTGTTAACTGCTGTTTTTTCAAATTCTTTTGTGGTCATTTCTTTTTTCTCCAAATACAGTGGTGGAGTAGCGAGGTTTGCGAGGCAACGAAGGGTTTAGCACTTGCACGCTTTTAACCCCGCCACCTCGCTACCGCGCAAACTCCGCTACATTTTTGTTTTTCTGTAAGCGTCTTTCAACGCCAGCTTGCCGTTGATAAAGTGAAAAATATCTATTCCACGAATATCTGTAACCGTGCCATCTTCAGCGATTTCATCATATCCCCATTCGGCAAACACATAATCGCCTGAGACCCATCTTCGGCCGCCACGCTGTTCACCACCTTCTTCATATTTGATGATTTCAGCAAAGCCACGTCGGACTTCGTCCTTGCCTCGATAGGTGGTACCTGGCTCTGGTCCAACAGATGCGGCGTAGACGCAATCGTCTGTCATTAGGGACATCAGGCCATCTAGGTCAGCTCGGCCCCATGCGGCGCCGAATTCTGCGAGTAAGTTAAGTTTTTCTTGATCGGTCATAAGTTTTATCGGGTAGCCGGGTTTGCGAAGGAGCGGGGCTAAAATCGTGCGCTAGCTAAGCCCTTTGCCACTCTGCTACACATCCTTGTTTAAATGTTGATTTAAATAAGCCTCGAGATCAGGCCCGGTCGGGTTGTTGAGCACCGTGTCGATCCAAGCCTGACGTTCAAAACCGTGTACGGCCAACTCCCAGGTGCAAGCGAGTAAATCGCTTTCTGCTCGAGTCACTTTATCAGGCGTATTTATGGGCGATGAGAAGAAATGCTGCTTGAGTATTTCCTGGTCGTACCACCAGTCGAGCAAGAGCCAGTTCCGGTGTTGCCCTTGGTGAATGATTAAAAAGCCGACTCCGTAACGGGAATCGGTCACGGCCGGTTGTGGCAGCTGTTTCAGCATGGCTCGCGTGGCGAGCTTGACAATGGCTGGATCGGGCCGCTCTTTCGACCCATCTTCTGAAAAACGAATGCCGTACACCTTGATGCGCCAGCCTGCGTGTTCAGCCAGATTGAGAAAACGAACTGGCCGGGATTTGTATGTGGATTTAAGTTGAATGGTCATTTGATCTCTAGGTAGGGGCGGACGGGGTCGGGTTCAACTTGGCTCCGAAGAGAAAAGGTGGTTCCGACCCCGTCCGCCCCTACAAGGTTGTTTGCAAGGCCGTGATGCGTACCCGGTTATCATGAAACACCGCCCCCTGGCCCATATCAGAATCACGTTCCATGATCGTTGCGTTCACATTTGAGCCCCCATGGTGCTTGGCCCACAGTCCTTTGCTGGTAACCGCTACACCTTGGCGAACCTCATCTTTAACCGCTAGTTTGGCTGTAAATTCACCACGGTCATTCCAGACTCGCACCATCGAAGCATCAGCCAGCTTAAATGAAACGGCATCGGCCGGAGAAACGATAATCGTCGGTTCACCCGACTTTGTGTGATCTGGACTGTTGGCAAACATCGAGTTGAGCAGAAAGTTGTTGTTTGATGAAATTAGTGCCAACGTTGGAGCCTCAGCGTTTGGTTGAGAAGTTGCCCCAGCCCCTTCATAAGGTGGGGTGTAGTCAGGAAGAAGCCCCAAGCCATCTATTTCTGCTTTCTCAGAACGAAATTCAAATTTCCCTGACGGGGTTTGAAATTTCTCTAAAAACGGTTGATAGGGGGTGGGGTGATTCAACCTAATCCACCCTTTTTCTTTTAGCTTTTCAAGCGTGATCCCTTGCATGGCTGGTTTGCCAGATTCAAGTGCTGAACGGGCAATCTCTTCGTCGCTGTCGTACAAAGATGGCTCTGTCAGCCCCAATCGTTTTGCTAAACGGCGGAAAATTTCGGTGTGCGGCAGACATTCGCCTGGTGGCGGCATGACTGGCTCGTTCCAGTTTACGTAAAGGTGGCTGAACGAATCATGCATGTCGGTATGCTCTAGCTGCATCGTGCTGGGGAGCAAGATGTCGGCGTAATCGGCCGTGTCTGTCTGGAACGTCTCAATCATAACGCTAAACAGATCTTCACGTGCCAACCCTTCGCGCACCCGATTGCTGTCCGGGTTGGACACCACCGGGTTCGCCGCCCACATGATCAGCGTTTTAATGGGTGGGTCGTTAAGATCGAGCAGATTGCTGCCGACCCGTGTCATGGCGAGCACCCGGCCCGGTTTTGTGCGCAACGCTGTCCCTTCTAAAGCGGCCCGATCCCACTCGTACGCGTTCATTGTTGAATAGCAGATGCCACCGCCTAATTTTTGGAAGTCGCCTGTTACGGCCGGTAAGCAAGAGATGATGCGGGCCGCTTG
>JBGCDP010000024.1:0-8975 GCA_045105475.1 Anaerolineae bacterium
TCTGACTGGTACTTGAGTCCTACTCAACGCACCAAACTGAAAACTAGCTATTGGTATTTAGGCTAACGTTAAACCGGCTGTACTCGGTTGGCACCAACTCACTTTTATCGTCAAAAACAACCATTGGAACCTATCTCCACCCTCTAAACTTATTGTTTGGTGAATGTCTCTCCGCTTGAGAGTGTTTACATGAGAGCAAATAGGTTTGAGGGACCTATGATCCAAGGAGGATCATGCTCATGTGGAAACTGAGTACAAAGTCAAAGTTCACGCTTATCATGATCGTCGTCGCTCTTTTGGCGATCTTAACTGTGGGGTCTGTTGCATGGAGCCAGGCGCGCCGTTCTATGCTGGATGCGCAGTTTGCGAATTTAACTAGCAATCGCACAAATAAAGCACGACAAATCGAAAACTATTTTGAAACGATGAACAATCAATTGATTGTTTTGTCTGAAGATTTGACGATTGTTTCAGCAATGGTTCAGTTTAATAGGGGATTTAAAGCCTTAGAAGAAACTGAAGTGCCGGTTGAATATAATGAGACCTTGGAGCGCTACTACTCAACCGAGTTCTTGCCTCGCCTAGAAGAGAATCTTACGTCTGGGGTGCCTGAATACAACGTGTTCCGGCCGCAGTCGCAGCCTAGCCGCTATTTGCAGTATCACTATTTAACTAACAATGGGAATGCGGTTGGCTTCAAGCATTTTCTAGACGATGCGGAAGATGGCTCTGAATACAGTCAATATCATAAAAAGTACCATGATAATTTGCGGCAGTTCTTGCTCAAATTTAGCTACTACGATCTTTTTTTAATCGACTTTGACACAGGCGATATCGTCTATTCTGTCTTCAAAGAAGTGGATTATGGAACCAATCTATTGACTGGCCCTTATCGCAACAGCGCCTTGTCGGAGGTTGTGCAAAAGGTAATGAAGGACCCGATTCGGCAAAAAGTGCAGATTGTCGATTTTGAGCCATACGCCCCTTCATATAATGCTCCGGCCGCTTTTATTGCTGCCCCCATATTTAATGGGGAGCATGTGGTTGGTATTTTAGCTTTGCAAGTTCCGATCAATGAAATCGATGCGATTATGACTGGCGAAAGGCAATGGGCGGAAGAAGGCTTAGGGGAATCGGGTGAAACCTATTTGGTGGGGTCCGATAAACTTATGCGCTCAAACTCTCGTTTTATGGTGCAGGACAAACCCGACTTTTTACAAACGATGCGCTCTGCTGGCACACAAGAGGGTGTGGTCCGCCTAATGGATCAGCTTGAAACAACACTGTTGTTGCTCAAAATTGATACAGAAGGGTCTCAGGCCGCATTAGGCGGGGAGGCGGATACGCGCGTCATTGCTGACTATCGGGGCGTTGATGTGCTTTCAGCTTTTTCTCCTGTTGATATTGACGGTCTAGATTGGGTGATTCTGTCAGAAATTGATTTGGGCGAGGTGCTGGCACCGGTTGATTTGTTATTGAGAAATACGCTGATTGCAACCGCAATATTTATCCCGCTAATTGCACTCGGGTCGATTTGGTTGGCACAAAATCTTTTGCGGCCGCTGCAGGATTTGCTTGAAAATGCTAAAAAGATTTTGCATGCTGATCAGGTACCGCTGACTGAAGATGTTGATATCAATGTTGAGCCTGCTACCCCTGCTACCTTTGATAGTGACGCGCCTGGGGAGTTTGGCCAGTTAGGCGGTACGATCAATCAAATTATTGAACAGGTTGAGGAAAAGAGTAAAGACGCTGACCACAAGCATGGTGAATATGTCAACATGCTTGTGCGTACTATGCCGGAGTCGGTGGCTGAACGTTACCGAAATGGGGAAGAGCAAATCTTAGATCAGGCAAAGCAGGCGGTGGCGATCTTTTTGGTGGTACGTGGGTTCCGGCCGATTTTTGACGAAGACAATTACAAAAATGCATTTGCTTTGCACAACGCCTTCGACAGCCAAATCAACGAGTTGGCTGCGACACATGGCATTGATTTGTTTGACAATATCGGGATGGAATATGTGGGTATCTGTGGCCTAACGACGCCTTATCTCAATTTTATCGATAGGACGCTTAAATTTGCGCAGGCATTTACTGAGCTGGTTGGCCAGTTTAATCTGAAATATGGGACTCAGCTTAATTATCAGATCGGGTTAGATATTGGACCGATGCTTGGCACGTTGATTGTGAGCCACAAAACAAACTACGAAATTTTGGGTGAAGCGATTTATATCTCACAAGAGGTAGGGTATGCGGCCGAACCCGGCCGGATCGCGATATCAGAGGCTCTACAACGCCAGCTGGCTAAAGAATATCAGTTAGAGGACCATGGGGTAAAAATTCGTGTTGATGGGACTGATATGCCGATTTGGGACATGCCTGTACCGATAGCAAGAGCGCTAAATCATGGTTCAGTTGGAGTTTAGCAGGAGCATCACATCGCCATGTTTTTAGAAAATTCAGCTTTGATCATCGTTTGGGCAATTGGGATTACGATCAGTGTGCCGCTGATTACTATATTGCTGGGCGAGATTATTGAGCGTCTAAAAGCGCGTAACAGTAAATATGTCCAATCTTTTGAGCTGACACGCAACCTGTTTGTTCCAGTTATTGTCGCATTTATTATCGTGCGCCAGATATTGCTGATCGATGGCGAAAATTTAGTTTATCGAGTCGTTACGTCTGTATTACTCATGTCGGCCGCCTATTTGGGTTTTATCCTATTTAACGCAATTAGCGGAGAAAAGGATGTTAAGCGCTGGGAAAATAGGGTTCCGGGGTTATTTAAAACCGTTCTGCGGGTCATGGTCATTGTTTTCCCAATCTACATGCTGACCGGTGTGTGGGGCATTGATCTAACCAGTTTTGTCACCGCTTTGGGTGTGGGGTCTTTGGTCATCGCATTGGCTTTGCAAGACACACTAAGCAGTATTGTGTCGGGATTTTTACTCGTCATCGATAAACCGTTCGCTGTTGGGGATTGGGTTCAAGTCGATGGGTATAAAGGGCAAGTGGTTGATATTAGCTGGCGTAGTACACGTTTGCGTGTAGCCAATGACGTTGTCGTTATCCCAAATCTGACACTGGCCGGAAGCTCAATCTACAACTACACCATGATGGACATTTCGTACCGCGATGAGCTGGTGCTGGGCTTTTCGTATGATGACCCACCGAACAAAGTCAAAGAGGTGCTGCTTGAGATGGCCCGTGATTGTTCTTTTTTAGCTCAAACGCCACCGCCCGAAGTCCACACCATCTCATATGACGATTCTTCAATCGGTTATCGACTTTATTTTCATATCACTGAATTTACGAGCGCGATCACTGAGGAAAGGATTCGTGATGACCTTATGACTCGGGTGTTTTATGCGGCCGAGCGGAACGGGCTAACGATTCCATTCCCGATTTCAGTCGAGGGGCGGCCGCAGGATTTTGCGCCAGATACAGAAAAGATTGAGCAGGAAATCTTCGATTTTCTTAAGTGGAACCGCTACTTTTCTCTGTTGCCTGATGAGATATTGCGCCGCCTCGCGGCCGAAGTCAACGTGTCTCCCTTTGCCCGCACCGAGACGATTTTGCACAAGGGGACGCCTGGGCATTCCTTTGGCTTAATTCGTTCGGGTGACGTTGTTTTTCTCGATTCTGAGCAACACCATCTGAATGGGTCCGAACCGAAATACAAATTAGAAGTTGGGGATGTCGTCGGTGAAATGATTTTGATGGGGCGTCGCTCAAATTTAGCAACGTGTGTGGCTAAAGACGATGTCGTCATTTTTAACTTTGAGCCAACCACAATCCAAACAATTATTGAGCAGCATTCACGATTTGCTCAAAAACTGAATGAGCTGATTGAAGAGCGTATCGACCTATTCAGGGAGAATTCTTAAGATGGCATACAAAAAACGCTCTTCTGGCTGGTTTGCTTTGGTAGGTTGTTCTCTGATCTTCCTTTTCTTAGCGGGATGCCAAGTTGTACAGGGTCAAAACGATGAGGTCGAAGTTACGCCAACTGACCAGGTGCTTGATTTGTTTTCTTTGGAGAATATAGGCGTTGTTAATCCGACTCCGACAACACATCGGCCGAAGTATGATTCTGATCCTATTTTGATCAAACACATTGATCCGCTTGATTTAGAGTTTGGAGAAATTTCTGTAGCGGGTAGCACAACGGTCTACCCAATTACAGAGCAGATGGTTAATGGATTTTACGACGACGGGTATGTTGGTTTATTTCACCTGTCACAATCTTCGACTGCAACCAGTATGAATCAGTTTTGTGCGGGTGATCCGATTGATATTGTTAACGCCGATAGATCGCTGACTTCGCTGCTTGTTAATCGCTGTCGAGCAGCAGGGCGTGAACCGGTGATATTTCAAATCGGATATGACCGACTTGTGTATATTGTTCACCGAGACAATTTTTGGGTCGATTCGATCGAGTCTGACCAGCTTCGCTCCCTTTTCGCTGCAGGCAATTGGATCGATTTTAATCCGCTCTATCCAGACCGGCCGTTAAACCATCATTTTCCTGACCTCCGGCAGAATTCAATGCGGCGTATGATCAATGAAATTTATGGGACACAGGCACAGAACGCTTCTGAAGAGTTTTCCAATGCTGTCTATTATCCCAATGAAGTAGACCTTGTGACGGCCGTCTCAAAAGATGTGAATGGGATCGGTTTTGTGAGCAACGGCAGCTTGGTCAATTTTGCTGATGGGCGCATCAAGATTGTGCAGCTTGATGATCTAGATCATGTAACAAGCATCAATTACCCGGTACAACGGGGCTTATATTTGGTCACAGATGAAGAGACGCTGAAAACAAGACCGGATGTCACCGCATTTATCGCCTATTACTTAAACCGGGTGCACACAGAATTGCCCCCATTGGGATATGCGCCGCTGTCATTGAACGGGGCAAATTCTGTTCGAGATAAATTTGTTAATGACGTGCAGGAACTTGAGGAAGCGGCTCAAGGCAACAGTCAGATCTCGTTGCAAAAGAGTGAGGAGTAGGGATGAGCATTTGCAGCGTTATTCAAAAAAACGGCCGAATATTATTAAGCCTCGTGCTTGGTAGCCTTTTGCTGGGAGGCTGTTTCAACGACCAAAATGAAGAGTTTGCATCTTCGCAGGAGCCAGAGCGTGGTACTCTGCGACTTGCTCACAGTTTGGGATGGGGTGGTAATGAGTCAGCCGATCCCGGTTCCGGAACCCCCTATGAAGATGTTTCAATGTTGGTCTATAACCGATTGTTAAAGCTAGATGCTTCAGCGAACTTGGTCCCTGTTCTGGCCCAATCTTGGTCTGCGAATGCTGATGCGTCTGACTGGACCTTTATTTTGCAAGATGATGTTCGGTTTCATGATGGCAAACTATTGACGGCGGCCGATGTGAAGTTCACATTTGAGCGGATTATCGATCCGGCACAAGGGTCTCCACTGGCACCTATTTTTAGTATGTTGGAATCGGTTGAGGTTGTTGATGATCAGACCGCACTGTTTCACTTGGCTCAAACTTCAGTAGATTTTCCGCTGTTGCTCACTGATCGGCGCATGAGCATTTTATCGTCAACGGCCGAAATTGGGGTTGGCACAGGGCCATTTCAAATTGAAATCTTTGATCCCAAGAATACGACAAGGCTGGTTGCCTTTGATGATTATTGGGAGGGGAAACCAAAGCTTGCCGCAATTGAAAGTATCGCCATCCCTGAAAGCAACGGCCGAATTGCCGCTTTAGAAGCTGGCGAACTACACTTTTTAGGGGGGATGGCGCCAGATGAGAGCTTGGCGTTTGTCGGCCGTGACGATTTTGCTGTTCAATCTATTCCCACTGGAGATTGGCGCGGCATCGTATTTCGTACCGACATTTCTCCCTTTGACGATGCCCGTGTGCGCAAAGCGTTGCGGTTGGTTGTAGATCGCCAAGCAATGATCGACTTTATCACGAATGGGGATGCTGGGGCGGTGATTGCATGCGATTCCCCCGTGTGGACGGGTGATCAATATTATGACTCGGTCACTTGTGAACAGGACATTGAGCAGGCGAAGGCACTGTTAGCAGAAGCGGGTTATGCTGACGGGTTAGAGATTACGCTGACAACGTCTGACCTAGATGCCTATTGGCGGCCGATGGCAGAAATCTATCAATTTCAAGCGGCCAGTGCGGGAATCCGTGTCAACATCGTTGAGGCTCCTTCTGACGGATATTGGAATGATGTTTGGATGGTTGAACCGGCCGTCACAACCGCTTGGCTCGAGCGGTCAGCCGGACAAGTACTGGCTGAGGCTTTTCTTTCGACGGCAACTTATAACGAAACATTTTGGAGCAATGCTCAGTTTGATGCACTGCTAGAACAGGCGGGAAGTACTTTGGATGAGGATGAGCGAGTCAAAATTTATGGTGAGGTGCAGCAGCTTTTGCGAGAAGAGGGTGGGGCGCTCATTCCATTTCATCTTAAACGAGGCCGTGTTATGTCCTCTCGCTTAAGTGGAGTAGATCCAGTGAATCGGTTTGCGATTGCTTGGCATGAAGTTTATCTCGACGAAGAGTAGGCCGATTAGGTTGACTCGATAAGAGGGAGCAAGCGAGAGTCTATAATTGCAGCGGTTCGATGACCGATGCCGGCCAAATAGTCTTTGTTTTGGGCAAACGCCATAAAACTGTCTGGCGAACTTTGGCGCACCAGCATTGCTAAATCCCATTGCTCGGTTTGGGGGCCGATTAAGAATTTTCCACCATCCGCCAAAAAGATGACCTCACCGCCACCGGCTTCTAAAAACGGAGCTGTGTGTGCCATGTACTTTTGGTAGGCTTCACGGCCGGATATGGGGGTTTCAGGTGCCAACTCAGGAGCGGCCGAATAATCTGCAATCTCTCGAAACCGCATCAGGTTCAACATAACCACAGGGCCAGAGATGCCTTGGCTAAAAAATGCGGCCCCAGATTCTTGAGTTGGTTCTAAATAGTGTTCTGTCATCGATAAATTCCTCTGAAAATTTTAACCTCAGATGATAGTGGAAAAATTATATTAAACATTGAATTTGATAGATCCTGTTTATCGATTGGTGCCTTTTGCTTGGGTGATTTGAAATTAATTTTTGGGGCGGTTTCTGCGAATCCAAAATTCAGCAAAAAGTACATGCAAAATAAGAGCCAATGAGAAAGAGACGATAGTTAAGAAAGTCAATTGTGATTCTGTTGGATTTCCCGTCTGCCGAATAATGTAAATCAACGGTGGTAAAAAGAGGAGGCGTTGGGTTGAAATAGCTAATCCGACAGAAAAAGCGCGAAGCATCCACTCTTGATGCAGGCGAATGCGTTTAGCACGGACGTGCCAAAACCCGATGACGATAGCAATTGAAAAAAGCAGAGTGAACGGAGTCACAATGATGCGCTCTGGCCAACCGGAATAAGGGAAAATAATAGTGATTAGTGTTGCTGTAAAGCCAACAATGACACCTACTGCCACAAGTAACCGGCCGGACCGGCGATGAAAATTGGGCCAATTTTTGCGTACTTGGGGGATAAACTGAAATGGGGCCAGAGCCATGTACACACCGCCTAAAATCACGTGTAAAGCTGTGATCGTTGGATAATCGGCAAACCCTGCGTTGGCCGGTTCTCGGAAGTAGAAAGATGCCGAGGAGCCAAATCCAATTAAAGCCAATAGCCCCACAAATATACTTAAGAATCTTTTTGTTGTGTTATTCATGTTCACCCTTATCGCCAACCGTTTACTTTGAGCTATTAAACGGTGGCATGTGTGCTAATGAGTTTGAGGGAATAAATTACTGATGCTTTTGAGATTTAAAGGCTTACGTAGGATTTTCTTAAAACATTCAACCAAATGGTTGACAATTTATTTTGATTGATTTATATTCAACCATATGGTTGAGCATAATCCAGAGCAACAACTGTCAGACATCTTAAAAGCGGCAAGCGATATGACCCGCCGATCAATTTTGACGACCCTTGTTCAGGAGGGTGCAACCCGAGTCACTGATCTGGCTGAGCATTATGAAATGAGCCTGAATGCGGTGTCGAAGCACATCAAGGTACTAGAAGCGGCCGGGCTTGTGACTCGCCAAACGGTCGGCCGGGTGCATCTCATCGAGGCTGACCTAGGTCCGATTGGTGAGATTGATAAGTGGTTTAAGCAGCTGCGTTCGATTTGGGACCTGCGTTTAGATAAGTTGGAAGAGCTGTTGGTGATTAACGAAACAGAGAATAAAGGGGCAAAAGATGTCTGATTTAACTTTAAATGTATCGCGCACGATTAGTGCGCCTATCGAGTCGGTTTATAACGCTTGGCTGAATCCGGAACTGCTGGCGCAGTTCATGCACCCGGCCGCTAATATGCATATTGCCAAAGCTGAAACAGACCCCCGTGTAGGGGGCCGCTTTACGATTGTAATGGCCACGGCCGAACGGGAGCTGCCACACGGCGGCGAATATAAGGAGCTGACCCCCTATTCGAAAATTGTTTTTTCGTGGGAATCATCATTTGCGGCCGATGGCTCGACCGTCACGATTGAGCTTAAGTCGGTTGCCAGCGGAACCCATATTGAACTAACCCATGTTAAGTTCCTTCATGAAGAGACCCGATCCAGCCATGAAGGGGGTTGGACGCGCATTATCGAAACGCTATCAACAATTCTGGAACCAACCGATCGATGACCTACGTCCATTCAACCATTCATATCAATCGATTAGCGACCGATGTTTTCAACTTTATTAGCAACCCAGAAAACAATCCGCAGTGGCAGAACGGAATGCAGGCGTGTGAAATCACATCTGACGGGGCATTGGGTATCGGCTCAACCTATCATCAGCAAGCCAAATTTTTAGGACGAGACATCGTTTCTAATTTTGAGATTACAGCGTTTGAACCCGGCCGATTGATTCGTGGGGACACCGTTGAAAGTTCGTTCCCGATTAGTTTTACACGCATCGTTGAACCAGATGCATCGGGC
>JBGCDP010000025.1:0-11100 GCA_045105475.1 Anaerolineae bacterium
AACGCCGAAATCGTACGTTTATGGGTTAGCTCAGCCAAAGGATTCGCTTGCTCCATAAACTGACTCAACTGTGAGCTACCGAAGAACTCGCGAACAGCCGCAACAACTGGACGAATGTTAATCAATGAAATCGGAGTAACATTATCGTCATCCTTAATTGACATACGTTCGCGAACAACACGTTCCATACGGCGTAAACCTACACGCAATTTAGCTTGAAGAAGCTCGCCAACAGTTTTCACACGACGATTGCCAAGATGGTCAATATCGTCTGGACGTGCTTCCCCATTATTAATGCGAACCATGTGACGCAGCATTTCAACAATATCTTGCTGAGTTACAGTCCGATGTTCGCCAGGAACATCATTTTGCAAGCCCAAACGTTTGTTAAGTTTATAGCGTCCGACACGTGCTAAGTCATAGCGACGATTGTCGTAAAGTTGCTCAAAAAGATACTGGCTAGCGTTTTCCAAGGTTGGAGGGTCGCCAGGACGCATTCTTTTATAGAACTCAATCAATGCTTGTTCTGCAATATTTTTATCTGGATCCCAAGCTGGCTCTTGCTCGATGGTTCCGGGAATATAAAGATGCTCCCCGTTATTATCAACGTCTTCGAATAAAGACATGATCTCTTCATCGGTCCCTTCTTTAAGAAGTGGATTGCCCAAACCATCATCAACAGCAGCCATTGCGCGCAAGAACAAACTTGCAGGAACGGTACGCTTACGATTGAATTTAATCGTTAGATAGTCTGTTTTACGTGTTTCGAATTCCATCCATGCACCACGGTCTGGAATCAATTTAGCCATAGCAAGCGGCCGGCCCGTTGCTTTTTCAGCTTCAACTTCGAAGTAAGCACCAGGAGAACGGATTAGCTGGCTGACAACAACGCGCTCAGTACCATTAATAATGAAGGTACCGCCGCCGGTCATCAATGGGAAGTCCCCCATGAAAATATCCTGAACGATTGGTTGATCAAGATCTTGGCGATAGAGAAGAACACGCACATAAAGAGGGGCGGCAAAGCTCATATCACGCTCTACACACTCTTCAACAGAATATTTCGGTTCTTCAAACCAATATTTAAGATCGAACCCTTCAGTTTCGGGTTGATTACAGGGGAAATAGAGCTTTAAATCTCCGTTGTAGCTCACAATTGGAGATATTTCTTGAAAAAGCTCGGTAAGGCTTTCAGCCTTAAACTGAACGAAAGAATTTAACTGTACGTCGATTAGCTTTGGCAACGCGAGAGTTGTTGTTGCTTTAGCATAGTTCTTCTGTATACGAACTGTCATTATTCAGACCTGCTCCTGAAAATGGTTAACCTTTTTTTCAGATCGGTTTACCAAATGAAAATTAAAAACGTCTTTTATTAACTTAACTAACAATTGGGAACCGATTTCTTACGCTTGCCGTAAACACACAAAATGCGCTTTGCCCGATAAACAAAGCACACAAGAGACTCTTCTCTAAAAAATCAATGGTATGGTGTGGATCAAAATTATTGTATTGTACAAGCGCAAATCGTCCAAGAGTTTGGGCGAAAGAAAATCATATCAGGTTAAGTCGATATGTCAAAGCTATCCTTACTTTCAATTTAGTCTGATAATGGAACGCATACCTACTTATTAAGTAGCTGGTTATAGACAGTTTGAACCTTTTTTGCAGCGGCCGGCCATGTGAAAATGTTTGTGACTCGCGTTCGCAGCAAATCTCCCTGCATCTTGCGTTTCTCAGGGCTATGGCTCAATTCTGATAGAACTTGAACCATGCCATCTACATCATGCGGTTCAACCCATGATCCATGCTCACCCAAGTATTCTCTGTGAACGGGTGTATCAAAGGCAACGATAGGTAACCCTAAAGCCATATAGTTCAACATTTTGCCACTGCCTTCAGTTGTCGAAATCTTCGCCGTGATGGCAATATCGCCGATTGAAAGCATGTGAGGCGCATCTTTATAGTCGATTTTTCCTGTAAAAAAGACTCTATCTGAAACACCCATCTGCTCAGCTTGTGATTGGTACTTTGGCACGTCTGGAAATCCCATAATCAAGAAAAAAATATTTTCCCCCTGCTCTTTTAGCTTCTGAGCAGCCTGTAACATATAAGGGATGCCCTGATAGTCAGTCAGCAAACCCAAATAGACAACGAGCGTTTCATCTTTTCTAATGCCTAGTTGCTCACGGATCTCAACCTTGGATTCGGCCGAAAACAAATCTGGATTAAAGCGTTCCGTATCAACACAATCTGGCAATGCGAATATGCGGTCATCAGGCACACGGTATTCATAATGAAGCGTATGATGGGCTTGAGCAGAACTGGTCAGAATAACATCGGCTCGATGGTTGAGAAAACGTTCACTTCGACGGATGAGACGGTGGAAAGGGCTACTATGACGCAAAAAGTTATGATCGATCATTTCGGCCGTCAGACTACCTTGGAAATCAAAGACTAACGGAACTCGAAATAAAATAGAAAGCACCCATCCGATCATGACCCCCTCATGCATATGAGCATGGATAATGTCAGGACGCTCTTTTAGAGCAACCCAAAATGATTTTAGAGCCAAGTAGATATCAAAAACGATTTTATGGCGTGATGAACCAACTTCATAGTCTACCCGATAGGGAATCGGAGCAGTTCTTCGAATATCAATACCTGGTAAATCTCGCCCTTTATAGTAGGTTGCAATAATGATTTGATAGCCAAGATTCTGTAGCGCAAGTGCTTCCTCTAATATGCGGATATGACCACCATAATCGCTAAAAAAGGAAGTAGGCGCGATCATTAACACTTTTATCGAATGATCGCCTTGAGCTTCATCGTCAGATTCGGCCAAAGAAACTACTCCTTATTTTTGCGCCTGCGGCCAAGTAGGTTGCCCATAAACATGTCACGCAACCCTTCTTTTTTAACCTGCGTTGCTTGAGATTCGTCCCACTGGTTGTCTTTACGTGTTTGAAGCCAAATATCACGCTTAAACGACCGTTCATTAATTAACTCGCCGACTGTTTGCTCGTCGGCAACCTCGACCCAGCGCTTAATTTCTTCGAGCGCTGCAATATACTGATTAATCCAGTGAACGGCCGAAGTTTTATCGCTATAAATTTCTTGCGCAATAGTATCGCCCTTATCAGCAAAGCCTGCCGTCCCTTCAGCAAATCGATTCCCCGCCAATCGAGTCATATCTTTCCATGCTGTTTGGGTGTGTAACGCTTCGAACAGTGCCAAGTGAGAGATTTGAGGCAACAAGTCTAAGGCCTGCATATAGGTGTCGTATTCAAAAGGATCGATGAAGAATGGAATTGCACCGGCCAATTGCCCGAGTGCCCGGACGGTTGCAACGGCCCCTTCATCTACTTTGGCTGATGGCATCAGACAAAACAGGCTCTTGCGGAACAGATCGATCGTTGCAGCTTCGACTGGATCGGCCGGGGCTGTCCCAAAGGTGTGCACGCTTTGCACGGGTGCTGACCCCACATAAAAGCCGTGTGATAATAATTTGTCAGCTAACTTTTGATAAGATTGGCTTTTAGGTGACAGATGCGTAATGACAACATGCTCTTGGATTGTGTTGGCCATCAGCCCAAAAATGTTAGCTGTTTCAGCTGGGCCAGCATCGATGACAATAATATCAGCTTTAGAGAGAGCTTTTTCAAGATCCAACTGTCCTGAATCAATAATCTTTTTCTCAACAGCCCGATCAACTAAGGCACTATCCGTATCAAAGCCGACAAGGTTTAGACCGGGTGCGCCATCTTTAACTGCAAGCGCAAAAGATAAGCTTGCTCGTGTTAAACCGATAAAAGTAATGTTTTGTGCTTGCATATTTTTATTGATGGGTGACGAATGGTAAGTGGTTAGGGACTCGTAAAAACAACTCGCTAACCACTATCTACTAATCACTTTTCTACCAGCCCATGTCGTCAGCAACCCACTCAAGGTCAATGCTGGCAAGTGTGGCACGTGATGGGACACCGGCCGCGTCCCAACCGGCTTGATCATAGTACATGTCGATACCGGCTTCGATCTCTTCGCGATCAAGCAAAATGCCATCGCTCCGGCCGCCTTCAAGTGCTTTCTTGAAGAGCTTTTGTGGCAGCATGTCATCAGCACGAGTCAACCCTTCACGCAAGTTGTAAGCCCGCATCAGGTTGGTACGCCGCTGACCGCAGAGTTGGACCTCATCGACCGTGACATCCCAGCCGGTTGCGGCCGTCATGAAGTTTGCAACATCAACGGGTGTGTACAACTGCCATCCCGAGCCAAATACAAACTGGCACAATGACATGGTATCGAGCGCACCGTAGGTGTAATGGGTTTTCAAAGTAAATTCAACTTTTTCTTTACCCAAAGATTTAGTTGAAACCGGCGTAGTTAAGCCCAACGGCTCAAGATACTTGGCAGTTCCTTTGTACGCCCGTTCGGTGTAGCTGGTATCATGTTCGCTTGATTGATGGTCAGCTCCAAATCCATTCACTGAATAGATGAGACCCATCGAACGTTTCACGTGCGGCATATGGGCTGGAAGCTCTTGTCCTTTAACTGCCACAAGATACTCTTCACCTTTACCCAAATGAGCGGCCGCTTTTACAGATCCCATCGCGAGCACATCCCCAAATCCTTCACGGTTAAGAGTTTTAAGCAGCATTTCGATCATGCCGTCTGCATTGCCATAGCTGAGATCGATGCCGTCCGTCTCTTCGAGCGTTAACAGCCCTTTTTCAAAACATTCAATCGCCCAAGCGATTGTGGCACCGCAAGAGATCGTATCGACCCCGTATTCGTTGCAAAGCTGGTTGGCATAGGTGACAGCGTGCAGGTCGCTAATGCCACAATAAGAGCCAAAGGTGGCCAATGTTTCGTATTCTGGACCGCCATACTCTGGGATAATTTTCTTGTCTCTAAATTCAGATTCAGCCACCCGCTTACAACGTACGATACAGGCGTAACAGGTGTCCCGCCCTTTACGATCTTGCTTATCTTCGGCCGCGCCTGCCAACAGTTCGTCATATAAACGAATACCGTCAATCGCCTCAGCCTCTTCACGGGTTTTCATAACGCCACCATCCCAATTATAAGATGGAAGGCCACCAGCTCCATACTGTGGCATCACAACACCGGCCGTGCCGTATTTTCCAAACTCAGCCATGCCGGTTGGTTCAAGATCTTTCGCACCTTGTTTTGACATTGCCAATACCGCTTTCTTGTCACCAGGGACTACTTTTTGCTTCCCGCGTACCACAATGGCTTTAAGCATCTTGCTGCCCATCACCGCACCAACACCTGTACGACCCCAAGCCCGATTGCTCATATTCATGATCGCCGCAAAGTTTGATAGTTTCTCGCCAGATGGACCGATCTGAGCGATTTCAATCTTTTTGTCGTCAAGCTCCTCTTGAAGAATTTTATCGACTTCGAGAGTGGTTTTTCCCCACAAGTGAGCAGCATCGTGCAGTTTCGCTTCCCCATGAACAATTGACAGATAAAGCGGTTTGTCAGATGCACCTTTAACAACGACGGCATCAAATCCAGCAAATTTGAGCTCAGCTGGCCAAAAACCACCTGCTTGGCTATCTGCAATGCCACCTGTGCTTGGCGATTTACAAGTTACAGTACAACGGCTTTGCCCACTAACGGGCAAACCGGTTCCTGCACTTGTAGCGAAGACCAATGTGTTTTGGGGATCGAGTGCATCGATTCCGGCCGGGCTGTTTTTCCAGAGGTAGTACAACCCCATCAGGCTGCCACCAACATATTTTCGGTAGAACTCTTCTGTGGGCTCTTCAACCTCTAAAGTCTGATTCGTCATATCGACGTGTAAAATTTTGCCTGTAAAACCGTACATCTTCGCACTCCTTTTTTGCAGTTGGGAATTGTGGATTAGTCAACTTTTCGGATTAATAGTGGGAATTCTAACACCGTCTAGCAGAGGTGAAAACTTTTCTACGGATGCTGTCATTCAGCTAAGCTAACTAATCTTAAAATCGCTCTGGCACAAACAACTATCCGCAGGTAAGCTAACAGCCTACTCACCTTCTACTACATAATAAAACAACTTACATGTTAGGGAATATAACAGCTCCATACACACAAACCCCAAATGACTATGTCCCCATGATTCGGGATATGCCTTTACACGAACGGCCGCGTGAGCGACTTGAACGTGTGGGCCCCTCGGCCGTCTCTACAGCCGAATTAATTGCGATTATCCTGAGGACCGGAAGCAACGGCGAAAACGTTGTGCGCTTGGCTGAACGAATCCTTTATCACTTTGGGGATTTACGCAAAATCGAGCAAGCCACGATCGCCGAACTTTGCCAAGTAAAAGGAATTGGTCCAGCCAAAGCGGTTGAGATTAAAGCCGCTATCGAACTGGGACGCAGAGCTAAGTTAGCGGGCGTACCGGACAAGCCACGCATCACAAGTCCGTCCGATGCTGCGAATTTAGTCATGTCTGAAATGGGGATTCTGGAGCAGGAGCATTTACGAGTCATGCTTCTAGATACCCGCAACAATGTTTTAAAAATCGTCACCGTCTATATTGGCAGCTTAAATGCGGCTATCGTCCGTGTGGGCGAGGTTTTTCGAGCAGCAATACGGGAAAATGCGGCCGGAATCATTATCATCCATAATCACCCTTCTGGTGATCCATCCCCCTCAAATGATGATGTCAAAGTGACAGGCGAAATTATTAAGGCAGGCAAGATTCTTGATATTCAAGTGCTTGATCATTTGGTCATTGGGAACAATAAATTTGTATCAATGCGTGAGCGTGGGTTGGGATTTAAAGATTAGATTTAGCAGGCGTAAATATTTAAATACATGCAGGTTTATTGACAACAACTAACGAGGTAACCACAATTACGCCGCTATGGCTGATGTCAATATTTTTCAAAACGGACCAATGAACAGGGGCTTTCGCCCTTTTAAAGGAAATGACGAGCAGGTTGTGCCTGTCTCTTGGGCGCCGTGGTGGTTGAAACGAATTGAAGCGCTTGACCCTGAATGGAAGAATCAGACTCCTTCGTTTAAACCTGTCTTGGGTATGGCAAACGAAAGCGGCCGGGTTTGCATGCTGGAAACGCCGTTTGCAGCTCATATTGGTGGTCTGCTGCAACAAGTTCCCACCGTTGTTGGAGAAAAGTACGATCTGGCAATAGACGGAATGGCGATTTCTAGCGAGTCTGAAGAAGCAGGGACCATTCGCAATCCGGCCGATGTGAACATGCAAATCGGCATTGACCCTACAGGTGGAACGGATGGGGAAAGCCCGCTTATCGAGTGGAGCAAGGTTCAGCAACCGGTCAACCGATGGTACACATTACGCACATCGGCCGTGGCCCAGACCAACATCATCACTGTTTTTGTCCGATCTGCACCAAGCCTGCCAAAACGCCAACAGCAAATCTTTTGGAAGAACGGAGTTCTACAGCCGAGCGGCCGATATCGGCGCAGTACAAACATTGTTGGTCCTGGCGACACCCATATCCAGCTAAATCCAGACCGGCCGGAGCCTGAACAAGAAACAGCGATTACGATCTCTTCGCTCATGCCACATGACTTTTCCGCTTTGCGCATTACCAACGCCAAAGGAGATCCAGTCACAACAACACTGACCGACAAGGGGCAAGAAGATGATCGGTATTACTGGAAGTTCAGCTTTACTCCGATTGAAAATGGACTCCATGATATTCGGTTTGTGGCAGACAATGGATCACGCTTATTGGCTCAGCGGCTCATCCGTATCTCACGTGAAGTCCAGATTGTGGCTAGCGGCCGACCGCGGCTTGACTTTACACGGACCTACGTCTTACTCCCTCCCACTGCAACAGAAGCCTGGGCGGCGGCGGCCGCAAAAGGGAGTTTTGAAGGGCGTTATACCGTTGGCTTTTCAGCCGATGATGCGGGTCTTGGCGAAGTATCTGAAAGAATTGTGATCGGGGTCAATCCCCACCATTGGCCGGAAACATTAACCGGTGCTTGGTATCAACAACATTACCCCGGCACAAAATTTGTACCGGTTGTTGCTAATTCCCCGGCCGACCTCGAAAGTTGGCTACGTGACTGGCTGTATGAATAAGCAGGAAAATCCTTCTCTCGAATCTCTTTCTTTAAATTATGCGTTCTGAATTTTGGCTAAACGTTTGGGAAAACGGAAATTTAAATTTCCACAATAGCAAGACCAACCCCTTTTTAATGAAGTTCTGGCCTCGGTTAGGCTTAAAACCTGGCGACCCAGCTTTTGTGCCGCTGTGTGGCAAAACGCTTGATATGATCTGGCTAGCAGAGCAAATGCACCCGGTAATCGGAGTGGAGCTAAGCCCACTGGCAGCCGAGGCATTTTTTGATGAGAACGATATCGATGCTAATGTAAGCGCGGCCGGACCATTCTCAGTGTGGCAGGGTGGCGATATTGAGCTGTATGTTGGAGATTTTTTCAACCTAACGGCCGAACACGTGCAAGATGTACGGGGTGTCTTTGACCGAGCTGCAATGGTGGCACTACCCGAAACGATGCGCCAAGACTATGCACGGCATTTGGCCGAAATTCTCCCGGCCGGAGCCAAGATATTGCTCTTTTCATTTGAATATGTGCAAGAAGAGAAGCCTGGACCACCTCACTCTGTGCCATACATCGAAATTCGACGCCTATTTGAATCACGATTTCTCATCGAACGACTTGATCAACGTGAGTTAATCAAAAAGGCTAAAGGGATGCAGCGAGCAGGACTATCAAGCTTTGAACAGCACATTTATTTGCTTGAAAAGCTTGATTATTGAACCATTCAACAAACCCATCCTAAATTCAAAAAAAGCTAAATAATCCCTACAAAACTTCAAGAATTGACTCAACTGACGTTAATCGACGTCTGCTCTATGCATCTTTTAATCAATTCAATTGTTGTAAAGTGGGACAGCACAACAATTGTTTGGTGTTTGTAGACCATTTTGCTATACTTTTTGAATGTTTTGTGTGGGGCATCACAACAAAACTATTGTTCTAAAATATAGCGCAAAAACCTTGGTTTTTAGAGGAATGCGCCCTTTTTCAGCATCAGGTTGGTCAAAAAATTACCTGTTTTTTTTAACAGACAACTACCGGTTCTGGAGATAAGTCATGAAAGTAACCTGTTTGCAGGAAAATCTTGCCAAAGGGCTTGGGATTGTGGGAAGAGCTGTTGCCAATCGCTCCTCACTACCTGTGCTCGCCAACGTCCTACTCGCGACAGATAACGGCCGCCTGAAACTATCAGCGACCAATCTTGAAATTGTGATTACCTGTTGGCTGGGAGCCAAAGTTGAAGAAGAAGGCGCCATCACGATTCCGGCCCGCACTCTCACCGATTTGGTGAACAACCTCCCTCCAGAACAGATTGAACTAACGCTTGACGAGCAAACTCAAACACTTCATTTAGGCAGTATTCGCACCGAAGCGAATATCAAAGGGATTGATCATCAAGAGTTTCCGTTAGTCCCTGAACCAGCAACTGAAAACCGGATCAAAATTGAGACAAAAATGCTCAAAGAGATGATCTCTCAGGTGGCATTTGCGGCCGCAGCCGACGATACCCGGCCGACATTAACCGGCATCCTCACCCGAATTGAAGGGGATACGATCACAATGGCCGCCACCGATGGCTTCCGCCTCTCAGTTCGTGAAGGAAGTATCGACGGCCATGTTGATGAACGGATGGAACTTGTCATTCCAGCTCGTGCTTTGAGCGAAGTAGCTCGGGTTGCAAACGACGACATGGAACACGTTTACATCTCAATGCCAGAAGGGCGCAGTCAGGTTGTTTTCGATATGGAAAGCGTCGTCGTGATTAGCCAACTCATCGATGGGGCATTTCCCGACTTTACGGCCGTACTTCCCAAGAAACATGCTACACGCACCGTGATTAGCACCAGCGAATTCGCCAAAGCGTGTAAACGGGCAGACATTTTCGCCCGTGAAGCGAGCCACACCGCGCGAGTCCGCATCGAACCAGGTGATGAAATCACCCCAGGCTTTACGACAATCACCGCAACCAGCACGGAAACAGGTGATAACGTCGCCCAAATCGATGCTGAAATCGATGGAACAGCGGTTGAAATCGCCTTCAATGTCAAATATATGATCGAAGTGCTCAACGTAATGGGCACCCCCCAAGTCGCCATTGAAACCAATTCAGCGATGGAACCGGGGGTCATTAAACCGGTCGGCGAAACGAAATTCACCCACGTGATTATGCCGATGCATTTCGGACGCTAAACTAGTAATCGGTGCCCTTCGGCCCAGAATTCATCAGGTCGGTAAAATGCAAAACAGCCGTTAGGTTTGAAATCAAATCTAACGGCTGTTTTTATTTCTGGCGCTTGAAACAATCTACCAATCACTGAACCCGAGGCGACTGTTTACTGGTTACCGGCCTCACGCTCCCACTTTTTTCGCCAAAAACGCATGATACCGTCTACTGATACTTCTGGCGGAGATGAAGTCAGGTATTGCTCTGTTTCTACTGGAGAAAAACCGGCCGCTTTTGCCCGGCCTGTCTGCCAACCGATAAACGCTTCAAGGATTTCAGCCCGATCTTTTCCAGCTTGCATCAATTCACCAATGAAGTCGCTCACCATGGGTATAAATGCGGCGAATTCAGACAAGTGGGCGGCTGGGTCCGCTATACGGCCGAAGTGTGTGGGGTAAATCTCGCGAAAGTTATAGCTTTGTAACCGCTCAACCGTTTTTAGCCATGTCGGCCGATCAAATTCTGGGGGTGATGCGGGGATGTCGATCATCGCCCGATCAGCCAAACGGGTACCGGCCGAATCACCAGTGAAACAAACGTCACCCAAACGATAAGCCATATGGTGGGTTGCGTGTCCAGGCGTATCGAGACATTCAAATTCAAAATCACCAACCGTAATCACATCCCCATCATCCAATTCAGTTAGGTTGTTTGGATCGATTGGAAGCAGCTCGCCCCAGAGTGTGTCCATCTCGTCCCCATAAACACGACGCGCACTGGCGACCAAGCGTGATGGGTCGATCATATGGCGTGCCCCCACCCGATGCACGTAAATGTGCGCCCCTTGTGACGCCCACCATCCGGCCGC
>JBGCDP010000026.1:0-28106 GCA_045105475.1 Anaerolineae bacterium
TAACTACATTTTCAGCAAATGAATTAGTAGATGGTGTCGTCAATGTCGTTACGCCGATGGCAAAGCAAAATCAGAATAAGATTGTCATTCAAAACCGACTCACTACAAAAGCGGAAGACCTTATTTGCACTGATGAAATCAAGCTGAATCAGATCCTATTAAACATTGTCAGTAATGCTGTGAAATACACGCAGAATGGGGCTATTTACATCAATTTAGAGCGTGATGGAGATAGTGCCATATTCAAAGTGGTTGATTCCGGCATTGGGATTGCAGAAAGCCATCTGGCCATCATTTTCAACCCCTTTGAACAAATCGAAAACAGCTACTCACGACGGTTTTCTGGGTCAGGCCTTGGGCTTACCATTTCAAAGCGATTAATCGACTTACTTTCAGGCGAGATTGAAGTTGAGAGCCAATTAGGCCATGGATCAACTTTTAGCATTCGGATTCCTGTGGGAGTACGGGACTCAAAAAAGATAACGACAGAAATTGATTTTTAATTGGCTACCGGCCTCAGCAAAGGCCATCTACTTTTAAAGACAGCGTGAGCAACGTCATATTCTCTATGTAAAATAAATTACATTTTTTAATAAAAAATTTTACCTAAATCTATAAAATCTTTGACTGTAGCAAGCTTAACAAAAGCGGATAATTCTCTTATCAGTTCAAACAAATAGAGTCGAGCAAACAGTTAAAAAACAAATCGGTTTTCAGTTCAAAGACCTAGCGGAATGCAACACAGGAAGAGCAAGCAAGGTCGCAAAAGATACCCTCATATTTACAGAATCACCATCCTCGGAGAATTCTTAACTGCTGAAAATCATAATCAGACCTGAATAAACACGAGTTTTACAACCCAACTGTGTTTACAAATCAAGTAGTGCTATCGCATTGACGTCAGATTTCTGGCGACATCTATTTGAGCAACCTGTCTGATTTTTTGAAAGGAAGACGAGGGGTAAAAATGAACGAAATTTTATACGCTGATAGCGATACAGATCATTTTAAATTAACCAGCAACACAGTTTGGGTTTTAGCATCACAGCCGATTACTCAACAGACAGGGTCAGTGAAGCAAGTGTCTTTACCGAATGCGTTGCAAACAGCGGTGCACTATAAGCACAAGCCGCTAACAACCAAAAAACGGACGATTCGATTTGTCACATCTAAGGCAGCTCGACCCAAGATGGTGCAGGCAGTCATGCAAGCGTCTAGAGTGTCCTCACTATCAAAAGCATTAAAGAAAGGGGTCCAAATTAAAAACGGCCGCTGTATTAAAAAAATCGGCCCAAAAATAGTTGAAGGCACAACCGTGTGGACGTTGACGCCATCAGCTCCAGTTACAGAAGAACCGCTCGAACAGCTAAACGGTCAATCCAGCTCATTTGCGGCCGCGTTAGCTCGATTTGTGAAAGAAAAACAGTTGCCTTTGATCAATGAATCAAACAATCAGCCTGAAAAAGTTGCGCCACAACCAAAGGGAAAGCTATTAACAGTTCGGAACCATACCTATAACTCGTTAGAGGCTATGGCTCCAACTGCCTAATGTTTGTGAATTGCACCCGGAGCCTGCAAACGGGAGTTTTAAGAGAGCGGTGATGCTGCCCCATCACCGCTCTCTGTTTTTTATCAAGCTATTACTCGGCCGTGTACCCGGTCATTTCGAAATAGCCTTCGGCCGACACTGGAGCTTCTCCTAACATCCCTTCAAACCGCACAACCCCTTCCCAGTAGACGGTCGACATGACCAGCTCCTGATTATTCATTAACGGCCGTCCAGTCATTTCTAGGTCAATTTCAGGGACGGTTATCTTCCATTCAGATGGATACACGATGCCGGTTGTTTCGCTCGTCCATGTATCGGTCACCTCTATCGAAAAGTCATCCGCCTGAAAATACTCATTCGACCCATCTGCATAGATCCAGCTCGCACTAGACTCCGGCTGAATAGAACCATCATCTCGGCGAATTTGAAACATCATCAGAGCATTATCCTCTTCATTATCAAACTGCAACGAGACCCAGTCCCAGCCGACAGCCCCAGCTTCTAAAACACTGGTGCTATATTCATGGTCTTTCCAAGAGTGCCCTTCAACCGCAAAAGATTCGCCGTTAATTGTTACTGTGCCGACAGACTCTTGATCAATCAGCGAATAATAGTATGAGGCATTCCCGTAGGTCGGCCCTTTTTGACTCAAACCACCCTGACCGTGCAAAACTGGCGGCCGTGTTTGAGCCAGCATCAAGTCTAAGCCGATCACGTCATTTTCAGCCTGCATCCGCACCCGGCCGTCTGGCTGCTCGGCCACCTGCCAATCTTCAACCCAAACCTCGTAGGGTTCAGCTTGTGCCCCAGCTAGACCAGCCGCACCTCGGCTAAACTTTTCAAAAAAGTAAAAATCCTCGTTTTCAATGTCAGAGAGTGCAAAATGCACAAACCATACTTGCGATGTTCGCCACTCGCTTTCACTCTCAGCCAGCTCACTTTCAGGAGCCAGTGCCTGTCTAAAAATTGTGAACTGGTATCCAAACTGACGGCCGTCTTCAGCTTTTAAATTCCCGGTGTAATACCACCATTCCGTTTGAAAATCTGGATGTGATCCAAGGTCGCGCGGAAATTCAATGTTATTCGGTTCTGTGGCTCGGCTAAACAAATCAGATGATTCACCACTCAAGAATTCAGTAACGCTTGCGGTCGGAACCGCTGTCACGGCCTGACTCTGCCAGTAAAAGTAGCCTGCAACGAGCAGGCTCAAAATTATTAGGGTAATAATTGATTTTTTCATAATGCATGGTGCGGGTAGCGAGTCACGGGCTTAGCTTCGCACGCTCAAAGCGACACCGCATCGACCAGCTGCCATATTTCTACAGCAAGACCGGGCGAGAATGGTGTCGCTACCTGCTCCTCGCTTCCCCGTTAATCACTCCGTATCGCCGTGGCAATCACCATCTGCCCCAACTTAAACGATGGGTAAATGGCGGCCAGCAGAGCCGCAACAAGAGCGACAGCTAAAGCCTGTAAAAAATAAGCCGGTTGCAAATCCATCTGCAAAGTCCAACCGAATGAGCGCACGTTGATCACATAAATCAAAACCCAGGCCAGTACAAATCCGGTTGGGATAGCGATTAAGCCTGCAACCAAGCCCATCAGCCCGGTTTCGAGCAGCGAGAGCTGCCACATTTGACGCAACGTCATACCGGTGGCTCGGAGCACACCTAGTTCACGCACGCGCTCAAGCTGCAGACTCATCAATGCGCTTAGCACACCGATAAACGCAACCAGCGTCGCCAGCAAACGCAGCGCAGAGGTGATTGCAAACGTTTGATCAAAAATCTCAATGGAGGTTTCACGCAGAGACCGATTGGAGTTGATGACTAAATCTTGACGGCCGACAAACGCTTTGCGCATCTCATCCACCATCTGGTCAGGATCGACCCCATCTTCCACAAACATCGCTACCGTTGAAATCTCACTGTCATTCCAAAACTGTTGATACGCTTCACTCCCCATCCAGATCATCCCTTGGTCAGATGAGTAATCATAGATCACCCCGACCACAGGGAAATCGATCGGGCCACTATCAGTTTCAATCGTAATTGGCTCAGGAGGATAAGATAGCTCCTCACGCAAAATCAGTGGCTCAGATACGATAATGCCTTCTCCGGCCGCAATCGCCTCCCAAACATCATCATGCGTCCACCCTTCAGGGAGCCAAGCGTATGGTCGGTTGCCGCGCGAAATATCTCCACTGACTCCAGCTAAAGTCATTTCTCGCTCAAACTGCGGTACAAAGACAGACACAATCCGAGAAGTCGCGGCGGTGGTAATGCCCGGCCAGCTCGTTAAGTCAGCCACCACGTCCGGATTCAATGAGCCTTCGACTCGATTGGCGGTTGCCGAAGTCGGAGAAACATAGACATCAGCCTGCAACGTTTGGTTTAGCCACTCGACGACGGTGCCCCGGAATGAGCCGATCATAATCGACACGCCAACAATAACGCTGACGGCCGTCATTAAAGCCGCAATTGCAACAGACGTACGGCTCAATGAACGGTTTATATCACGGGGTGCCATCCGCCCAATTGCACCAAACAAACTCTCCATCGGCCGGACTGCGGCACGCATCAGCCACACGGTGACCGGCGGTGTGATCAGTGCAAATCCGATTAAAATCGCAAACAAACCTGCAAAGGCTAACACCAAATTTCGGCCGGGGAGCGCCAATAAAATAGCGCCGATGCCACATAAAACAGCCCATGCCATAACTAGCCGAGGCAGCAGCCCTTCCACTTTGCTTTCCAAAGTTGAACGGCGTAATCCGCTGCCTGGGGTTGTTCGATACGCTTCAAGGGCGGGAAAGAACGAAGCAATAAGGGCGGCCGCAACACCAAAGGTCACCCCGCGCGCCAATGACAAAGGATCGATCAAAACACTGCGCACGTTGACGACAAAGTAAAAGCTGTTAATCGTCTGAGTAATAAGCCCAACCATGCCACGGCCTAATAAAATGCCCAACAGCAGGCCGAACAAACTACCGATGAGGCTGAGAATAATCGCCTCAACCAATATGAGTTGAAACAGCTGCCCACCGGTCACACCTAAACAACGCAAAATCGCAAACATCGGCCGGCGTTGAACCACGCTAAACGTCACTGTGTTATAGATCAGAAACATGCCGACCAATAAGGCTAACAAGCTTAAAGCGGTTAAGTTCAGCTCAAAAGCGGCCGTCATTTGCTGAATCGCATTGCTGCTGGCAGTTGTATTCTCCAACCGCACCCCATCTGGCAAGATGGCTCTAATTGCGGCCAAGTCACTTTCGTTTTCAGCAATCAGGTCAATGTGCGACAGATTGCCCTGCAAACGTAAAATCTCTTGGGCAGTTGAAATATCTGAAAAAATGATCGTCTCAAGCGCCCGTCTGTTTGACTCATCTTGTGGGTCTAGCAGCCCGGCCAGAACAACCGTTGTGTTTTCTCCTGCTCGATCTAAGGTGACTTCTCCACCCAGCTCAACGCCATACTCATCAGCCAAACTGCCTAATACGAAAAGGGTGTTAGGCTGTGAGATAAATGTTTGTAATGCACCTTGGTCAAAACGCCCCCCACCTTCAGCGGCGCCGCTACCTGAACCAAAATAGTTACGGAACGGTGGTTCAGCAAATGGGTCGATCCCGACCAAGCGATAAGGCTGGCCGCCCAATTCTGGAATATTGACAAACCCCTCTACGACTGGAGCTGAGTTTGTATACCCCAATTCGCGCCGTAGTTGTACGTAAAACTCTTGGTCAAGCCCGGCCGGACCACCGATTAGCCGATGGGTCGCTCGGCCGGTGATCGCATCAGTCGATAGCTCAAACGCTTTCGTAGCGGAGCTATTGGCCAGATCAATCGACACCATCATCGCCACACCGATAGCAACCCCGACGATAAAAAGGATATATTGAAACGGCCGACGATAAGCGCGACGCATGCTGGTCATCAGCAATGGCCACAATGAAGTTGAAGCAGGTTCCATTTTAGGTAGCCACTCCTTTAACCAATGTGCCAGCCTCTACCCGAAAAATTTGATCAGCTTGAGGGGCCACACTAGGAGAGTGAGTCGCCATAATCAACGTCTTCCCCGCCTCGCGTGTCAGCTCCAATAGCAAATCCATCACAATCACACCGGTTTTAGAGTCTAAGTTTCCGGTCGGTTCGTCTGCCAACACGAGCCAAGGGTCATGGGCTAAGGCTCGGCAAATAGCAATGCGCTGCTGCTCACCCCCTGAAAGGCGGTCGGGAAATGTCTCACGCCGGTCAGCAAGGCCAACCTTGTCTAGCAATTCAATGGCGGCCGGCTCAATGTCACGGCGCCGTTTACCCGCTAACTCTTGCGGCAAAATCACATTTTCAAGCACCGTTAAGGTCGGAATAAGGTTAAAGAATTGAAAAACAAAGCCGATATTGTCACGCCGAAACAATGTTCGATCATGATCAGTCAGACGGGTGATGGCAACCTCTTTGATGTAGACATCACCAGCATCTGGCTCTTCAATACCACAGGCTAAATTAAGCAACGTGCTCTTTCCGCTACCGCTAGGACCCAATAGTGCCGTAAATTGACCTTCGTCAAAACCGATCGACACCCCGTTTAAAACGTGCCGAATGCGGTCTCCTTCTTGAAACCCTTTTTCAAGATTCTCAAATCGAACGATTTTATTTGTCATAAGTTTCCAAAAAAAACAGGGGCGAGAAATGGCCTAAACCATTCCTCGCCCCTGACTGAGATAAAGATAATACTAGCCATTGTTTGACTAGATTTCTGCGACTAAAAAAGAGTAACAGGTCAAATTGATCAAATCAATGATTCTGATCAAAATGTGATATTTTCGAGATAGGCCTTTATAGCTAACAAAACCAATCTGATTTTAAATCGATATTTATGAGTAGGACAAGCGTACTATTATGTAAGCCATTTTGTAAGCCTGAAATATTAACGTCACGAATAGGGGAATTTATCCTAATGCGCTTCTAATTATTGGGATTTAGATGCTCATTATCATGCTGCGGTGCTCGAGAGTCCTGTCACTCAATGGCTTTCAGTAGCTCTAAAAAAACAGCCTAAAGTTCGTTTAAAGAGGAAAAAGATAAGGCGAATACTCATTCGCCCAATCTCAGGTAGGAAACATATATCAATGCAGACAAACAAAAATGGCTTTAAGCTTGCTTGGCTATCATCATTAGCTATTCTTATTTTTATCGGGTGCACAATGCCACCGGCCGATGATTCTGAAACATCTCTGAATCAAGATGCAATTATCGGAGGTACAAACACGGCGACACTGGCACCTACAAACATTCCAGAAGTCACAACGGCTCCAATTGATCCGCCTGCAAATGCAGAAGCTAGTGAAAGCGATACAGACAATTTCACTCCGGTCCCAACAGTCACACCTCAAACTGCACAAAGCCAAAGTGAGGCAGCTGCTGAGGCTACAGATCCAGAGCCGACGGCCGAAGCGACAAACACCGCGGCTCCAACCCAAACAGCTTCAGCCACAAAAACAGCCGTACCAGCAACTGCGACTGAAGTAGCCTCACCTGTACCTACTCAAACAAGCACGACAGTCGCAACGGCAGTCATAATCCCAAATACACCAACGCCAACATTAGCCGCAAGCACAGCAACGCCTGTCTCCTCCAACCCGGAAGAAACACCAGACCCAGTTGGGGCACTCCCAACTGCAACGAGCACGGCCCAACCGGTGGTTACCCACACACCTACCCCATTCTTTACCCACACACCTAGTTCTATTTATCCTGCAACAAGCACCCCGCTGCCGGTCAATACACCAGCTCCAACCCAAACAAATGTCCCAACAGCTGCTCCAGTGGCGACAAATACCCCGATAATTGTGCCAACAATCACACAAACATCAGCCCCTACGACAGCCACGCCGATCACTTATCCTGCAACAAGTACACCCCTTCCAGGGAATACACCTGTCCCAACCGCAGTGCCCACAAAAGTCGTAACGAACACACCAGTTCCGCCACCACCAACCAGGACGCAAACGCCGGTCCCACTGCCACCAACTAACACACCGATTCCGCCACCCCCGACGGCAACGCCGGTTAGCTTTCCACCAACAAGCACTCCTTTACCCTAAAGATAGGACGCTGAAGCTAACAATGCTGTTTGAATACAGACAATATTGTTAGCGATATAAGCTTTCTATTTTCTTGACAGAAATTAATGATTTATCAATGAATCATTATTGTTAGAAAAGGGTTATTGCGAGGGTATTTTCTGTGTGCTACTATCTTCGCCACCCTACCATGTTTGTGATGGTTTCATGTCTTGAGCCAACGCTTTTTTTGAAGGGGAATTGACATGCAAGCGCGATATGTAGTAGCTACGGCGAGGCAGACCTCCGTTTGAGAATATTCCCACCTGCGTACGCAGGTTCAATCCACAGTTTTCACACGGCATGGCGGGGCTATACCGCTGTTTTAGTTCAAATTTTTACCCTTAAAAAAAAGCTACTCTGAGGCTATGCAATTCTATAGAAGCAAACCTGAACTAGCTAAATTCAAACCAACCGAATGCTGCTGTAAATAATTTGGACACTCATGGCTCTCCAGTCTGATTGGCACAAATGTTTAGTTGTTTACTTCAGACCTGGAAGAGAAACGTGGAAAAACTCAAATTTCTTTTATTCTTTGTGCCTTTGGCATTACTCATCGCTTGTACAACCACTGAACCAAATGAGAATCAGGGAGAAATTGCAGCTGTAAGTTCGGAAGAACCGACAGAATTGCCAACCTCACTTCCTGTTCCGGATACGGCAACACCAGCACCAATTCTGTCTGAACCATCAACCCCGACAGCATTACCAACAATTACAGCCTCGCCTACAAGCCCATACACACCTACGTTTACGCCTACGGCAACAAATACAGCAACACCCACGGCTACGGCTACCCCTCTCGCAACAGATACACCTGTTCCGCCACCGCCCGTCCCATTGCCAGAACTCAATTTGGTGCCCGGGTCGCCTCAATCTTATTTAGGCCAGTTTACAATGGTTAGCTACTACGGCTCACCACAAGGACCAAGCTTAGGTATTTTAGGTGCTGTACCACGTTACTTTACCAATGGGGCTCTCCGTAATTTACGTGCAGAATATCAACCGCATGTACAAAACGGCAAATTCATTGTACCCACCTACCACATCATCACAACCGTTGCGGACAACTTTCCCGGCCCAGATGAAGATTATAATCACTGGCTAGATTGGGGCATTATCCAAGATTGGATCGCTGCTTCAAAAGACAATGGGTTTGCAGTTATTCTGGATATTCAACCGGCTCACGCAGACATTGAAGTAGAGTTTGATCGACTATGGGGGCTGATGTACGACCCACATGTGCATTTAGCCATCGACCCAGAATTTGTGATGCTTGAAGGCGGGATTCCCGGCCAGCAGTTAGGCACAATGACGGCCGAACAAATCAATACGATTCAAGCAAAGTTAAATGGCGTTGGTTTTGAAATTGGCATGAACAAGGTCTTAATTATTCACCAATTCGAAGACAGCATGATTCGGAATAAAGAGCAGATTCAAAACTTCCCATTTGTTGAGTTGGTGATTGATGCAGATGGCTATGGCTCACCCGGAACAAAAATTGTTGACTACAATCAGTATGCCAATGAACCCGGTTTTGAATATGGTGGCTTCAAGTTGTTTTATGATTGGGACGCCCCCGTGATGAGTCCTAATGATGTCATGAGTTTAAGTCCCCAACCTTCAGTCATTATTTATCAATAGCAAAATTGAGAGCCAAGAATAGAGATTAAAGGCGAGGCAGGCAATATTCTCTATTCTTGGTTCTCTGGTTTTGTCCCCCTATGAGCAAAAATCAAACTTCGGGTAACCGTATGTTCCGCGCGGCCGGTGTTGTGGCGCTATTCTTTTTGCTCACTCGCTTTTTCGGCCTGCTAAAAGTTTCAGCCATCAGCAATTATTATGGGATCAACGTTGAGGCGGATGCCTTCTACTTAGCTTTAAGGCTACCCGATTTACTGTTTGGCATCGTGGCTGGAGGCGCATTGGGGTCTGCGTTTATTCCAACATTTTCGGGCTACCTTGCAAAAGATGACGAACAAGCGGGCTGGGACTTATTCTCGGCCGTACTCAATTTAATTCTGTTGCTAATGGTCGTTTTGGCTGGGTTGGCCGCAATTTTTACCGAGTCGATCATCTATCAGCTCTACATAGACATCTCCAAACCTGATTGGGAAGAAACACTCAGATTGGCCGTACCAATGACACGCGTCATGCTGCTCTCTATCGTTATCTTTGGGGCTAGCGGGCTGTTTATGGCCGCTTTGAACGCAAAGCAGCACTTCTTTGCTCCGGCCGTGGCGGGCGTGCTCTATAACCTTGGCATTATTTTAGGGACCGTGTTTTTCGCCCCCAACATCATGGGGGCGGCTTGGGGCGCAGTCATCGGGGCCGCCTTGCACGCCCTGGTCCAAATACCTGCACTTCTTCAAAATGGCGTTCGCTATCGGCCGATATTTCAGACAGGGGACGGCGGTGTGCGCCAGGTTCTGACCCTCATGGGTCCGCGTATCGTTGGGCTTTCATTTAGCTATCTAAACCCATTTATTGTACCGACCCTAGCGCGCTCAATGCTGACCGGCACGGTTGCTGGTTTGAACAACGCCAATCAAATTATGCTCGTCCCCTACAGTCTACTGGGGCAGGCGGTCGGCGTCGTTTCATTCCCAACAATGGCAGCCTTAGCGGCCGAAGGCAACCACACTGAAATGCGCCGAATACTCACTTCGGCCCTACGCTCCATTTTATTTTTAGGCTTACCTATGACCATTGGCCTGATTCTGTTGCGCAGGCCCACCGTCATGCTTTTACTTGAACGGGGTGAATTTACCTCGGCCGATACCGATTTCGTCTCAGGCTTGCTCTTTTTCTATGCACTTGCCATCTTGCCTTTAGCCGGACTTGAAGTCATTGCTCGCGCATTTTACTCGCTACAAGACACATGGACCCCGGTCATTGCAGCGTTGGTCCAGCTCCCCGTTATGATCGGCTTGAGCATATTATTTGCATTCCAATTATTTCCAGCTGCCGGGCTTGATCCAGCAGGCGGAATAGCCTTAGGCTTTTCACTCTCAAACTGGATCGAAGTCATTGTTTTAGTCTTTCTGCTACGCAATAAGCTCAACGGCATTGGTGCAGCTGATCTAATAGACGGCGCTTGGCGAATGGGGGTTGCGGCCGCAGTTATGATTCCGGCCGTTGTCTTTACATTACGATTCATTCCGTTTGAATCGCCGCTGATTCTCATTCCGGCCGGTGGTGCAGTCGGTGTACTCGTTTATTTCGGTGTAAGTCAGCTATTAGCCATCCGTGAGCTAGTTCGTTTCACACAGCCACTTCTGAGAAGATTAGGGCGTTAGTCGATACCCTTGCGAGCGAGTTCCGTGTTTAGACATCTCATCAAAAATCCAAGCCTTTGGCTCATATGGGCATTCAGTTTGCTATTCAGCAGCTGCATAGAAGTTCAGCCACCTCCACCTGCTCCCGCTATCCCTACAGCCCAAACCAATCCTGTTTTACACATCGGAATCGATTCAAACCTCGCTACGTTTGAATCGATTCTCACCGAGCATATCAATGTGCAAGACCCGCGGCCTCAAATATTGTTTGTGCGCAACACAAAAGATGAGCTCCAAGAACAGGTCAGGACAGAACAGTTAGATGGAATGTTTGTTTACCAAAAACCGGCCGCACTTGATTTTTGGACGATGCCGGTCGCATTGGACAGTATTGCCATCATCGCCCATTCAGACCTTACCCTTGACTCATTATCCCGCGCTGAATTACAGCAGATTTTTACGCGAGACCAGCAAAATTGGCAGCCGTTTTCTGGACAGAATCTCCCCATCTCACTTTTTGTGATGGGGGGTAAATCTGAAATTCAGAAACAGTTTAATGAGCGTGTGATGGAAAACCGGCCGTTTGATGTTTCCGCCGTTGTGCCACTCAATCTGAATGACATGCTTCAGGCTGTCGAAAATACAGAGGGTGCGATTGGATTTATGCCAACATCAGCCATCGATACTGAGATGGCGGTCCAAATCGTGCCGGTTGATAGCCTATTCCCCCAGTTTAATACGGTTCGTAGCCAGCAATATCCGCTGACTATTCCGATCTATCTGGTCGCTCTAAGTGAGCCAAAAGGGGAGCTGCGGCAACTTGCAGCATGGCTGCAATCGGCCGAGGGTCAGCTAAGTCTGTCGGCTCAATTTGTCCAAATTGGGAATTAACTTAGCTTTGGCTATCTGGGGTGGTTCTAACCATCACTTCAAACAATCCTACCAATACAATAGACATCAATAGAATAAACGGAGGGATCGCTTCCAATGTGATGCGTTCAGCCAAGATACCTGCTACCCACGGCAGAATGGCCAATCCGATTCCGGCGGCACCTACGACATAGCCAATCGCATTTGAGGTATGCTTTCGGCCGACAAGCTTAGGCATATTCGAAATGAGGGTCGCAAATATAGGCGCCTGTGCCAAGCCTGAAAGAGCCAGTCCCAGAACGCCTAAAACGGGCCGATTTGGAAACAACAGCAGTACAACTGATAGCAAGGTGCTAACCAAGCAGATGCGCAGCCAGCGGTTCATAGGCAGCCAATGAGAGATGACCCCGAACACAAATCGGCCGATTGTAAATGTTCCCCAGTAGATGCTCACCCACAAACGGGCCAGCTCAGGGCTAAGTCCACGCGATTCGGTAAAAATCGTAAAGCTCCACTGGCCAATCGCAACTTCAACCCCACCATAAAAGAAGAAAAATAAAATAGCGACCCAAACCGAAAACTTTGAGAGGGTTTCACGTCCGGGTACAGATGATTCCTCTCCAGTCTCATCATCTTGTTCAATCAAATCTTTGTCAGATTTAAACGGCCGTAAAATCAAAACAACCAAGAACATACTCAGCAGCAGCGCTCCAAAAATGAACGCTCCACCGCGCCAGTCGGAGCCATAGGCAACAACGAGCGAAATAACCAGTGGTCCAAGAGTGGCCCCCACCCCAAAAAAGCCGTGCAGCCAATTCATAATTCGGTCGTTATATCGAGCAGCCACGATGGTGTTGCCGGTTGCATCTATGGTGCCAGCCGCCCAACCGCCAACAAGCCCCAATACAACCATCAGAATCCAACTTGGGGTAAGCCAGTATCCAAATAAGACCAGTGCATACACGCCAAGCGAAAGCAGTAAGGCCCGGCCGCCGCCAAACAGGTACATCAGACGGCCGTTAAAGGCACCGGAAATCAAGTGTCCAATAGTGCTCATAATTAACAGCAGCCCAATCGAATCTTGACGCAAACCAAACTCATCTCGAATTGACGGCCAACCAACGCTTGTAATCGCCCCCGGCATAGCTAGAAGGACAAACGCAGAAAATAAGATCACAATCACGATGATCGCACTAGAGTTGTTTTTTTTCATAATAGATACTTTTTAATTGCATACACTCCGCTTAAAAGTCATCAGCTTTAGCGAAAGTTTAAATTGAGATAAGGCTCGTTCTTTGCTCTAACCACTTGGATACCAGCCTCAACAAAGGGGGCTACCTGCTCATCGGTTACAGAATGTTCGGTCACAATATGGGTGACGTCCTCAATATTTGAAACGAAAAAAGGTGCGGCCGTCCCAAATTTATCACTCGTCGTTACGGCGATAACTTCAGCCGAATTATTAATCATTTGGGTTTTGATTCTGGCCTCTTCATACCGTGGTGTGGTTAACCCAAGCTCTGCATGGAGGCTGCAAACACCTAACACACACACATCTGCTCGCATTCGGCTAAGCGCATCAATCGTATTACCCCCAACGACAGTCATCGAAGCTGAATCGAGTGTCCCCCCCAACATAATCGCATTGATATATGGATATTGGCTAACGGCCACAATCACTGGTGGGCTCACTGTAACAATGGTTATTTCAAGATCAATTGGCAGGTGACGAGCCACCTCTAAAGCGGTTGTCCCTCCATCCATAAACACAATTTGATTCGGCTGGATAAGCTTGCCAGCTTCAATCGCAATCGCTTGCTTGGCCGACCGATTTTGAGTTTGCCGTGTATGGTACGAATTAGCGGCCGGCGAACGGGGCAACGCTCCTCCATGAACACGCGTCAATAAACCTGATTTCTCCAAATCTTTTAAATCACGACGTATCGTATCAACGGACGTACCCAGCCGCTGAGCCAGATCAGGCACTGCAACCTTGCCTTCTCGTATCAATATTTCGTTTATGTGTTGTCGCCTTTCTTCAGGCAAGTAATTAGATTTCATGAAATAAACGGGTAGAAAATCAGCGCGCATGCATTTATTTGCATTTTATTGCACTTTCATGCATTTTTCAACCACCCCTTACCGCAAACTACTTTGTTCCAAACATTGTCAAAATGCTAAAAAAGGGTAAGAATCAATGTGGCACCCCTGTCAACAATACAGCCTTCCCAATGACCCATTTGGGCGTTGAGCCCAAAAGCCAACAAATTATTTTCAAGGCCAGATGGCCACTAACAACCTCATTTAGGAGATTTTATGACTCTCAGCGAACAACAGTTACACGATTGTGAAACAAACACGATTGATTTTTCTGGATTAAAAGCACTATTCCTTAATTGCACGCTTAAACGTTCTCCCGGCATGTCACATACGCAAGGTCTAATCGATATGTCAAAAGCGATTATGGAAAAAAATGGCGTACAAGTTGAAGATATTCGGCCGGTTGACTACAACATCGCTTATGGTGTAAATCCAGATATGAAAGAACACGGTTGGGAAAAAGATGATTGGCCCGAACTGTATGAAAAGGTACGGGCGGCCGATATTCTAGTCATCACCACCCCGATTTGGCTCGGTGAAAAATCTTCAGTTTGCACCAAAGTAATCGAACGCCTCTATTCCACATCAGGGGATCTGAACGAGGCTGGACAATACGCCTATTACGGCGGTGTCGGCGGCTGTTTAATCACAGGCAACGAAGATGGTGCAAAACATTGCTCCATGAACATCCTTTATTCTTTACAACATTTAGGCTATTCAATTCCACCACAGGCGGATGCCGCTTGGCTAGGTGAAGCAGGCCCTGGCCCCAGCTATCTTGATAAAGGTTCCGGCGGCCCTGAAAATGATTTCACCAACCGGAACACAACCTTTATGACTTGGAATCTCATGCACATGGCGAAGATGTTCAAAGATTTAGGTGGCTTCCCAGTCCACGGCAATCAGCGGTCTAAGTGGGACGCAGGCTGTCGCTTTGATCATGAAAATCCAGAATATCGTTAAGCATACATAAGGTCTACCTAACCATGTGGCACAAACGAGTCTTAGTTTGTGCCACATGATTTTAGTTTAACTATTCGCTTTGATGCGCTTCTGCCATCTCTCCCATGCTATTAAACTGAAAATTGTAGCTAGGCATTTCTCCAGGGTTCATAGTCGCACCAAACCCTTCTTTGTCATATCGGCGATAAATCCAGCAGTTGGCTAAACCATGGCGATTAGCAGGCTGATGATCATGAAACATGCTTTCGGCCGTGTGCAAAATATCTCTCTTTTCTAGACCCAATCCACTCAAATGCCGCAACATATAGTCAAAGTTAGCGTCGGCCGGTTTATAACTGCCGATATCTTGGGCGGTATAAATCGCATCAAAACTCACACCCAGCTTCGCATTACTAGCTGCAAAGCTTTTGTTGTCGACATTTGAAAGAATCACCAGTTTATAGTGCTCTTTTAAATACCTTAAAGCTTCTGCAGAGTCAGGAAAAGCGGGCCAATGCTGCACCGATTGCCCGTAGGTCAAACATTCGTCCCAAGATATGGGAACACCCCATTCTTCAGCCAATCGTTTATAAACGATCGACAACACATCATGATAGACCATCGTTGGCGTATAGGCCTGCTGAGTCGATTCATGCCGGCCGTGCGCGTTTAAAATCTCATCCGCACTCAATTCATGACTCAACTGATCAGTCAGTGGCTTTAAACCTGCCAGCATCCCGCTTTCCCAATCGATCAACGTCCCATAACAGTCAAAGGTCAACACCTTAAAATCGCTTAATTTCATTTTTCTCTCCAATAAAACTTTTGCCTACGATAATACTTTGGTCAATAATGATTGCCAGGTTAAATGCTGTAACGCCAACGTAACGGTAAATTTGAGATAGTCATGTCACAGGCTAAGCATGAAAGGTCAATTAACACAGGAAGTCCAATGAACTATAAGCTAAATCTAGATCAAGCATCGCAGCAAATTTTAGAAGAAGAAGCGGCCGGAGGGGATGAGACTATTTGGTGGGCGGGTAAGCCAAACCCGATGAGCATTGCAAAATCAAAATTTCAGATTAGCCAGCTCCTTTTCGCCGTTGTTTTTGTTGGCATCGCAATTTTTATTTTTAACCGATTTATCGAATTCAGCTCCAACTTTTCATCTGGCCCTTTTAATGAAGGCATCCCAACCTTATTCCCTTATTTCTTCGGTGCTATCTTTTTATTCGTCGTACTGAATGCATTGAGGACGTTTCTGAATCCTCTATGGGAGCTCATCGGCGCTTTTTTTACCGTCTATGCAATCACCAACCAGCGAGCCTTAATCATTCAACGCCTACCTCGCAAATCAGTAACCAGCTATCAACCCAAAGATTTTGATGAAATCAAACGGGTTGGCAATGACAAAATAGGTGACGTTTTCTTTTCGAAACAAACAGCCACTCGAGCACAGAGCAATTCGATTAGTTTCGGCCGAGGGAGCAGCGTTGGAGATATAAATTTCGGCCGAAACAGCGGCCCCCGAATCCATATTCCCTTAGGCTCAGGCTCCACCTCTCGTGTCTTTCGTGGTGGGTTTATCGGCGTTTCGAACCCCCGTGATGTAGAGGATATGCTTATGAGCCTAGCAAAAAACAGTGACTAAAGAACGCTTTTAGCGCATAAACTGCATATCATGCAGCCGTTTGTACAGTCCATCAGGATGGGCCAAAAGCTCAGTATGCGTCCCCTGCTCAACAATTCGGCCTTCATCTAACACTAAAATCCAATCCGCATTCTGAATCGTCGATAGTCGATGCGCAATCACAAACGATGTTCGGCCGCCCATCAAATTATCGAGAGCTTCTTGCACCAAGTGCTCACTTTCGCTATCAAGAGACGATGTAGCCTCATCTAAAATCAAAATACGAGGGTCTTTAAGAATCGCTCGTGCAATAGCCACCCGCTGCCGCTGGCCGCCAGAAAGCTTCACCCCACGCTCCCCGACCAGGGTTTCATAGCCGTGCGGCAAATCATTTGAAATAAAATCGTGTGCATTCGCGGCCCGTGCAGCCTCAACAACCTCTTCGTCTGTCGCCTCTAAACGCCCATACCGAATATTGCTCTTTACTGTGTCTGAAAACAGAAGCGTTTCTTGTGGCACAATGCCGATCTGCTGACGCAAACTCTCGATCTCAATATCACGCACGTCATACCCATCGATCAATAACGCACCTTGCCTGACATCATAGAAGCGAGGAATCAGGTTCACCAGCGTTGACTTTCCGGCCCCGCTGGGGCCTACTAACGCAATTACCGAACCAGCTTCGGCCGCAAACGACACCTCTTTTAAAATCGCAACTGAATCATCATCGGCCGCCTGATTACCATAGTCAAAATCAACTTGATCAAACGTAACGGACCCAACCACTTCAGGCAATGGTTGAGCGCCTGGTTTGCTTTCAATTTCAGCGGGTGTATCAAGCAGGCCAAAGATCCGGTCGGCCGCCCCCAATGCGGACTGGAACTGTGCGATTGAGTTGGCCAATGCCCCAATCGGGGCTGCAATCATAATCGTATACACAAGATACGAGACCAACTCACCCACCGTCAGATTGTCGTTGAGCACCTCATTGGTCCCAAACCACAGCGTGAGCGTAATCGACATGAAGGCTAAAAAGCCAATCGTCGGGGACAAGATCGATTTGAGCCAGGCGGCTCGCATCGCGCTATTCAGGGTGTCACCGATACGGTCAGAAAATCGGCCGATCTCATAAGGCTCCCGCGCAAAAGATTTAACGATACGAACACCAGACACCGTTTCCTCAAGCACATTGGCCGCTTCAGCTAAATTATCCTGTACTTCAGATTGGGCCGATCGAATTCGGCGGCCGAGTGTAAAAATAACGAGCGAGATTATCGGAACCCCGGTTAAAATCACAAGGGTCAATCGCCAATTAAGATAAAAGAGCAACGAGGCCGCACCAATAAGCGTCACGATTTGGCGTAAAATCGTTGATAATGTGCTTGTGATTGTTGTTTGCAACAGCGACACATCATTGGTGACCCGCGAGATTAGCGCCCCGGTGCGATTATCTGCAAAAAAGCGCAGAGACATTTTTTGTAGGTGGCCATACACCGCAATACGAATGGCAGCAATCGTGCTTTCCCCCACATAGGCGATGACAATTTGGTGAATGAAGCTAAAAATCGCTTGAAGAAAAAAGACCCCGGTCAGCCCTAGGCCCAACTGCATCAGCTGTAGTTCATCTCCGTCGATAAGCACGCCATCGACCAGCCGCTGTACCACGAGGGGTAAGACAAGCCCCATCAAAGAGCTTAAAATTAATCCGATACCCCAAATAACCAGCCAGCCACGATTAGCCTGAATATAGAACCATATCCGGCCGAAGGTGGCTAAATACTCTCTGTTAAGCTTCCCTTTTTCTGTATCCTCTTCTAATTGTGTCCGCCGTCTTCCTAATGCCATAAAATTATTTAAGCCCTAAACAAATAAGATTTTGACCCCATATCCTTCAAATTTAACCGCTTATCCGAATTAGGTTCCTTATCTGCCACCGTTTTCTTACACTTTTAACAGGTTCAATGTTTCTTAATTTACCTTTCGTAAATGCTTTTAGAGGTTTCCTTACCTTACGAAAAAGCTTAAGAAGACACCACATCACACCATTGCCTTAAGATAAATGACCAACGACGAACCGTTGTTCCAGTCATTTAAGGAGAGAATAAATGAGCAATACAACTGACAGACGTGAGTTTTTCCGCCGCGTAGCAAATTCCCCAGCCTTCGATCCGGAGCGGCTACGCCAACAGGATGGCACACGCCAAGCAGACCTTACTGACAAACAAATTATTTCTCGTTTTTTAGCCCAAACCACACTTGGGGCCGATATCAACTTAATCAATTATGTAGACAATATCGGTATTGAAGCATGGCTTGAGGAGCAGTTTAATACACCCCAAAGCGAAATCTTAGAAGCGATTTACCAGATCTTCCCTGTGTCGGAAATCGCGACATCCTCACCAGACCGATCTGTTTTCCGCTTTGCCTTGTGGGATGCACTGATGATGGGTGACGATTTGTTGCGCCAACGAGTTGCGTTAGCCTTCAGCGAAATCTTTGTCATTTCAACCGAAAATTCTGATCTATACAGCTTTGGAAACGGCATAGGCGGATGGTATGACATGCTCCTAAAGCATGCATTTGGCAACTTCCGTGACCTTCTCTACGAAGTCACGCTGAGCCCGATTATGGGAACGTTTCTAAGCCACGCTGGAAACCGGAAAACGAATGAAAGCCAAGGGCGCTTTCCTGACGAAAATTATGCTCGCGAAATTATGCAGCTATTCACCATTGGGCTTTTTCTACTCAATGAAGATGGCTCACTGCAGCTCGATACCAACGGCAACCCGATTCCCACTTATGACAATAGCCATATCACAGAGTTTGCCAAAATCTTTACGGGTATGACGTATGACCATGATGGTGATCCAACGATTAACTATGACGCAGATATCACATCTTCTTGGCTCAACGGATACACATCAGTCCAGACAATGAAAGTGTTCGATGAAGAACATGAGCCAGGGGCTAAAACCTTGCTGAATGGGTATGTCGTTCCCGCCGGGCAAACGACCTTGGAAGATGTCAATGAGGCTCTGGACCACCTATTTAATCATCAAAATGTAGGCCCATTTATCGGCCGTTTGCTCATACAACGGCTGGTCAAGTCCAATCCATCTCCAGCGTACATCTCCCGCATTACGGCCGTATTTAATGACAACGGCGGCGGGGAGCGTGGTGACTTGCAGGCGGTCGTCCGCGCTATTTTGCTAGATGACGAAGCGCGTAACATCAGCTATATCGAAGACTCAACAGCTGGAAAGCTACGTGAGCCATTTTTTCGCTACACCCATCTGTTCCGGGCATTTAACTACTCAAACCCACAAAACAAATTTTGGGATGCAGGCTGGACGCTTCAAGATGAACTCCGCCAATATATGTTTAATGCGCCCAGTGTGTTTAACTTTTTCTCACCAGACTATCGGCCACCTGGCCCCATTAGTGCGGCCGGACTGACAGCACCTGAATTCCAACTGCTAAATAGCTACACCGCCATCTCACTCATGAACGTGATTTATGCAGAGTTCGAATGGGGGACAGTCATGAATTTACCGGATCCAGATTATCCGATTCATGGGGTCGCATATGATGTAGATCATCCTAAACCGGACTGGAGCACTGAACTTGCTCTAACCGACGATCTAGACGCTTTGATTGACCATCTCGACCTACTGCTAACGTATGGCACCTTATCACCTGGCATGCGCGGCGTTATTAAAACAGCACTGATCGGCATGACAGAAACAGACCGATTGGGTGAAGATGCTGATCGGCCGTTTGAAATTGTCAAACTCGCAGTATACCTATTCATGGTTAGCCCAGACTACGCAATCCAACTATAAAACATTAACGATTTCGAATTTTGAATCAGCGACTCTTCCACAAATTAGAAACATTGTCGCAAATCCCCAATCTGAAATCGAAAACCTGAAATCTCATGACTTATAAAACAACACGTAGACGGTTTTTAGGTGAAGCAAGCTGTGCAGCAGTTGGCTCTTCATCATTATTTTCAACTTTACTCAATTTGCGCATGGCAAACACGGCCGCGGCCCAAAGTCTGCCATCTGGTCCATCGTTTTCAGCCAACAGCCTAGCCGGCAGCGATGATTACAAAGCGATGGTCTGCATTTTCCTAGCAGGCGGTAACGACTCGTTCAATATGCTCGTGCCCCGCAGCAACAGTGATTACAACGAATATTCAACAATCAGAGCTGACTTAGCGCTACCACAAGGGGATCTCATCCCACTTAATCAGCAAGGCGGAGACGGCCGCGAGTTTGGTGTACATCCAGCGATGCCAGAAGTAGCCCAGCTTTTTAACGATGGTGATCTCGCCTTTGTCGCAAACGTGGGCACGCTAATTGAGCCAGTTACTAAAGCGAGCATCGAAGATGAAACCGCCCGTTTACCTTTAGGCTTGTACTCTCACAGTGATCAAATCATGCATTGGCAAACTTCAGTACCAGATAAGCGCACCGGATTTGGCTGGGGGGGCCGGACGGCCGACCTGCTTAATTCATTGAATGACAACGACACAATTTCAATGAACATCTCACTGGCTGGAAACAATCTATTTCAAACGGGTCAAACCCTCACAGAATACAGCGTGGTCCCATGGGGCAGCGGTGCGGTTCAAATTTACGGACACGATGATGATTGGAGCCCAATTCACACGCTGCGTAATGCGGCTATCGAGTCAATGTTGGACCTTGAGTATCAAAATCTATTTGATCAAACATTTACCAAGAGCACCAAATCGGCAATGGACGGCTCAGCTCTATTTGCGTCTGCCATTGAAGGGATCACCCCATTTACAACTGAATTTGCAGACAACGAAGTCTCAAATCAGCTCAGCATGGTGGCTAAAACAATCGCTGCAAACAAAACGCTGGGCTTCCGCCGCCAGACATTTTTTGTCCTTTTGGGTGGTTGGGACCACCATGATGAGGTACTCAACAATCAAATGGAAATGCTTTCTTTGGTCAGTAAAGGGATGAAAGAATTTGATTCTGCCATGAAAGAAATCGGTCTTCATGACAATGTCACAACGTTCACAGCCAGCGATTTCGGCCGCACATTGACATCAAACGGGCAAGGGTCCGATCATGCTTGGGGCGGGAACCATATGGTGATGGGCGGTGCGGTTCGAGGCAAACGTATCTACGGAGAATACCCAATGCTCTATGAAGACAATCCGCTCGATACCGGGCGCGGCCGATTGATTCCAACCACATCGTGCGATGAATATTTTGCTGAAATAGCGCTCTGGTTTGGTGTAGATCCAAGTGAGCTTGAAACGGTATTCCCAAACATCGGCCGCTTCTATGACACCTCATCAAAAGATGCACCGCTAGGAATGCTCAATCGCAGCTTAGACCCCAGTGAAATTGTAAGCCAGATTTATCTACCGTTCGCAACCCGCTAACATCAAGGTGTTCAAACTCATCAAGATCGGCAATGGATAACTCTATTGTCGATCTTTAGTTTTTACTAAGTAGACCCATCACATCAAACTTCCCAGTCACAATCAGCTCTTTCTTTGTTTTTGGCAATTGCTTAACCGCATACTCTAATTTTGAAGCTTGGCTTCGGTCTCCAACCGGCCGTTGAAACACCAACTTAAACGGCCGACGAGTTTTTAGATATTTGGCCCCTTTCCCCTCTGCATGTTCAGAAAAGCGTCGCTCAACATTGGTTGTAATGCCTGTATACAAGCTATTGTCCGCACAGCGAACCATATAAATAGACCAGATTGTCATATTGTGTAGGTTGTATCATCTTTTTAAAATGACACCAAGAATAGGGCGATATAAAACCTTTTTACATTAAGCAGCAACGGTATCTGCTATTCTTCTCAAATAATGTAATTTCTTAGCATTTGTGCAATTTGCTAGGTTGGTATCTGATATTTTCAGTACCTTTGTCCTAGTTCTCAGGCACTATTTCATGGATAATTCACGCTTGGAATCTACAGTTTGGAAGAAGAAGAAAAGCTAAGGATGGCATGCCATCTGGAGGAAACTACGAAATGACATTTGTATTAATGGTAGGAACAATGATTATTGGTTTCTCCGCCATTGTGGCTGTGGCTGCAATCATTGACTCAATACGTCAAAAATAGTTAAACGAAGAAGCAAAGCTAAAAACAAAAAGCGCGCGGGTATTTTTTACCAGCGCGCTTTTTGTTTTCCCAACTATCGACAGTTTAGTTTAGAAGCAAACCACAAATTGAAACGAGCGATTCATCTTCAGAATCGGCCGGGCAATGCTCATAAGCGATGCGAGTCCCCGTGGTTTCCCCCATAAATTTAAGCATAAGGTAAAGTGGGCTAAATCCACATACTTTATTCCGATCCTGCATCCCAGCAATTTCAGAATAGAAGCGCTCTTCATCTCCAGCCACAACGGCATCCATCAGACTAGAATCAGCTTCAACCAAAGCGGTGCGTTTAGCCTCATCCATCACATAATCATCGCCAAATGCCGGCCCAACATGAGACAAATCGACTGAGGCGACGCACAAGACACGCTTTCCAGCCGTCGTTTCTTGGAGCGTTTCGACAAAACGCATCATCTGGCGATCTTGTGCTGGATGCCCATTTCCTGTCACAAAATGGTTAAACGAACCGATTAGTAACGGCACCATCGGCGGTGGATTATTGGGGCGAACCTGATGTGCAATATGGTGTAGCCAAACGGCCGATAGTTCGACTGAATGTTCCTTCCGATGATTAAGCTCCAAGCGATACGCATCTCGCTTACCGATTGATTTGGCTAGCTTTTGCACCAGCTCCACTTCTGTGGGCAAAATCCCATACGGCGTTTCATACGGCTTTTCTGTAAGCGTTAGGCTTCCAAGGCCACCTTTATGGTCAGTGGCAAACATCAAGACCAGATCAGCCTCAGCCACTGCACGTTTGCTGCGAGCCCATGTTTGAGCATACGCCCGGCCGCCACGCTGGTAATCGATATGGGGTGATACAATCCCCCGGCCGTTCCAACTGTCCCACTCAGCAATTTTAGCCCGGTCATCATCTATCGCATATGCCGCAAATTGTTTAGCCAATTCAGTTAGATCCTGACTATAGTTTAGCCCAGCTAAAGTCATCGGCCGGAATTCAGCCTGCCGAAACTCAGCAACAACCTCATCTTTCTTTTGCTGAAAGCGATCATTGTCGAGCATGCAGGCTTCATCTAACGTTTCAAGCGCCTCTTCAAGAACCCCTTGAGGAATTTGCCCACCTAGGTCGCGCTCTAATGCTGCATAAATTGAGGGGATGTCATGTAAGCCATCACAGTAAACGGTCATCTGGGCAAGAACTGGTGGCAAGATCAGTTGCGCAGATGTAATTTCATGCGGATCACGCACGAGCCAAACCTGTTCTCCCTGATGGTTTACAGATTGGAAATCTAACGGCCGAATTTTAGGGCAGGTAGCAGACAAATAGCTCATAAAGCCGTCCCAATCTCAGATTAAACTTTTGCCAGCAGCTTTTGAGAAATCTTCTCAGCAATTTCAGAAACGCCGCTTGAAATCGCTGTTTCACTCTCATTCATCGCTAAAGGCGTCCCTTGGATCATCGCTTTAGATTGAGCTTTATCGAATGGGATATGAAAATCAATCGTTGCATTTAGCCCACGTTCTACTGTAGCCCGCCCCAATTGAGAGTCAGACGTCGCCTGATTGAGCACAAAATATCGCTCAGAAAGCTCTGGCCCTTTTGTCTGGGTCAGTCGTTCAACCCGCACGGCCGTTTGTACCGAAATCACTTCCGGCCGAAAAATATGAAAAGCGGTGTCGACCTTGCTCAAGATGTATTTAGCAACAGGGGATAAAATGGGCGGCAAATCAAACACAACAAATGCATAGTCTGAGGTAAGCCCCGAAAATATCCTTTTTATAATTGAAATTGACAAAATATCAGGAGAAGCTGGCATTAGCGGGGCCGCTAACAAATGCAACCCACTGCTGTGCTCAATTATTTGCTTGGCAATGTCGCCAGATGAAACATCTTCATCGGCCAGTAAAGCGCCCCAACCATGGCGGGGCTGAAGGCGTAAATGCATAGCGGCCTGCCCACCAGACGTTGTTAAATCAACTAAACAAACCTTGCCAGATACCGTCTGTTGCAGGCGTAAGGCTAGGTTAACGGCCAGTGTTGTGCGCCCGACACCGCCTGATAAGCCATACATCGCAAGTGTTTGGCAAGAGGGTTCGAGCACCGATCCAATATCAGCTTCGATATCGGCAGCTTCTAATTCTGGTTCACTATCAGCGTTTGATTCGGCCGCTTTAGCCAGCAGGCTATCAACATTGTCTAAAAGCTCCATAGAGGTGACCGGCTTGTTGAGGTAGGTGTCTGCACCAATCTCTAAAGCTTCTTCACGATCTTCAATTGGGCCACGTGCAGTCAGGATCACAATAGGGATATTACGTGTGCTTTTGCTGATTCTTAATTCTCGGCATAGTTCTAACCCATTCATACCTGGCATCATCACATCAAGAATCGCCAAGTCGGGCACATCTTCGCGCATCATGTCCAAAGCTTCGATAGGATTACTAACCAAGGTTGCAGAATGTCCCCCACGCTCAAGCATGAGGCCAACCATTCTTAAAAGTTGTTCGTCATCGTCTACGACAAAAATGTGTGCCACTATTTATCACCTAAAATTTAAAATCTGATACAGACCAATATTTCTGTTGCTACCCATATACCTAAAAGTATAGCAGTCGAACAAAATCCACAATGTGAAATTTGTGTCACTGATGACTTAAGTTTAGTGAAAATTGGCTAAAAATTAACTACCTGAGGCTATCCGGCCGGTTCAGCAAATTCTGAATGATCATAATGGGGAACAAGCTGCCAATCCTTTGGGGGCCAATAGACCACCCATGCCTGCCCGATAATGTCATCTTCGGGCAAAAAGGACCAGCTACGAGAGTCACTAGAGTTCCGGCGGTTATCCCCCATGACAAAATAACTATCCTCTGTCACTGTCCAAGTTTGATTATTGGGAGAAGGGTCTTTGATATATGGCTCGTCAATCAGAATATCATTCACTCGAACTTCCCCATTGCTGATTGAAACCTTGTCTCCCGGCAAACCAATGATACGTTTAATAAAGTCTCGACTACGGTCATTGGGGAAGTGCAAAACGATGATGTCGCCTCTTTCTGGCTCATCTAAAAAATAAGACAGCCGGTTGACAATTAAGTATTGCCCTTCTTGCAATGTGGGCTGCATACTTGCCCCTTCGATCCTGAAATTTTGCGATGCAGTTTTTACAAACCATATGACAAAAAAGGTAAAAAGCAGTGTTTCGAGGATTTCTTTTATAAGTGTGGAAGAAGATGTTGTCTGCTCACGGGTTTGCACCGCATGACTGTCTCCATTTTGGTGGAGGGATTCATAATCAGATGCAGGGGCGGCCGAATAGTTCGAGGCACCATCTGGCTGAGTTGTGCTTTCGTATGTTTGTTTAAAGGAATCCATGAAAATAATCGAGTTCTCGATTGATAAAGCGAAGTAAAAAGGTTGAGCGGTTTTTCTAATATAGATGCGCCAAGTTCAGGACACCGGCCGCTTATAATTGTTAGATTTTAACAGCTAGGTAGAGATTAGCTTAAAGATATTAAGCGTTGCTACTATAAAATTTGTATCAATGATGCTCAAATCTTAAGAAACGGTCGACCAATAGCTAAAACCCAAGACCGGAACATTAGCATAGTCAGATACGAGGTGAGGAACTTACCGAAATGAGGCCACTGCCCTGATCGGGTAAAGTAGCGTGTTCCACTGAGTCGTATGCTTAGCAATTTAAATTATAATTTTTCTGAGTCCGTTTTAGGCTGTATGATTCTAAGCGTCTAAACAAAACAGTTAGGTTGCTAATGGTTGAACATTATAAGGTTCCGATTACTTACCTACAAGACTGACGTGGGTAATGGTGGAAATAGTCATCAAAGCCTAATACTTGGGGCAGCCTCAAAGAATTATTTCAGATGTGTTTATCAGCCTTTATCATTTTTAATTTATGAAAAACAAAATCCACCAATTGACTTTATTGTTTTTGCTCGTCATTTCTGCAGTTTCCTGTCAAGTTTTAGACAGACTGGCTCCTAGCCAACCTGAACCGGGTGTCGTCGTGGTCCCAACACTCACGCCTGCTAGCATCGACACAGATATCCCTGCAGATTCAGCAGAGACTGACGTTCAAGAGCAAGAAAGTGCCGAACCTGGAGTCAACCCAGAAGATAATGAAAATGCACCACCTCCATTACCAGCTACGGTCCCGCCTAAAAGCGATGAAGAAGCGGGAGACGCAAACGACTTCAATTTATTTGAAAGCCCGGCCGGGTATCGGTTCCAACATCCGGCCGGCTGGGACGTGGCTGACTATTTTGGCCAAACGATTGCGACCAATGATCCCGCCGTCTTAGAAACAGGCACATTAGAAGACGATCAACTATTGATTCTGTTTGTAGCTGGACCTGCTGAAGATAACGCCCAATCGGCCGAACAGCTTTTAAACGCCGTTCAGCAAGACGTTCTAGCGGGGTATTTAGAAAAAGGCAGCCTCACGGCATTAGTTGCAGCCGAGCCTTTGGCACAGGGGGGTGCAATTGGTGTACAGGCAACTTACCAGCTAACGACAGAGAGCGGTGGGAACCTACGCATTCAAGCCATATCGTTGATCAAAAAAGATTTGTATGTTGTGACGATGTCCCTCCAACCTGAAGGAAATCAAACAGCACAGTTAGAAGAAACCTTGCAATCGCTAGAGCTAACGGCCGACCGCTATTTAGTTGACGCAGCTACGTATAGCCTCACTCAAGAAGAGCTTGAAGCACTGAATCAAGAGCTTGTTGGGTCTGAATAGGGCACATAAAGTGCCACCATTAAAAACGACCCAAAGCGGAATAAATTGGCTGACCCGGTCTGACAGTTTTCGCATCCTGCATCACTTTGACTACGTTTGTAATTTAATCAATCAATCGAATCAGATATTAGCTTTACACACGGCCGAAGTCGGCTTGGGGCCATTTAGCTGTCAAATTGATCCCACCCATTTTCAGCAAATCAGATCGGCCGAATCAATTAAACTCGCCCCGCTAAAAAATGGTTTTTCTATTAACAATCATTTCTTTTCAATCAAAACGTGTAAACTGTGGAACGCTCGGCCAGACTGGGAATCTTTTGCTTGCTCAAGTATTGCTGAAACTCAACATCAGCTAACAGATGACGTTGAGACAATGATGCGAACTTTGCATCAAGCCATCTGTGCTAAAAACAATCAAGCTATTCATGACACAGCGAGCCGCTTGGCAGGTCGAGGGATTGGTTTGACGCCGGAAGGGGATGATGTGCTATTGGGGACGATCTACGCGCTACACGTTTTAGGCTTGGACAAAGCGATTATCGAAATGATCGGGGAAGCTACCATCGGCCGAACCACATCACTATCGGCCGCATTTCTGCAGGCGGCTGTTGCAGGCGAAGCAACTGAACATTGGCACGACGTTCTTGAGGGGAAAGCTGGCGCTTTGGATAAGCTTTTAGCAGTGGGTGCCACATCTGGAAAAGATGCCTGGCATGGATTTACGGCCGG
>JBGCDP010000027.1:0-72759 GCA_045105475.1 Anaerolineae bacterium
GGCCGATCATGCCCATTAGTACCATGATTTTGCGCCATGCATTCAGTTCAGATAGCTGTTCGGCCGATAGCGGGTCTGCTTGTGTGTAAGTCATCTTAAATTTGATGACACCTTCTTGTTCTGGTTCGCTCATTTTTCAGCTCAGTAGCGGGGTGGCGAGGTTTGCGCAGTGGCGGAGACCATTGGAACAGCCTCCGCTACTTCGACACCTCGCTACTTTGCCGCAATAAATTCAATTAATGTTCGTAATACGTTCCCAAATACGTTGAGACGTGCTACTTCGTAGCCGTGGCTGTTTTCGCGCACTTGGCCGAAGCATAAAACACGATCTGCGAGGCCGACAGAGTAGACGAGACTTGCGTCACTGGCGGAGGGAAGCACGACTGTTTGCATTTCAGTTCCAGCCCGTTCGGCCGCTGAGATCAAATCGACGATTAAATCTTTGTTATACACGGCCAAGCGATCCTTTGTGACGGTGGCTGGACGGCCGTCCAGGGCAAGCGGGCTGTTCGGCGTTATCGGTTGTCCGTCCACGGCGACAAAGATTTCCGGTCGCTCACGGCCGCAGAGTGCCTTGGCCCCTAATCCACCCACTTCTTCTTCAACAGTGAAGGCGATGACAGTTGGCGCCATTGGCTCTTTGCCTGTTGCTTTGAAATGTTCAAGCAGTGATAGAAGTACGGCACACCCTAGTTTGTCGTCAAAGGTCCAAGCGGCTACCAGCGAGTCAGCCGGATCGCCAAACACCATTGGGCCACATCCTTCGCGGACAGGAACAAGCGGGCTGCCAACACGGACACCGACACCTTTTAGCTGAGCTGGGGACAACCCGGTATTGATCCGTACGCTGCTCCACGAATGGCCAGATCCTTCTCCCGGAGCTGAATGGGTAGATCCCATTGAAACGATACCGGTGATTGACTCTTTGTCGCCCAAAATCGTCACCGGCCGTTCACCGATCTTGAACGGGAACAGGCCACCATGCCGTTCTACTGACAGCTTGCCATCTGCTTCGATATTCGTCACGACCATCCCGATTTCGTCCATGTGAGAGGCGTAGTAAGTCAGTGGGAGGGATGAGTCTTGCCCTGCAAAGCGGACCAGCACATTCCCAGATGGGTCGGTTTCGGCCGTGTAGCCGATCGCCTCAACCTTGTCGCGCACCACTTGGGCTACCGCTTGCTCATACCCAGATGGTGACGGTACAGCGAGTAGGTCAGCGAAATGGTCAAGAACCTTTTGGTTTTCAGGAAGTAGCGCCATGCCTATACACCTGCTCCCAAGAAATTGACGACCCATTCGGCCGCAACTTTGTCATCTGGATTGACTTCAGTTTGGGTTGTAGAGACAACCTCTTCAATAAAGTCATCGTCAAGTTTGCCGGTGAAATAGTCAACAGTCACATCCATCGTCTTATTCGTGAATTCAGGATGTCCCTGCATGCCTAAGATTTGATCATCTAGCGTAAACATCGCATTGGGGCAGAACTCGCTCCCGGCTAACCGTTTTGCATTTTTAGGGAGTGTCACGACTTGATCTTGATGGCAAAAGTAAAGATTACATTCACCGTTGTCGGCAGGGAGTGTGAGCCACTCGGGGCGTTCTTCAGTTTCAAGATTGAATTCACGTAGCCCCATTCCCCAACCTTTTTCTGACTTTTTGGCTTCACCACCTAAGGCGTGTGCCAAAATCTGATGACCAAAGCAGATGCCAACCATTTTAATGCCCGCCGCATGGGTATCGCGGATAAATTGGCTCAACTTGGGAATCCACGGATGGGTGTCATATGCTCCTGCCGGACTGCCGGTGATGATATAGCCGTCGCACTCGGCCGGGCTGTTTGGGAAATCATCCTCGGTAATTCGATAGTCGTGCATTTCGATCTTGTTCGGTACAAGATTTACAAAGTCTCGAAAATTGTCTAGCTCGAGCGTTTTAAATTCAAGCTCTTCAGCCGGGGTACAGGCGTTAAGTAATCCGATTTTCATAATATTTTTTGATGGAATGCTTGATTGCCACTGTGTTACTTTACAGAGTTGGTCAAACTTCCGACTTTCTCTACATGAACCGTCACACTGTCGCCAGGTTTCAAAAAGATTGGCGGATTGCGTGGGTAGCCTACTCCTTCAGGTGTCCCGGTCAAGATAACATCACCCGGTTCGAGCGTACAAATCTGTGAAATAAATGCGATCGTAAATGCCACTTTGAAAATCATCCAACTCGTGTTGCTGCTTTGCAGGGTTTCACCGTTGAGCTCAAGGCTGATTTTCAGGTCTTGCACATCGTCGATTTCATCGGCCGTAACCATAGCTGGCCCCAATGGTCCAAAGGTGTCGAGCATTTTTCCGGCCGCAAATTGACTCGTTTGCCGTTGCAGGTCGCGGGCTGATACATCGTTCGCACAAGCGTATCCTGCGACATAATCAAGCGCGTCCTCTTCAGATACTTGATAACATGTTTTTCCGATGATAACGGCTAATTCTGCTTCATAGTCCACTTTTTTCGTAACAGGGGGAATCACAATCGATTGATTATGGCCAATCAGTGAGGTATGCGTTTTGTGGAACAGCATCGGGTACTTGGGTGGCTCCGCGCCACCTTCAGCCGCATGCGCTGCATAGTTGCGCCCTAGAGCGATGACTTTCCCCGGCCGGACAACGGGAGGCAAGAAGGTTACTTCTGACATGGCGTAGGTGGTGGTTGCTTTTTCTGCTGCATTTTGGGCTGCAGCTAGGCCAAAATCGCCGCTTTTGAGCATGTCTACCATGGTGCCGTTGTATTCAAGATCGACAATTCGATCCCCTTGAATGGCTCCCAATTTGACTTCATCGTTAACTTTTATGGTGACTAATTTCATGTGTGGAAATCTCCGATTTTCAAGATTGTGTGGTTTCTAATTATTCCAGAGATCGAGAAAAAGCACAGTCCTAATTTTGAAGAGGCTGCTCGAGAGCTGGACATCGGTGTGTCGTATAGTTACTGAAGGTGTTTTGCTCGTCCGGCCGCGTCAATATTGCTGCCACAAACTAAATTTGCAACCGTTAAACCTGTATCTTGTTCTGCATTTTGGACGATGGCTGCAAGTGATACAGCCCCGGCCGTTTCCACCACCAAATTCTCGCTTTCAAACATCAAGCGCATCGCTGTGATAATCTCAGCTTCACTCACCTCGATGATGTCGTCAACCGCGTCTTTTAGTGGGATCAACGACTCTGCGATTGGCAGCCGTACAGCGATGCCGTCAGCTATGGTGTCGGCCGTGTTTGTATTGACGACTTCGCCAGCTTCCCAAGACAGACGCATGGCTGGGGCGGCAGCCGCAACCACACCGATGATCTGCATGTCAGAGCAATTGGCCTTGGCCCATGTGCCTACGCCGTTAATCAGTGATCCGTTTCCAACCGGCACGTAGAACTTGTCGATTTTGGTAGGGTAATGAGCCAACTCAACCATGAGTGTGCCTGCACCCTCACCTATTTCAGGTACCAATCCATCTAACAAATAGAAGAGCCCGTTTTCTTCAGCGTAGGCGGCGGCCGCGATTTTCGCTTCGTCAAAATCAGCCCCTGTTTGGGTGACGGTTGCACCGAAGCGACGCATCGCCGCAATCTTGACCGGATTGGCATTTTCAGAGGCGAATACTTCAACCGTGACACCTAGCCTGCGGCCGACATAGGCAACCGCTTGCCCAAAATTCCCGGCCGAAGCGCAGACCACACTTGTGTGCTGCGGGTTCTGACTAAACCACCAGTCAACCCCTCGCCCTTTAAAGCTCCCAATCGGGTTAGCTGATTCAATTTTGTGAATTAAATTTAAGCCGAGCTTTTCACTCAGCCCCTCACTGCGAAATTGCGGGGAGTTTCTGAAAACAGGGTCTATTGTTTGGGCGGCTGTGTTAATGTGGTCAACGTTTATCATATTTTTCTCGGTTTAGAAATGGGGTCTAGTAATATTTCCGTGGGATTATCGGCCGACCTTTGCTATTCGACAACGAGAGCTTGATAATCGGACAGATGAAAACAAGCACTGATGCGGTTTTAAGAACGAAGCCCAAGTTTGAAAACGAAGAGCGGGGCTGGATGGCGTGGATTTCGATTGTGATGTTGGTGCTATCGGCCGCTATCGTCCCGGTTTTCATCCGTATGTCGCAGGCTGAAGGGATTCCCTCGATTTCGATAATTGGCATGCGGCTCGTGTTTGCCACTGTATTGATTACGCCGCTGGCATTTCATTGGCACGGAGATGCGATTCGTGCCATGACCGGCCGCCAATGGGTGCTTATTTTCATCGCAGGATCGTTTCACGCATTAGGGCTGTTTTTTCTGTTTTTTGCACTTGAATCGACAACCTTAATGATCAACGGCGTTCTGCGCCGCCTGTCACCCGTCTTTACGATATTAATTGAAACGGTCTTTTTGGCGGCCGTCTTTAGCCGCCGCATGTGGTTAGGGATGTTGGCGACTTTGGTGGGAATGGTGTTGGTTGTGTTTGGCGCAGTAGAAGCGATTGATGCGGGTCCACAGCCGATTTTGGGTGCTATTTTATCGATTGGGAGCGCTGTGACGATGGCCGTTTATCTCAGCATCGGCCGGGGGATTCGGGCAGAACTACCATTTCTAGCGTATACATGGGTGCTTTTCTTTTCAGCTACCGTCGTTTCTGTCATCGTGATGCTTGTATTTAAGACCCCGGTTTTAGGCTTTACCCCGTATGGTTATTTCACTGTCGTGCTGGTTGCGTTGGGAGCGCAGATTATCGGCCACATGCCGGTCAACTATGCGGTGCGATTTTTTCCAGCTACGGTGATTTCGTTGATGATGCAGATTGCGGTGGCTTTGTCGGCTCTATTAGGATTTTTAATTTATAACGAGGTGCCGAATGGACTCCAGATAGTAGGCTCACTCATCATGATTTCAGCCATTATTTGGGTGAGCATGCCAGAATCAAGTAATTCTGTCCCTACCGATCAATAAGATGATCAGCTCATCATTAATCGGTAGAAATCGATTGTTCTTTTATGTAGTGGGGCTTTGTAAATTATACTTTTTCTTGATCAACGATAATGGCGCCAAAAAGCTCATTTCCTGGTGCGTTAGGATCTTGACTACTAAAGAACTGATCCACCAGTTTTGAAAGTTCTCTTATGCTAATAGACCCATTTGAGTCTAGATCAAGTTTTTTGTAGGTATTCGGGGCAAGGGCTGGATCTAGCCCCATAACCTGATAGAAGCTGTGGTATTCATCGGCCGTCAATACGCCATCATCATTAAGATCAAATGAGCCGAAAATAGCTAAACTAACCCCGTTGATAACCATTTCGTAGTTTTCTTCATCATGGATTAAATGATCAAAGAAGCTCAAAAATTCCTGTAATTGAACTTGCCCATCATCACTTTTATTCGCCATTCCAGTGATTGCGGTCCATTGACCATAAAACGTGCTGTATAAATTAACATATTCTTGACTAGATTCTTCCCAGCCACGTAGCGCTGCACAGCCATTGATAATGCGTAGATAATCGTGTTTGGTTAAATAACCATTTTTATCTGAATCAAACATGTGGAATAAATTGGGTAATTTTGCAAGTTGAAAGTTAGAAAGCATTTTATTTCTCCGTAAATTAGTTGAGACAATGTAATATGCCTTCACTTTAGCGGATCGCCCGTTACATCGACGTTACAGTTGCTTAGGGCTTGGGCTTGAATTTGGAGATAAGTGTGGAAACCAAAAACCCCTACTCGATTTAGAAATCGAGTAGGGGTTTTTGCAGGCTAGAGTTATTTAGTTGAGATATGTTAGTTTATTGGGCCAAACAAGAAATTCCCGGCTGCATTTGGATCTTGGCTGCTAAAAAACTCATCTAGGAGTTCATTGAGTTCTTTGATTGAAATGTTGTGGTCTGAGTCACGATCCAATCGAGAAAAGATCATTGCACCGTAGCCGGTGTCTAGCCCCATCGCACCATAAAACCCTTTGAATTCAGCTAGGGTCAAATCTCCGCTAAAGTTGGTATCAAACGTGCCAAAAATCGCTCCACCAAGCCCACCAATCACAATTTGAGCTTGGTCAGGTGAGGCAAGTAAATTGTCATAGAAGGCTAAGAACTCGTCTAAGGTGACTTGATCATCTTGATTCTTATCGGCCAAGCTCACCATGCCTAACCACATCGATAGGAAGTGTTCTTTGAACTCTTCATAATCTTCGCCCCCTTTCTCCCAGCCCTGTTTAGCGGCGCAGGTGTCGATAATACGATGAATGTCTGAAGCTTCTAAGATGCCGTTGTTGTCAGCATCAAACATCTTAAATAAATTTGGAATTTTCGCTTTTTGTAGATCAGATAACATTGGGTTCGTCCTCAAGTGGCTCCTTTTGGGTTGTTGAATGCCTAATTTATACTCAAAACCAGAGAAACGTGCCGTTACCTTGGTCACTTTTTTGCTCATAAATAACGCCTTTGGCACGGTCATTTGCTGCTTATAAGCTGAAACAGTACATTTACCTCATCATGACTCAAGAAATCAAAGAAAATCTACGGAATAGCTATGACCTCCATGTTCAAGAACGGGAAGGGCGTAAACCTTGGCGCAGACAGGTTGAAGAGCGAGAAGCATTTCTGAGCCGGATGCGATTAGGTGACCAATCCACTCTGTTAGATGCGGGAGCTGCAACTGGAATTGACGGCCGTTTTTTTGCTAACAACGGTATCGATGTGACCTGTGTTGATTTGTCACCTGAAAATGTAAAAGCGGCCCAAGAGAAAGGGCTAAAAGCCCTCGAAATGGATATCACTCAGCTTGATTTTGCAGATGGGACTTTTGACGCGGCTTGGTCGTGGAACTGCTTGCTCCATCTACCTAAAGCGGAATGGCCAGCGGCATTGACTGAGATCAAGCGAGTCTTAAAACCTACAGGGTGCTTTTTCTTAGGTGTGTTTGGAGGCAACGATTTTGAAGGTGTTTGGGAAGATGATGACTATCAGCCGCAACGCTTTTACACATTTATGCGAGACGCTGACCTACAGTCGGTAGTAGCACAACATTTTGAGATTCTAGATTTCCATACGCACCAAACATCTGCATCAGCTCCGGCCGTACATTTTCAGGCACTGACGTGTAAAAAATCAGATTAGTTGCAGGTGGTAAAGTCGGCCGATGGGTTAAGACAGATGTCGAACGTTTGGCCATTGTCGAGGGAGTAAAACATCAGAGCGTTTGGTTTATTCGCTTGGCAAGAATCACAGACATAGCTCAGTAGCACCTGGTCGTTATTTGCCCAAACGTCACTCGCGAGATAATCATAATGGCCGTTTATCTGTTTTTCTTGTGAATAGTCATACCAGCCTTCAGCCTCAAATGGATTGAATTGGTCGGGTTCTTCCCCCGGCCGCCAGAGGAAAACGTGGGCACTTGAAAAGACGATCAGCTGGTCGTCAACAACTAAGGGGCTGTACACAATTCCCGTATCAGATTCATCTTCAAAATCGCCTAAATCGATCCAACGGCCGTTATCATGTGCCGCGCGGTAAACGCGCTCAAAAGTGTGATCGGGCCAGTCGCCTGTGTGGTAGATCGTTTCTTTAACTTGAAAGTCGCCCACCTGAGTCGTTTGAGTTGAAACTGTTTCACGGTTAAATGTGTCGATGCAGCCCGTTAAGAACAGACCAAGGAGCAAAAAAATGGAACAGATAAGAAGCCTTTCATGTTTAGGCAAGATCGGTTTAATCATGTCGCATAGTTTAGCTTTGATTTTGATTAGTTGGTATTCCCTGATTCAAATTGGGGTGGTTCAATATGATGATGCCGATATGTTCGGTGTCCTTCTTTTGTTTTCATTGCCGTTTGGTGTACTGATTTTGATTGTCCAGCTTTTTGATCTGATGCAGCAACCGGTATCTGAACGGAACAACTTTTTAATCTGGGGATGTGTGGTCAGTGGTTTGATCGTCCTCACAAGCGGTATCGCTTGGATTCAGCTCATACTTTTCTTTTCAAGTTTGGGCGGTACAACCTTTGGCTGAAGTTGATTGATCAATGATTAATTTAACCTTTAAAACATGGCTGCTAATCTTTTGCATTCTTCTAGCTTTGTCTGCATTTTTTATAGTTATTGATCTCCAAATCGGGCTTTTTATTGTACCAACAGCGATTTTGAGCTTGCCACTCTTCTATTTTATTCCAGTGGTTTTGCGAGGTGAACCTGAAAACTGGATTTTAGGTTGGGGGTGTATTGTTAGTTTCTGTGTTTTTCTGTTGGGAAGTTGCTTTATGTTCTTTCTTTACCGAGCTGTTGTTATTCAGTCATCATATTGATAAGCCGTTGGCTTTTATTTACTAAGTTTTTTCTAATTAACGCTACTATGTCTAACTTATTTTCATCCTTCAAAATTAAAGATATTACTTTTCGCAATCGCATCGGGGTTTCACCGATGTGCCAATACAGCTCTGAAAACGGCTATGCTACCGATTGGCACATGGTTCATTTAGGATCACGAGCTGTGGGTGGAGCCGGCTTAATTATTGTCGAAGCGACAGCCGTTAGCCCTGAAGGGCGCATTACGCCGGGGGACGCTGGTTTGTGGGAAGATGGCCAAATTGAGCCATTGATTCCGGTTAACCAATTTATGAAAGATTACGGTGCTGTGCCTGCGATTCAGTTAGCACATGCAGGGCGTAAAGCGGGGGCATCTCGGCCGTGGGAAGGTGGCGCTCATCTTAAAAATGAAGATGGTGGTTGGGATCCGATCGGCCCAACTGACCAGCCGTTTGACGAAACCCGTATTTGGAAAACACCAAAAGCGATGGACTTGGCTGAAATCAAACGGGTGCAAAATGCATTTAGAGATGCGGCCGTCCGTTCGCTCGAAGCTGGCTATGAAATGGTCGAAATTCATGGGGCACATGGTTATCTGATGCATAGCTTTAGCTCGCCGTTGTCTAACACTCGCACCGACGAATATGGTGGCGATTTGCGCGGCCGGAGCCGTATGCTGCGTGAAACGGTGGCGGCCGTGCGTGAAGTGTGGCCTGAAAACCTGCCGCTGGCTGTCCGTTTGTCTGCATCTGATTGGGTGCCGGAAGGCAACTCGGTTGGGGATAATGTTCAGATCTCTATCTGGCTAAAAGAGTTAGGCGTTGATGTGATCGACTGTTCGGCCGGAGGTGCTTCACCTTTGTCGCGTACCGCCTTGTCAGGCATTGTGACTGACCAAATTGATTTGGCCGACCAGATTCGGGCAGAAGCGGATATCCCGACGATGGCCGTTGGTGGCATTACTGAAGCAAGCCATGCTGAATCGATTATTGCAGAGGGTAAAGCGGATTTTGCCCTATTGGCGCGTGAGCTTCTGCGCGACCCCTATTGGCCCTATCGGGCGGCGATGGAGTTAGGTGTCGATAAGCATGAGGTTTTTCCACCACAGAATTCTTTTTGGGTCGGGTAAGTAACCTTTTTAGACCGCCATGCTAAGCGCATGGCGGTTGAATTCACCTAAACGTTACGCGGTAATATGTGGCCCATAGGTTTTACGACAGATTTCCGTAGGGATGTTTCATACTCAAAACAGCTATATTATCAAGGGACTTGAATCCAAAATACCAAGACCCAATAATGGGTGTTAGGAGATATTATGAGTAAAACCAAATTATTGTTTGTTGGCTGGATATGTGCACTTTTAATCGGCTGTAGTTCCCCTGCCGATACACCGCCTACGGCAGCGGTTGCAACGGTAGCAGAGACTGTGCCGACTCCTCAATCTGACGGCGGGACCGACATTATTGCAGCAACGGAGCCATCGGCCGACAGTGATCGAGCACATACGGCGATCGACAGTGATCCAGTACCTACAGCCACAGCTGTTACGTTGAACACGGTTGTTCCGGCCGCGACACCAACGGCTGAAGCTACGCAGCTACCAGTTGAGGTTGATGTCCCAGTTTTGGAAAACATAAGGTTTATTAACAGCCAAACGGGGCTAACAGGTGTTGAGTTTGAAGTGCCAAATGAAATCCGCATCTGGTTTGACTATGCTAACGTTCTAGACGATTCTATTTTTAAACGAGATTGGTATTTTAATGACGCTCTACTTATTTCAAGAGAAGAAGCATGGGATGGTGAGCAATATGGGCCGAAAGGTGAGCGTGCTGATGTTTCGATATTTGATTTAGAGTCAGGCTTAGCACCGGGTCAATATCGGGTTGAGTTGTTTTTGGATGGCGTTCAACAGACCACTAAAACCTTTTCAATTGTGCCGGTGAACACGGCTCCAGGGTTGCCAGAAGACCAGAGGTTCACCAATTTGGTTTTTGAGGGTGTAAGCACTTTTACAATAGCTAGTGCAAGACAGTTTGAGCAACCAAATGAAGTTTTTGCCATATGGCTGTACCGGGGAATGTTAGACGGGACGCTGGTACGCAGAGATTGGTATTTTAACGACGAGCTGTTTATTTCTAAAGAGGAAAATTGGGATATTGATATTTATGGTGAAGGGGGTTTTCGAACCGATGTATCAATCTATGATTATGAAGTTGGCTTGAGAGAAGGTGACTATAGATTAGAGTTGTTTATTGATGGAGAACTAAAAGCGAACGAAGCATTTACTGTTGTGCCCCCTTATACCTTGACTTCTTTGACTGAACCGGTCAGTGGTAAACGGGCCAGCTCTGAAGGATTTAACACTGTTGTGGTGAACAACCCTGATGGGAGCCAAGATCAGGTTGCACTTGGCGGCCGAATTCAGTCAGTTGATTGGTTCCCGGGTGGAGATAAAATGATTATCTCTACTAAAAAAGTGGTCGATCCTGATTCCGATCTTTTGGCTTTTGCACATGCATATGAGCTTTGGCTGTGGGATCTAAAAGGTAAAAGCGTTATCAATATCGGCACAGTTGCAGACAATTTTCAATTGCCCGTGGTATCCCCTGATGGGAACACGATCGCGGTTTTAGCCGGGTCCGGCTACGGTGACGCTTGTGTTATCGATTTACGCCTGACTTTCTTGAAAATGGATGGTTTAAGCGTAACCGAAAAGATTTCAACTGAGCAGTTGGCAATTGGTTCTGGCAGCATCGATTCTGCTACAGCTTGGACCATACATGAAGATGAAGGGTATCGTGAGCATCAAATCGAAACTTTGTCTGATGAGATTATTAGCTCTGGTAGTTGGATTGACAGCAATCGTTTTAGCACAACATTTGGTTTTACCGATTGCTCTGACAATTATGGGAATTATGAGGTAAATTTGAGTGAGTTAACGGCCAAGAAAGTTGAATAAGGTTGCTAACTCTTTAAATTTAAATCTATGTCATTTTTTTCTTCGCTTTTTAATTCGAACAATCGGCCGCTGCACATGGGGAAATACCCGATGGAGGCGATTAAACGCGTCGATAAAACGACCACACTAATCACCGATGAGGTGCCACGTACGCCGAAACGGGCAAACTTTTTTATTCGGCTGGCATTTGGTGACATGGGCAAAAGACCTGCGGCCGAAATCAAGCGTTTTGTCGGCAAATATCCGCTAAACCGAGCGATGGGAAAAGTCATGCGAGAACATGTCCCGCTCGGCCGAGGTGAGCCTAATGAGGATGTTTCCCCGTTGCCAGATGACCAGACTGAGCGTGCCAATCATCTAAAATCCCTCTGCTACTTTATGGATGCAGACATCGTTGGCATTTGCGAGGTTCCAGACTATGCATGGTATTCGCACGATGTTGACGGGAATGAAATACCCGCCCGTCATAAATACGCCATCGTTATGCTAATTGATCAAGGGTACGAAACGATGGCGGGGTCAAGCGGGGACGATTGGATCAGCGCTTCACAGAGTTATCGAGCCTATGTCAATGGCTCACAAACGGCAACCGTTGTTACCAATTATCTGCTTGAATTAGGGTACGAGGCCCAAGCGCATACCAATGCTGATAGCGATGTCTTGCATAATCCTTTGGTGATGCTGGCTGGATTAGGGGAGCTAAGCCGGATCGGTGAGGTGGTTCTCAATCCATTCTTGGGGCCACGGTTTAAAACGTCGATTGTTACGACTAACTTGGAGATGGCGGTCGACAAACCGATCGATTTCAATCTGCAAGAGTTTTGTGATTCCTGTAAAAAATGTGCACGTGAATGCCCATCTCAAGCGATTTCTTATGGGGATAAGGTGATGTTCAACGGGTATGAGATGTGGAAGCCTGATGTTGAGGCGTGTACGAAATACCGGGTGATGAACCCGGCTGGGTCTGGCTGCGGCCGCTGTATGAAAGTGTGCCATTTCAACAAAAAGGGGCTTCTGCAACATCGATTGGCATTATGGATGGCGATCAACTGGTCATTTACCCATAAATTCTTGATTTGGCTCGATGATGCATTGGGATACGGAGAACGGGCTCCTATCTGGAAATGGTGGCAAGACCTAGAAGATGTGGATGGTAAGTTTGTGCGGCCGAAGAAGACCAATGAGCGAGATTTACGGCCGGAGAAACAAGCACCAGATCGCCAGAAGAATGTGACATTTTATGGTCTTGACACCTTGCCCCCATTGGGATCGAAAGAGCCACATCCGCTTAAAAAGCCACGCAAGAAAAAGAAAGATTAATGCCGATAAAAGTTGAAATCTGCTTAGATGGGGCCGATTCAGCCGTGGCGGCCCAAGAAGGGGGCGCCGACCGTGTCGAACTGTGTGACAACCTGATCCAAGGGGGCACAACCCCGTCTCTTGGATTGGTTGAGCTGGTGCGCCAGAAAATCGATATCGACATGATGGTGATGATCCGGCCGCGTGGCGGTGATTTTCTCTACAGTGACTTTGAGTTTGCGGTGATGCATCAAAACATCAAAAGATTACATGGCTTAGGGGTAGATGGGGTTGTGTTTGGCTTGCTTAATTCTGATGGAACAGTTGATCGTGACCGGACGGCCGAGCTTATTGACCTAGCCCGGCCGATGCAAGTGACATTTCATCGCGCATTTGATATGAGCCGTGACCCGTTTGAAGCGTTGGATACGTTGCTAGAGCTAGGTGTTGAACGTATTTTGACATCAGGCCAGGCAGTCAGCGCGTTAGCCGGTATCGAGCTAATTCAAGAATTACAGAAGCGGGCGGGGGACAGATTAACCATCATGCCTGCTGTGGGCGTCAACGCTCAAACGGGGCCGATTTTAGTGCAGGATGGGGGTGTGCGAGAACTGCATGTTGGCTCGGCCGTCAAGCGGCGTATCCCGACCGGCATGGTCTATCAAAATCACCTGGTTTCAATGGGTGGAGATGGGGAGCAATCAGAGTTTGATCGGTTGGAAACATCGGCAGACTTGGTTCGTGATTTTGTAACCGCAGTCGGCCGTGCTGTTTGATGTTGGTAACGCTAAATTGAATACAGGTCGCCAGCTAAATATTTTAAGCCAAAGTCACACGCTACCGTCGCTACCGTTTTACCCGGACCTAACTCTCGAGCCAATTGCAACGCACCCACCACATTTAACCCGGTTGATGTTCCGCCAAAGATTCCTTCTTCCGTCGCTAAACGGCGGGCCATCGCCCGACCTTCTTGCTCATCGATTCCCCGAGCGTCATTAAACTGGCTTTTGTCGACGAGTGGAGGGACAAAACCGATACCTGTTCCATCAACTGTATGAGGACCGTTGTACCCTTTGGAGATAGCTGGGGATGTGGCGGGCTCAAGAGCCACAATCATGGTGTCTGGGTTTGCCAGCCGCAATTCGGCCGAGACTCCCATAATCATTCCCCCAGTACCGACCATGCCACAAAAAGCATCAAGCGGTTGGTCCAGTTGTGCCAGCAACTCCCGGCCGATCCCACGATAGCCTATCAATGAGTCTCCATTGTTGAGCTGGTTGGTCCAATACCCGTTGGTTGCTTTGGTCAGCTCTTCCGCCTTGGCAAACATGCGATCAAATAGGTCAGGGGTAATTTTCCCACCATCGCTTGGCTCAACATGCAAATCAGCACCAAATGCGACCATCGTTTGTAGCTTCTCATTTGCATACGCATCAGATGAAACAACTTTAAACGGATACCCTTTAACCGCGCAAACAAACGCTAGCGACGATCCAGTACTGCCGCCGGTCCATTCAACCACTGTCATTCCTGGCTTGAGGTCACCTCGTTTTTCAGCTTCTTCGATCATGGATAACGCCATCCGGTCTTTGTATGAACCGGTTGGGTTGAAATATTCTAATTTCACGACGATGTCAGCAGAGCCTTCTGGGACAATGTTTTGTAAGCGCACAACGGGCGTCTTACCGATAACTTCAAGTGTGGAATTGGCAGTATGTGGGCTATTTTTGAGGATGGGCATATTAATTTTCCTTGGTAAGCAGGTGGATGAATTGATAGGTTTAACTTGTCTAAAAACTGTCTTGACTCTTTTTAGTTTAGCTGTCTCAAGGATAGTGATCGACCCGATTCTTGCTCAACTTAAAACAGCTGAAACGCCTGTTTTAGGCCGATGTTGTATGACGCCCGATCTGAGTAAAACATGTCATTTAACAATCTGTTAACAAAACCTTATCGGGCCGTTAAACAGCTACAGAAAGATCGTTAATTCTTAAAGCCTACTATCTAAATCGTTCACGTTTGTACTATGAAAACGTGTCCTCAATATTTTGAAAAAAAGATTTGGAGAAAGAATGACTAATCGGAAAACTATCTATCTAGCGATTTTGTTAATTGGCAGCTTTGCCCTTGTTGCTTGTGGGGCACAAGAAATTGAACCGGAGGCTGAACCGACACGGGAAGTAAACATTTTACTCGACCCGGTTGAGGAAGAAGCCACAAAGGAAGTTGTTGAAGTCGAAACTAAAGATGAATCATCTGAAATCATGGCAGATGGAACTATGCTTGAAGAGGTCGATCCACTCACAGTCTCAGGCGACATTGTGATCGCTGGCTCTTCAACGGTATTTCCACTGGCTGAACGGATGATTGAAGTTTTCGAGAATGAAGGATTCGGCGACTTGGTCACCTATGACAGCATCGGTTCAGGGGGCGGATTTGAACGGTTCTGTGAAGCGGGTGAATCTGACATCGCTGGTGCAAGCCGTGACATCAAAGAAGGTGAGATTGAATCGTGTGCCGCCATCGGCCGGGAACCAATCGAGTTCCGTATCGGGACAGATGCCCTTGCGGTTGTCGTTTCAGCTGAAAATGACTTTTTGGTAGGGGCAACGATGGAAGAGCTGGGAATGATCTTTTCAACGGCCGAAACTTGGGCCGATGTGAACCCTGACTACCCGGCTGAACCGATTCTGCGCTACATCCCAGGCACCGACTCCGGCACCTTCGACTTCTTTGTTGAAGAGGTGTTTGACGAAGATACCGCACCGATTTTGGCCGCAAACAACACAGAGTTATCAGAAGATGACAATGTGCTTGTGACCGGAGTTGTTGACTCTCCCTACGCTATCGCATTCTTTGGATACGCTTATTACCAAGAAAATGCCGACGTGGTTAACATTCTGTCAATTGATGGTGTGGAAGCGAATCAAGAAAATGTAGACGCAGCCGCTTATCCGCTAGCCCGGCCGCTGATCGTTTATTCAGACGCAGGGATCATGGCTGAGAAACCACAAGTGGGGCAGTTCTTGAGCTTTTTGATGCAAAATGTAAATGAAGAGATTGTTGAGGTTGGATATTTTCCAGCAAATGACGAAGTTCTGGGAAAAGCAAAATCTGACTTAGCAAAAGCGATCAATGGTGAGACCGTCATGGGGTCCGATACTGACAGCGAAGAATCAATGGCAGAAGAGCATACCCAGGGGATGCTTGAAGAAGTTGATCCATTGACTGTTTCTGGCGACATTGTAATCGCTGGCTCATCTACCGTCTTTCCACTGGCAGAGCGGATGATTGAAGTTTTCGAGAATGAAGGATTCGGCGACTTGGTCACCTATGACAGCATCGGCTCAGGTGGTGGATTTGAACGGTTCTGTGAAGCGGGTGAGTCTGATATCGCTGGTGCAAGCCGTGACATCAAAGAGGGTGAGATTGAAGCATGTGCCGCCATCGGCCGGGAACCAATCGAGTTCCGTATCGGTACCGATGCCTTGGCCGTTGTGGTCTCAGCTGAAAATGACTTTTTGGTCGGGGCAACGATGGAAGAATTGGCCCTGATTTTTTCAACCGCTGAAACTTGGGCCGATGTGAATCCTGATTATCCGGCTGAACCGATCCTGCGCTATATTCCAGGAACTGACTCAGGTACCTTCGATTTCTTTGTTGAGGAAGTTTTTGACGAAGATACCGCACCGATCTTGGCGGCCAATAACACAGAGTTATCAGAAGATGACAACGTACTGGTCACGGGTGTTGTTGATTCTCCCTACGCTATTGCATTCTTTGGATACGCTTACTATCAAGAAAATGCAGACGTGGTAAATATTTTGGCAATCGATGGGGTAGAAGCGAATCAAGAAAATGTAGACGCAGCTGCGTATCCACTAGCCCGGCCGCTGATCGTTTATTCAGACGCTGGCATCATTGCTGAGAAACCACAGGTTGGTCAGTTCTTGAGCTTCTTGATGCAAAATGTAAACGAGGAAATCATCGAAGTTGGGTACTTCCCAGCTAATGATGAGGTTCTTAATGAAGCGAAATCGACTTTGGCCGCAGCAATAGGACAATAATTTCAAAAGCCCTTGAGGGTTTCTGAAACCCTCAAGGGCTTTTTCTGGGCGTTGATTCTATTTGAAAGAAGTTTCGAAAAAAATTTTTCTTGATGGAAAACTGGGTAAAATAATGGGCCGGAAGCACCAAACCCGAAATTTTCAAATCTTATCAATCGCCATAACTCATCCTGCCTTTACACATGCAAACAGTTGCTCAAGAGAGGGTCAGAGCTTGATGGAGAAAATATGGCTGGAGAATTAATGATCAATCCCGCAACAAGTCGATTGGAAAGCGTCGAAGATGTTGCCGAAAGCCTTAAAAGAAAACCTAAATGGAATGAAACCATCATTCAGTTTTTCTTAATGTCTTGCGGAATCCTTTCTGTGCTGACGACTATTGGCATCGTCGTTATTTTACTCAACGAATCGATTAGCTTCTTTACCCGCGAAGTATTTGAAATTACCAACAAGTCGATTGCGGCTGAAATTGGCCCAGATGAAACGACATTTGAAACAACCGCAAGCGGTGCAACTTTAGTTGTTGGGCAAACGGTACGCATCGATGAAGAGTTGATGCAAATTTTAGATGTGGATGGGCTGACAATTGCAGTTGAACGGGGGCTTCGGGGAACACCGATTCTAAGTCATGATGAAGATCAAGAAATTGAAAAATTAGTCAAAGTGCCGTTTTGGGAGGTATTTACCGGCTCACGCTGGCAGCCTCGACTGCAACAGTTTGGGATGTGGCCCCTCATCTTGTCTACCTTGATGATTAGTGTTATCTCGATGATTGTGGCTTTGCCACTAGGCTTAGCCAGTGCCATTTACTTGAGCGAGTATGCATCACATCGCACCAGAAGCATTGTGAAACCGATTCTCGAGGTTTTGGCCGGTATTCCCACAGTCGTCTATGGTTACTTTGCCTTGACGTTTATGACGCCGTTTTTACGAACTTTTTTTGGAAGCAATATTCAGGTTTTTAACACGCTGTCGGCCGGAATTGTCGTCGGCGTTTTGATCATTCCGTTGGTGAGCTCAATGAGTGAAGATGCGTTGCATGCGGTCCCGAACAGCTTACGCCAAGCTTCATTTGGATTGGGCGCGACAAAATTAGAAACCTCACTCAAGGTTGTGCTCCCGGCCGCTTTGTCCGGCGTGACGGCCGCCTTTGTGGTTGCCATCTCCCGTGCCATCGGTGAGACGATGATTGTAGCGGTTGCGGCCGGTGCTGGCCCACGAAATTTTGACTGGGATCAAGTATTTAGCAATTATGCCAAAACACCATTTAATCCATTGCAGTCGGCCGAAACGATGACGGGCCACATCGTCCGTATTTCAGGCGGTGACCTGAGCTATAACTCAATCGACTACAATAGCATTTTTGCCATCGGCCTAGTGCTTTTCCTGATCACGCTGGTGCTGAACATTATCAGCCGACGCATCGTCAATCGCTTCCGTGAGGTATACGATTAATGGCTTCTACAAATAATAATCAAGACCTTTATCCGGTAGATGAAGAGCTGGCGAAATTCGTCGCTTACCGAAAGCGGACCGGTTCTATCTGGCGCGGACTGTTTCTTACCTCACTTTTTGTAGCGATATTGGTTCTAGTCGTGTTATTGCTCAACATCACCAATCAGGCGTTTGGTCTCGTTGCGCTTGAAAATGAAATTGAGCCAGATGTTTTAACCACAACCTATAACCGTAACCAAATGTTGACGCTGCCCAACACGTTGGCCAGCGAAGATGATAGTGAGCTAGTCGCACAGGTGCAGAAATTTGAAACTGGCATCGGCTTTTTTGGATACGCTTTTTATCACAATAGCAGTGAAGATTTAAAATTGATTTCGATAGACGGCGTCACGCCAACGGCGGAAACGGTTGCAGATGGGAGCTATCCGCTTAGTCGTTCGCTCTATTTATATAGCTCTGTTGAGCAGCTGCGGGAGAATCCGGCCGTCGGCGCATACTTGAATTATGCTTTGGAGAATGCCGGTAGCATCATTTTAGACGTCGGTTACTTCCCTGAAGAGCAGTCGGTTATTGATTTACAGTATGCACAGCTTCAGCCATTCTTGGACCCATCGTCTACAGAAACTTTAGACGGATCAATTGAGATCGGTGGCAGTTCAACCGTTTATCCACTGTCTCGTCAGCTTTTGCTCGACTTTCGCCAAGCCGGATTTAACGGTTCTGTGGGCATTGACAGCACTGGGACGGCTCAAGGGTTGCAAGATTTATGCACCGGCTCGATTCAAATCGCGACAGCCAGTCGCCGTTTAACAGACACTGAAAAATCAACTTGTGACCAAGCTGGGTTGCACCTAGTCGAGATCAGAATCGGCCGGGATGCGGTCACTTTGGTTGCAAACGGATCAAACGACTTTTTGACCGACCTAAGCGGACCTGAACTTGTTCAGGCGTTTACCCAAAACAATTTTTGGGATGAAGTTAATCCGGCTTATCCGCCATCTGAAATTGTGCGCCTCATTCCAGATACTGGCAGCGGCACGCTCGATTTTTTTGCTGATCGGTTGCTTTCCAATTCAACTTTGGAGGATTTACCAAGCGAAGCGTACATTGCGATCTTAGCTGACAACATGAGCCGTGGTCGCGGCCGTGCGCTTGAACGTGAGCAACGCTTTTTAGCCGATGGCTTTTTGTTTGATAGCGAAAGTGCCTTCATGGCTGCTTGTGCTGGCGACAACGCTCCGGCAGGCTGTTCAGCACCCGCCCGCAATCATGACGAACTGTATGATCTAATTGTCGCTGAAGTAGTTGTGCCTCAGGTGCAAAATACATGGTCGCTGTATGAATCGCTATTTAACCGACGTGCAGCTGAACAGCTGATGGTGGCAAAATATCCTGATTCTCACCTTGAGTTTAAATCATGGCTAAACGGCGATTTCCTGACCAATCCGCAAAGTAGTGAGGCTGAGTTGGCCGGAGTGCGCACTGCCATTCGGGGCACTTTGCTGGTCGTGATTACAACATTTCTCTTCTCTTTTCCAATTGGAGTAGGTGCTGCCATCTACATGGAAGAGTATGCAGACCAAACGCTGTGGTTTAACAAAATTATTCAGACGAATATTAGTAACTTGGCCGGTGTCCCATCGATTATATACGGAATGCTGGGCTTGACCGTTTTTGTTCGAATTTTGCTTCCGCTGACTAGCGGGCAGTGGTTCGGTCGGGTGGCTGAGGGGACTGACCCCAGTGGGAGGACCGTGATTTCGGCCGGTTTGACCCTGGGTCTGCTCATTCTTCCGATCATCATCATTAATGCGCAAGAAGCGATTCGCGCGGTGCCAAATTCGATCCGGCGGGCGGGAATGGGATTAGGTGCAACCAAATGGCAAACAACATGGTCACACGTGTTGCCTCAAGCATTACCCGGTATTCTCACCGGCACGATTTTGGCGATGTCGCGGGCAGTAGGTGAAACGGCTCCACTGATAGTGGTGGGGGCTTCAACCGTGATTCGGACCGACCCAACTTTCTTTAGCCGATTCACAGTTTTGCCAATTCAAATTTTTCAATGGACATCTCGGCCGCAGGCTGAGTTCCAGAACATCGCGGCAGCTGCGATTGTTGTGCTTTTAGTCATTTTGCTGACACTTAATGCGTCAGCCGTCATTTTACGAAACAGGTTTTCAACATCGAGCTAGTTGGATGATTCGCTCGCTCGCTGGTTAACTATGCAGTGCCCGAGCGAATTGACCCCCAACCAGACTACCTAATCAAATCATGCCAGAATTAAACGGTTCATCAAATATTGCGGTTAAAGCCAAAGACGTTAATGTCTACTATGGAAATTTCAGAGCGGTTAAACACATCGATCTAGATATTGAGCGAAACAAAATTACCGCGTTTATCGGTCCATCTGGATGCGGAAAAAGCACCCTTCTAAGAGCTTTTAATCGGATGAATGACTTGATTCCAACCTCACATATGGATGGAGAAATAATTTATCGGGGTAAAAATCTGTACGATGATGATGTCGACCCGGTTGAGGTTCGCCGTCGGATCGGGATGGTGTTTCAAAAACCAAATCCGTTTCCAAAAAGTATTTACGAGAATATCGCTTGGGGAGCGCGCATTAACGGATTTAAAGGCAGTATGGACCAGTTGGTTGAAGAGTCTTTGCGCAGCGCTGCGATTTGGGATGAGGTGAAAGATAAGCTGGATCAGTCTGGGCTATCGCTTTCAGGTGGTCAGCAACAGCGTTTGTGTATCGCTCGAACGATTGCAGTGAAGCCTGAAATCATTTTGATGGATGAGCCTTGCTCTGCCCTTGACCCGATTGCAACGCTCAAAATCGAAGAACTGATGCGTCAGTTGCAAGAGCAATATACGATTATTATCGTAACCCATAATATGCAGCAGGCGGCTCGTTCGTCTGATTACACGGCGTTTTTGAATATGGATACGGAAGATCGGTCTGGGTATATGGTGGAATTCTCTTCGACGAGTGATATGTTTACGAATCCACAGAATCAGCAGACTGAAGAATACATTACCGGCCGGTTTGGATAATCGCTGCTTTGCGCTGACTCTTAAAAGAGAGAAAAAGTCACAAAACAAAAATCAACTAAAAAACTATATGTGTGACTTTTTCGAATTCATCCTGTGACTGTTCGCCTGACTCAACATCATTAAACACTGGAATTCCAGGGAGTACGAAAATAAAGCGACTACCTTGTTCTGTGTTGTCTTCTATCCAAATTCGGCCGCCCATCGCCTCTAATGCTTGTTTACAGAACGAAAGCCCAATACCTGTGCCGCGATGGCTTTTCCCTCGCCCGCCTACCATTTCAAAGCGACTGAAAATACGGGTTCTGTCTTCAATTGGGATTCCTTTGCCAGTATCAGAAATAACCACTTTGCTTCCACCAAACAAACCGTCTCTGGGATCTGTAGGGTTTATTTCAATCGATATATTTCCATTCGATGGGGTAAATTTAAGTGCATTGTCGATTAGGTTGGAAAAGATTCGACGGACCATCGAGCGATCGGCCCAAACTGGTTCAAGTTCAGGGTGTGCCTGTAGACTCAGCGATATCTTTTTTCGCTTTGCGGTTCGCATTAGAATATCAACTTCATGTTGTGCGATAGATACGAGATTTAGCCCTTCTGGATCGGCCGAAAGCCTACCCGCTTCCATACGAGCCATATCCATTAAGGAATCAATCATATCGAGCAGCTGTTGGCTGACACGTCGGCCGCTGTCAACAAGCATGGCCGCATCCGGGTTTTGAATAATAGGCGCCATCCATTCAAAACTTGTGTAGAGCGTTGAAACAGGATTTTTAAGGTCGTGGACAACCATATTAGTAAATTCATCACGCCACTTCTCTCGTTCAATTTGCTCCGTGATGTCTCTAAAGACAATCATCAATCCATTGATTTCGCCATCTTTATCCCGCATGATAGACTCTTGGCGTTCCAAATACTGGACTTCATTTTCACGCTCAATAGGGATGACCTTTTTGTTGTTTTCAGGCATTTTTCCAACCCGAATATTTGTTAGCAATTTGACAAGCTCAACCGGCTTATAACCGATGACAGAGACCGCATGCTGCGTATCAAATATCCCACTGTCGGGATCTTTACCCATCATATTGGCTAGAAATTGATCTGCAGGCTGATTCGACATTTTGACAGAGCCATCTAAGTCTAAAATGATGAATCCCTCGGTTGTAGTATTTAAAATCGTGGTTAACCACTCTGTTTTTGTATGATCGTCAATGGTTTTGTGACTTTGAAGTTGCATATTCTCTTACCCACTTTTGGCGGTTACTTCGTGCATGGGGCGTCTTAAAATGTGATTGCTAGGGTTTTGTAAACGAGATGTGAGAGGAAGGAGGCTTTAACTTTTCTCAAAATCTTGAATCCTAGCTAGATAACAATCTGCTGAGACGTTGTGTACCGTATGCAAAATCGTAGATAATTATCAGCATGTGGTCAATGGTTCTATGGTGTATGAAAAAATCTCAAATCGTCTGTTTGCTTGCCAGCTTGTGGCTTGTTTCAGCCTGTGGAGCTGACTCTGTTCCGGCCGAAGATCAGGTGCAAGCAACGGCTGAAACTGAGGCTGCTCCACCTGAAGTCCAACTGCGAGATTTAGCATTTGCTACACTTGCTCCACCTACAATTGCAATTATTCAACAAAGCCCAACGCCTCTGCCCACTGCAACAGCCACGCCAACAGCCACACCCATTGTGTATGCAATTGAAGCTGGGGACACTCTGCTTGCAATTGCCATTGACAATAGAACAACGGTAGAAGAGATTCAGGCGCTTAACCCCAATGTTCGGCCGGAATTGCTTTCGATAGGACAGCAAATCTCATTGCCGCCCCCTGCTACGCCTGTCTTTTCCGGCGACCAGCCGACCCCATTGCCTATCCAAACCGATCTCAAATCTGTTTCTTTGTTCCCCGATGGAGCAGGCGGATTATGGGTTTTAGGAGAAGTCAGTAACACGGCCGATTATTTTCTTGAAAATGCCCGTTTAGAGATAACCCTATTTGGTGCAAACGGACTTGAAGTTGGCCAGGGAGAGACATGGTCAGCAGCTGCTTTAATCGGGCCAGGGGAGACTGCACCCTTTAGCATTTTGTTTCCGCAAAAGCCTGCAGGAAACTTGCAAGCCAGTGTCAAAGTGATCAATGGCTTTACCATTCTTGATCTGCCCCAGAATGACAATCGATATTTTCGACTAACAGCTGCCGAGCCAAGCCTAACTTCTGAGGGCAACGTCGTTACAATCGAGGGAAAGATTGCCAACGAAGGGGGACAGGTCACTACTCAAATAGTCGCTATTGCAACGGTATATGACTCAAGTCGTCGGCTTATAGGTTTTGCAAAATTCCCTCAAGAGGGCAGCCTGAATCCTGGAGATGAGGCTGATTATAAACACGTTTTTATTGTGCCCGGTGGACAGCCAGACCATGTAGAAATACAACTTTATAGTTATAAATAATTTCGATTTCAACACATCTAAGTCACCCTGCATACTCTGGTAAAGAGCCTTTTATTCTCGCATTGTAGTTACGGATAACTGGTACATATCTCCCCTTATTTTACCTAACTAGTTGCTTACAATTACTGTTATCAGTCCAAGTTTTTTAATTGATCAACGCACTCTAGAAGATCCAAGTCATATGATGAACTCTCGGCTTTTGTGGCAGAATTAAGTGCAATAAACTTGGGATCTGACTGATGAAAACCCCTATGGAATTAAGTAAACTTTCAGAAGCGGTTGATAACGAGCAAATTTTAGGGAGCCCAACCGTTTTAATTATTGATGACGATAAGTTTGTGTGTGAGTCTCTTGAATTTGCACTGCAATTTATGGGATGCCAAACGCTTAGTGCTATGAGTGGGCAGACTGGGCTTGAGCTCTATAAAGATTATTCAGCCTCAATTGATTTGGTGCTGCTAGATTACTATATGCCAGGGATGAACGGTGAGCAGACATTCCATAAACTGGTTCAACTTAATCCAGATTTGCGATGCATATTTTCTTCAGGCTTGAAGATTGATTTAAACAGCGAGACGCTTTCTGCTCCCTTAACTCACGTCGATTTTTTGTATAAGCCCTACGATCTAAAATTATTAAAAGCAAAAATTAACGACTTGCTGGCTAACTGATCATTGTTCGGCCGATGCCCAACAGTGCAATGATGAAAATAAGCCCTAATGCGATTACTTTGTAGTTGCCCGCTCCATACCGGCGGAACCCCCAGCTGCCTACTGAGACACTTAAGAATAGCGGTACTAAAAACAAGACCAGCAGTTGAACCTGCTCCCAATTGACGAGTCCAAAGCCGCTGCCCCAAACCAAAGCATATAGGTCTGCAAAAAAGAAGAGTAGCACCATTGAGGCCCGCACTCGCTTCCCATCCATATCAGCTGAAATCATAAACAATGCGGCGATTAAGCCAGCTACGGCCGCTAGTCCGTTTCCGATGCCGACAAAAATGCCCACTACAAAAACGGGTGCCGTCAATTTTGGAATAATGCCACGCTCGTTTGCGAATCCGGCTAAAGCCAGTAGCGCTAAGCCACTGTATAAGATGATTTTGACCGTGTCAGCTGGTAAAAATGAAAGCGCCCAAATGCCAATTGGCGTTCCGATAACGAGTCCCAACAGGGTCCAGCCTAGCCATTTGAAATCTGCATCCCGCCAGACAGAGGGCATCATCCAGACGCTGGCAATCACCTCCATCATTAGGACCATGGGCACAACCCAAGCGGGTTCAATTAAAAATGAAAGTAATGCGACGCAGATGGCTGAGTAGCCAAAGCCGGTGAACCCTCTTACTAAGCCTGCAAATAGGACAATCCCAATGCCTGCAATAGCGACGTCCCATCCTATTGTTGAGATAAAATCCATTAGCTGGTGAGTTGCATATAACTTTCACGCCAAGATACATCGTCTTCATCGCTCCAAACAAAAGGAGCCTGAATAGTTGTGCGTGGATAGACGGCCGATTCTAGTAGGTTGAGCCCTATTTCTAAGATCGCCTTTTGCATGACGACATCATTCGGTTTGCCACATGGATTGCCCAACGGAAAGTCAGTAAATACAAAGCGAGCAGTGCCGCATTGTTCGACGATATCACGCGCTGAGCCGATGATGACGGTAGGTATTTGATTGGTTTCAAGATGGCGGCTAACCAGACTCACGGTCTGGTGGCACACGGGTCACATGGGGATAAGAATGACGGCATCAATGCGATCTTCTTGGCATAGCTTCAGAATTTCTGGGGCATCTTCTGCACTTGTTTGACGCTGGCTGTATGTGGTTGGAACCCCATAGAAACGTGGCCCGACAGACCCGATCCGGCCGGATTCGGCCGCTGTTTGCAAATGCGCCAGCGGTAAAAAAGTTCCTAAATCATCAGTGTGGGTTGCTGTTTTATGCCAAAACACATGTTTTGTGTGTAGCTCTTTTGGAATTTGATCAGATGGGGCGGACCAAACTGCGCGATTTTCCCGTTGCCCACCTTCTTCATTGGGGGCAGATGTGGTGATGATGGCTATGCGGCAGTCAACCAGCGGCTTATTGAGCGTTGCAAATGGAGTAGCTTGATTTGTCGCCCACCGGTATGGACGTTCAAAGCCTTTGCTAGCATAGTAGTTGCGTGATTTGTCGATATAGCTGATAGCGACTCGATAGGCGGGGTTAATAGGTGACATTAGTTAAATTGTTTTTTCATGTTAGCGGCCGCAAGGGCATATCCGCCATTTGAGCCATCAATAAAATGGAAGTGATTTGCTTCGTAATCAAACACCATGCAGGTTAGAAGGGTGGCTTCCGCAGAATGGGTGCCATAGTAAATTTTACCAGCCTGATATTGCTGTTCTAGATAAGAAATCAGCTTTTTTCCTTTGCGGGGAGTACCGGAAATCACCATGCGTAAGGTGTCATCAAATTTTCTAAAATCAGAATTTGCGACCACATCTTTTTTGTAAGCGTTCCAGTCTTGCCGGTATGTTCTGATATTTTGCTTTGTAACTAGGTCTGTTATTCGCAGTATGGCTGAGAGCCTAGCTTTATAGTAAAGCCTGGCGAATATGTTAACAAAACCAGTGCGGATGCTGGTTTCGTCTTTGAGCCGGCCGTGGCCGTTGTTGAGATGCAGTTCTTCTGGATGAATCGGGGCATAGTCGTTGGGTGACCCGTAGATGAGGTTGATCTGGTCTAAAATTTCTTTGTAAATCTCATCTGACCCCGCATCATATTCATCTTGAGTGGTTAGGATAAGTGACAGTACTTCCCCGTGTCGGCTCGGCACATCTTGCCACCGACATTCGAATCCGCTGAAATCGGCCGATTCGTTGCCAGCCTCAGTCAGCTCAAAACGATAGTGATCATTCTCTGGCGCTTTGAGGAGCTTTTCAGCATAACTTGCGCCACCGCCCCGAAAGACAGCTTGCGTATAGGCATCTGAAACCTGATGCTTACCTACCCAGATTTCATACCCACCGTGGCGAACATCAGCAACCGGCACCATTCCGACTCTTAGCGAGAGCGCAAACTGCTCCAATGCCAAACGTTTGGCCCCAAGGATCGCTTGTTTAACTTCAGATTTGACTGAAGGTGGGATGCAGAGCATGGCTCCATCTCCGCCAAAAATAAATGGAATATTTAGTGGCTTCACTGCGTTTATAACCGCAATGATTGAGGCGACACCTACCGAATTGACCTGACGATATTGACCTGCATTTATCGCCTTTGTTGAGCCTTGGATGTCTGTGATGACGACAATCCAATCATCTGGCATGCGGGTGTAGTTTTCCATCTCGCACAGCTGTCTGAAATTTGAGAAAGTAGATAGGTCTGTGTAGAAGTTTGGAGAACTCATAGAGGTCTTGTTCGATTTCCTGCTTTAAAAGCTATCAGCCAAATTTAATTGGCTGATAGCGAAGCGTATTGAAATGCTGATTAACTGAGACGTTGCATAAGGGCCGCATTGTCTGGGACATCTAGAAATTGGTCCCATTCAAGGAAATAGCCGGTGGGGTCATAGCCGACAAAGATATTAACCTTGCCGCTTTCGTCCGTGATTTCCGGCGTGCGCAGTTCGAATCCGGCCGTTGCTTTGGCCTTTTCGAACCACGTGTCAATGGTATCAGTCATAAACGAAACCGTCACCCGCTTTTTCTCAGTTACCTTGTGCAGCCCTTTGGCGCCATCGACCAGTCCAATCAAGCTGGATTCTGAGATTTGGTAGATTTTTGCCCATCCTTGATCACAGATCATTGTGGCCCCTAAAAGCGCTTCGTAAAAGGTTTGGGCGGCCGCAAGATCATCGTAATAGAGCCACTGGACAGTTGCTTGCACTCCTAATTCATCCGGCCGTGAGCCGCTCAGATCGTAAATCGTCTCCATATCTTCGACGATAGGTAGCAACTCTTCGTTTTCAGCATGGGGGTTAAACATCTCGAATTCGAGAAAATACCCTTCAGGGTCAAGGGCGACAAAGCCATCATGGCCGCTCCCTTCTTTAACCGTGTACGGCCGTTCGATCGTCACACCCTGCTCTTGCAGGTATTCGTACCATTCAGCTACTTCTTCAGTCACCATAGCGATGGTCGTGCTCTGTGGCTCATCGAGGCTGTGCATGCCGTCAGCCGCGTTTACGAGCGTGATGTACGATGTGGCGCAGATCCGCATGATCTTTGCAAAGCCGTAGTCGCAGACGGTTTCAAAGCCTAAAATGTCGCGATAAAACAGATGGGCCTTTTCAACGTCGGCATAATAGTAAAAAACGTTGCTAGCTAAAATTGGGGGATTGGTTGTGGTCATAATGTCCTCTACATTTTGAATGTTGTTTGTTTTAGTTAGTTGTTGCCAGTTCAAGCAGCTTGCGCACGCTTTTCCAATTGCGTGCAGTGGCGGTGACGCCAAGTTTTTTCTCGAAGTAGTTGGTTGTCATTTTCGATCGGCCGGAACCGTTGGGATAGAACGTATACACTTCTCGGCCGATGATGACTGTTTGCTCATCCGCTGGTCCAATTGCAGGGATTTGAGCACACGCTTCGGCCGTGGGTGTCTCTTCCAGAAACGTCACGATATACACATTCAATTTTTCTTCAGGTACATGAGTGTGCGGATTCGTTTCGATCACTTTCTTTAAGTCAGCCGCAGTGCGAATGATGATCGGTACTTCGAAACCATAATTTTCTCGAATCATCGTTTCAATCATGCTTACTAAGGTTGGAATATCATCGATTTGACTATTGAAGAAGACATTCCCACTTTGAATGTATGAAGTGACATCTTCAAAACCTAAGCTCGTATAGTGTTCACGAAGCTCTGCCATTTTGATTTTTTTCTGCCCACTGACATTGATCCCTCGTAAAATTGAAATGTATTTAGTCATACTTGAATTATCCCACATTTTAGCTGGCCAGCTAGTCACACTACGCTTCTATTTTAGCCTTTCAGTTTGTTGGTTTTGCTTCTTTGATGTCTTCCCGGTGCTGATTGCTGATAAGCATGGGCAAGACAAATTATTACGAGTCAGTTAAGTTCTTTCCGGCCGGTTTTGAATCTGGTTACACTCTAAACTTGATAAAAACGGGTGTTGAGAACCGCACCGAAGCAATACCGAAACGGAGGTTTGTTTATGAAAAATAGTTTTTGGATTATTGCAGCCTTTTCAGTCCTAATATTGGGTCTGGCAAGCTGTAGCTCGTCCGAACCCCCATCGGCCGAACCCGCCGCTGTCGTCGCACCGGAAATTGAAACGGGTGGGGCTGTGGTAGAGGCTGAACAAGTCGAATCAATTGAAGAGATGGATTCTGATGAAGTTGCTCAAGAAAAGGCTGAGCCTGAGATGGTTGAAGAGGTTGCTGAAGGACCCTCTGCCAGTGAAGTGGCTGCCATGGAAAAAGCGGCCGCTGGCGCAATCCGGGATGAAGAGCGTGCCCCAACCTTTCGCGGAGCAGACGCTGAAGATGTTGAAGTCGAAGCTGATGAAGTAAAATCTCTCGCTGATTACTTACCCATTTTAGGTCCAGCTCCTGAAATTATTAACGGAGAGAACTGGATTAATTCTGATCCGCTTACGCTAGAGCAGCTCAAGGGTAAAGTCGTCCTAATTGAATTCTGGACCTATTCCTGAATTAATTGCAAACGAGTGATTCCTTCGGTGAAGGAATGGGATGCAAAGTACGCCAATGACGATTTTGAGATCGTCGCAATTCATTATCCAGAATTTAGTTTTGAAGAAGATTTAGGCAACGTGCAAAACGCTGTGGCTGAGCTTGGGATTGATTACCCGGTGGTGCAGGACAACGGCGGCAAAATCTGGCGCTCGTATCGTCAGCGCTTTTGGCCCACACGCTACGTCATCGATAAAGAAGGCAATATCCGGTATAAGCACATCGGTGAAGGTGCTTATGATGAGACAGACAAAGTGATTGCGGCTTTGTTAGCAGAAGAGTAGTTCTCTGCTAAATTAAAGAGCCGGTAAGCAAAAAGGGGTGAAGTGAATTTGTGTTCACTTCACCCCTTTTTGCTTTTACTTTTTGCTTTTAAATGAAGGCCTCTCGTTTAGCGGCCGAGGATTGTTTCGATTTCTTGCATCTGATCAGCCGTTAGTGGGCCCATCTGCATCGCCTTTGCATTTTCATCAACCTGAGCAATATTTCTGAATCCTGGAATCGGTATCGTTTGTGAGCTACGTGCCCAAAGCCAAGCCAATGCACCTTGCGTTAAGGTCCGGCCGTTGCTGGTCAAGACTTCACGTATTGATTCAAGTCGCTTGAGATAATCAGGATTAGGTCTGCCATCCGTAAAGCATTCAACCCAGTCAAAGCCAACCCCACGTACATCATCTTTGGGCAGTTGGCTGTCACTATTGAACTTGCCGGTGAGGAAGCCCATCGCCAACGGGCCACGACAAATTGCTGCCAAGTTGTTTGATTCACAAAACTCAAGCATCTCAGGGGCGTCATGAAAGATGTTGATCTCTGCTTGTACAGCTGAAAAATGGGATCCGTCTAGAAATCGAGCGGCATCGGTCGCACTGTTGGTGCTCCATCCGTATGTTCGAATCTTGCCTTCTCGAACCAAGCCTTCAAGGGCATCAACTACCCCGGCCGACTGATCACCTGAATGGAGCTGGTAAAGATCAATGTAATCGGTTTGAAGCCGATTTAGAGAGTCTTCACACGCTCGGCGAATATAGTCGGCTGAGATATCCCGGCCGGTTATCGACCGCGTTTCTGCATGAAATGCATAGCCAAACTTGCTGGCGAGGATCACATCTTGCCGTTTCCCCTTTAAAGCTTTTCCGACTACTTTCTCGCTATGCCCGGTACCGTACACGTCGGCGGTGTCAATAAAAGTGACCCCAAGTTCAAGCGCATGCTGAATCGCTTTGATCGATTCATTGTCATCAACATTGCCCCAGCCACGGGGTTCCCCATCCATAAAAAAAGGGCCGCCTATCGCCCAGCAGCCTAGCCCCATTCCACTAACTTCAATACCGGATTGGCCCAGCTGGCGTTTTATCAAATTGTCTAGTTTGTTACTCATGTTCTATTCTCCGTGCTTATTACGAATTCTTTGCTGCGTTTTCGATAGTGGAACAGTTTGCCCTCGATAACTTTTAGATACCCTTGGAGCTCTTCGATGTGGCTACATAATGCAGAATGGTGTGTTTCAAACATCTCACATCGTTCAGGAATCGTATGGTCCCCCTCGTCAATTAACGCTAAGAACGCCTGCATCTGCTGGATCGACATGCCGGTTGAGCGGAGGCATGACAAGAGGGTGACCCAGTTCAAATCCTTGTCGGTGTACTGCCGATGGCCGCTGGTATTTCGCTCGATGTTCTTAATCAGGCCGATGCGTTCGTAGTAGCGAAGCGTGTGAGCACTAACGCCAGTGTTTTCTTCTGTTTGGCGTATGGTGTATCGATTGTTCATATCAAAATCCTTTGTGAATACTCATGCCAACCATGTCAGTGAGTCGTGATCAAAAGGCCTCTACGGTTAGCTAATGGGCAATTTAAATCACCCGATTGTCTAGACAAAAAGGAGTATACAGCTTAGAGTGCGCTCTAAGTCAAAAGGAGATTTTGACAGTTATTCTTTGGGCAAATCTTCGAGCAGAGGCGTTTCTAAAAGCCAGCGATCTTGCTCAAATCCAGCCGCATTGAACAGGATGAACGTTGGCGTGGTTTTGACATTGAGCCTTTCAGCATAGGCTTCGTTGACTTCGGTGATCATGTTTAAACGCAACACAGTTCCGGCCGCCCACGTGCTTTCAATCCGGCTCACGGCCGGTAAAACGATCAGTCAGGAAAAGCCAAAGTCTGAGTAAAACTCAACCAGGGTAGGCTTGCCCGTTGAGTTTAAGTAAATCTCGATTTCTTCAATAGACATGAATTCAAGTGAGACTTGAGTTTTTGCGATTGAAGATGGTCCCGACTCCCCAATTGGATTCTGAATATAGGTTTGACTGATTGAGGCAGAGGGGCTTTGTAGCCAAAACAAAAACGCGGCCGAAATCGCCAAAAAGCCAAGCCAGACGGTAATTCTGGTCAAGGTCCATCTCTGACGCCATGTGATAAGACTGAAGCTTCCCAGAATAATGACAATAACGGCTATAAGAACGTTGTTTTGATGGATTATTTGGCTGAGCGTATTCATATGTCACAGCATAGCATTTTTGGCCAATGACATAGTTTCAATATTTGTCGTTGGCGTTCCGGCTTGTTTGACAGGATTATCCTCCAGCTATATCATATCCCTAATTCCCGCATATGCGGGAATTAGGGATATGATATGAAATTTTCACTCTTTAAAGGGTTTCAGGCATTTTTTGTCATGTGGATTGGTCAGCTTGTCTCTTTGACCGGAACGGCGATGACTCGTTTTGCTCTAACGATTTGGGCCTATGAAACCACTGGTTCGGCAACAACTTTGGCTCTTGTCGGCTTTTTCTCTTTTGCACCAGTTGTTTTGTTGAGTCCGGTCGCGGGCGCTTTAGTTGACCGATTTCCTCGAAAAGCTGTTTTAATCATTAGTGACATGGGGGCTGGACTGGCAAATGTTTTATTGCTGGGGCTGTTGCTGGTAGGCAATTTAGAAATTTGGCACCTTTACGTAGCTGGATTCATCGCTGGAGCGTTTGAGTCGTTTCAATTTCCAGCATTATCGGCCGCCATTACGACGATGGTTGATAAAGACCAATATGCGCGGACGAGTGCACTTCAGAGTGTGGCTGGCTCAGCCTCTGCAATTGCGGCTCCAATCTTGGCGGGGATTCTGCTAACCCTTATCGATCTTGTTGGTATTTTGATTATCGACGTCATTACTTTTACGGTGGCTATGGCGACTTTAGCTCTGGTCTTTATACCATCACCGAAAAAATCAGAGGCGGGTCAAGCGGGAAAAGGAAGTTTGAAGCAGGAGATAGCTTATGGCTTTCGCTATATTTGGGAACGGCCGAGTCTGATGGGCATGCAGCTTGTTTTTACTCTCACTAACTTAACCGCCATGTTCGCTCTGATCTTGCTGGCCCCTTTGGTTTTAAGCCTGACCAATAACAATGAACTGACTCTGGGTTGGGTGCAAACTGCAGCCGGCGTTGGAGGCTTGGCTGGTGGGCTCATGTTAAGCGCATGGGGCGGCCCAAAAAGAAAAGTTCACGGGGTTCTAGTGGCGATGCTGTTGAGTGGTTTCTTTGGGCAGACAATGCTCGGGCTTGGTAGCAACTTGATGATATGGCTGGTTGGCAGCTTTTTCTTTTCATTTTTTATTCCCGTCATGAACAGTTCGAATCAGGCGATTTGGCAGATGAAAGTGCCGCCTGATTTACAGGGGCGGGTCTTTTCAGTGCGACGGCTTATCGCCCAACTGACCGCACCTATTGCGATGTTGCTCGCTGGTCCACTGGCTGACCGTGTCTTTGAGCCCGGCATGCTGCCAGGGGGTGCTTTAGCTCCGATATTTGGCCCGATTTTCGGGACGGAGACGGGCTCGGGCATTCGACTAATCTTTGTGATTACCGGGGTGTTGAGTATGCTTGTAGCGGTCGGTGGCTATGCGTTCCCGGCCGTGCGTGATATCGAAACAATTTTGCCGGATTATGATGCTTCCACTGAAAAGCCAAGCGAAAAAGAAGGTGACTTAGCAGCTGTGGCACAATAAATCTTTATAGTCGACTAGGTAATTTCTTATGACCACTCGTACACTTATCGGACCTCATTCTATTCTTCCTCCTGAACCTGTCGCTGGGGTTGTTAAGCTCGCCCCAGCTTACAATGTATTGACTTCAATTGCGCTGCTCAAAAACAATGATCAGTCGGCCGATTTAGGGGAATGGGTGGTAAAAACCACGGCAGAACTTGAAGCAAAACTAACGCGCCAGCAAATGTTGGTGTCTTGGGGCATTGGCTTAGAATGCTTGGCCAATGCGATCAATTTAGACTCGTCTGAACTAGAGTTTCCTGCCTATTTGCAAGCTTTAAATTCAGCTGATCCGATTCAATTGCGAGATCGTATTTGGCACAGCATGCGCTTTTCATCCCATATGCGGGTGCTGCTGGATGGGCCAAATGGGCCGATGCCGGAAAACCTTTTGCAAGATCGAGATGCGTATGTTTTATTTTTCGCCAAAGAATTTAATAAGCTAGAGAAGGCGTTTCAACCGGTTCCGTACGAGACTTATCAACAAACTTTTGATTTGCTGAATGATCCGCCAGAGTTACAGCAATTGCTGGCGAGTCATTTAAGTGAGTTGTGGCAAACGCACGTGGCTGAAGAATGGGGCAGAATCCGGCCGATGCTGCAAGATAGTGTCGATGCATTCCAAAGGGTTGATTTTGAAAATCTGCCTATTTTTGAAATGGTTCAAAAAGTAACTCGCCGTGACGTACGTGCCTTTTTTAAAGAAGAAGAATTACTTAAATTTCGCGAAATTCAGTTTGTTCCTAGCGTGCATAACGGCCCCTACATTATGTGGTCGGGTCAAGAGGATGTGCTGCGCCTCACGTTCAGTGCTTATATTCCACAAGGCATTCCTAGCCGGAGCGCCTCTCAACTTAATCAAACAGAACTGCTTAATCGATTAAAAGCCTTGGCTGATGAAAACCGGATCATGATTTTGAACGCACTCCGTGAGGATGGGGAGTTAAGCACGCAAGAGATTATGGAGCGCTTTGAACTAAGCAAGTCGGCCGCTTCACGCCATTTGCGGCAATTGGGTGCGAATAGCCTGATCGATGAGATTCGGGCTGAAGATGGGGTCAAAAAGTTTTACCGGCTCAACCAAGAGCACGGGGAAAAGACCCTGGCTAGTTTGGCTGGATTATTGCAGCCTTTAAAAGAGTAAAAATAGGGTAAAACGATTCGAATTAACAAAGGGCTAGAATCGCCTCCCGCATGCCGGGATTGACCTCAAAATGTTCATCTAAGAACGCCAAAAGCGCGGCCGCAGATTCCCGATTTTTCTGATAGCCTTGAAAAAACTGCGGCAACTGTTCGGCCGTTTTTGAAAATCGCTGCTCAAAACGACGCTCAACACTATAGGGGTCAGCACGAGCAGAACCTGTTGTTTCGATATGCTCCACCAAAGTTAAAACGTGATCGGCCGCATAGCTTTGAATAAAGCGCATCGCTGTAAGTTTTTCACCACGGTGATCCCGCAGTAGCCCAATGTAAAGATTGGTCAGTGCCTCACCCAATCTCCAATCGATCGGCCGCAGTTCGCTAAGGATAGATTTCTTTTGTGGACTAGCGATTGATGCATCTATACCTTCTGCTTTCCATATTATTCGGCCGGGAGCGAACGCCGCATTTTTTAAGACCTGCTCTTCAAACACAGCAAATTCGCAGAAGACCCCATCCTCATATAAAAGCTTGAAGCCGTCTTGTGTGTTGGCAAAATAGTATGTAACCGGTGCAATGCTGGTTAGCCAGGACAAATCGTTCAAAAATTGAGCTTGGCAACCGGGTTTGACGATGGCGAAGAAATCGAGATCTGAATAACGATCAAGTCGATCTACCTCTTGGCCGACGGAGCCGAGTCCGATGAGGGCTAATGCGTTAGGTGTTTGAGATAACGATCGGCCGATTGCGTCTAACCGAGCGAGTAAATGTTGCGGATTAACCATAGAGATTGTTATCGATTGATAAATGGCATATGCGCTATAAATGTGTCAAGAAATTCACCTGAACCAGCATCGCAAGCTTCTGCTGAGCGGGACACACCTCGTTGATCAGTTGGATATTGCTCACAAACGGCCGGATTCCCAAGTGAAAATGCTTGGCTGTTAGGGAGCAGGGCATGCGTTAGGGTTGCGCCTCCATTGTCTGCTAAAGGTGCCAACTGCGGATCTCCAGTCTTGAAGCCTATGCAAGTTTTGTCATTTGATACGTTTGATACATCTCCAGTGACTGCAACACAATTTGCGTCACTAGAGCTGGCGATAATGGTGTTTTGAATTTGAGTTTGGATTTGACTCGATGCATCCGTCTCAGCATGAAACCCACTTCCACTGTTGTTGAAAATCGTATTGTGAACCAATGTTATTTGAACGGTTGAGGTGCTATTTGCTGTGCTAAAGATGCCGCCACCGCTTGAATTTGCACTGTTCTCTGAAATCGTGCTGTTAACAATCCTGATGGACGATGTGAATTGAAATCCACCTGCTAGATAGAACCCACCACCATTATTGTGAGCACTGTTATGTGCGATGGTGCTATTTTCAACAAGCAGGTCGTTGAAGCCTCCGTTATAGATACCACCACCTCCTGAAAACAAACTCTCTGTGTCGGTGCTGTTGCTGATAATGCTACTTTGCGTAATCGTCATGGCCCCTTCATTGTGAATGCCACCTCCTTCAAAATTGGCGACATTACCTGTGACAATCGTGCCACTAATGTGCATAGTGCCACCGTTAAATATCCCGCCGCCACCACTTGCTAAATTGCCCATCACTTCGCTGTCAATGACAAGCACATTGGTGTCGATGTCGCTGTAAATTGCTCCGCCACAGGCGTTTTCACATGAGCCACCACCGAGTTGAGCTGTTCCGCTGATTAGCGTCAGATTTGTTAATGTGACAGATGCACCGCTGCTGACATGAAATATTTTGCTTTGATAGTTTCCGCTTACTGTTATTTTATTCTCAAGGTTTGAAGCATCTATACTAATCCCTTCAACCAAAGTTAATCTTCCAGATGCTAGTGTGATGGTTTTCCCATCTAGGGCTGGATCAAATGTAATACGATCTGATCCGGGGCTGGTCAGCGTATCGGTGATTGCTTGGCGTAGTGAACCTGGGCCAGTGTCGTCGGTGTTGGTAACTGTAAATGTGGCAGCCGATGTGGTGCTGTAGATTAGTTGAAGGGCAATGAGTAGAGCGATTGCGACAGTGGAGAAGATGATAGTCGGCCGGTTAAGACGGGGGGTGTGTACCATTTTGAAACTCCTTGTAAATTAAAAAGCTCCCAAAAGTTTGTCAGCTGCGATTTTAGAAGATTATAGCTTTCGGCGCTTCTCGTGCATTAGGGCGATTGCTTTGTTATACGGAAAGTCTCAGTAAATCATGGCCCAATAATAGCTCCCCTTGAAAATCTTGGCGTACATCAGCCTCAATTTCAGTGCGATTTTCATCTGTAATCGAACCGCTGAGGTGGGTTAAAACCATCTGCTTCACATTGGCTTCGGCCGCAATGCGCCCCACATCGCCTGAAGATGGCAAGATCGATTCAGTTAGATAGCGCCAGATTGGGCTATTCGCTTGGCTTTTCGGGATATGACAGCACTGAACCAGGAGATCAGAATCTTTAGCTAAATTTAGAATACCGTTGCAATAGACTGTGTCCCCGCTGATCGTCACGACTTTACCGGCCGACTCAATGCGATAGCCTAGACAGTGCCACTTAAAATCAGGTGTGTCTCTAAAATCTCCATGTAGCACAAAATCTGCGAAGACTTTCCAATTTGTACTTTCGGCTATCAATCCACGGCCGACATCTGTCACATCAACCTGTGAAATCATTTCCGGCCGTTCATCCCAGCTGCCCCCTTTACGCTTGATATCCTTGTCCTCTTCAATCCGAAAACGAATGTCTTTGGCATAAACTTGCTCTAGCAACGCCGTTACGATTTGTTGCGTACCGGCCGGGCCATAAACCTGCAACGGCCGATCTCGCCCCGCCATCGCTGTCGAAATAATCACATCAAACAAGTCATTAATATGGTCGAAATGGTGATGGGTGATAAAGACTGGGTTGACACCTTTGACCTCAACCCCCGCTTGGTACATCTGATGAACCGCCCCACGCCCTGCATCAAACAACAATTTATCTTCGCCAATTTCAACCAGCACCGCACTCTGAAAGCGATGCGGGTTGGTTGGTGTGCCGGTACCCAGCAGTGTTATTTCCATTGTGGATTGGTGAGAGCAATGCCGAACCTGTTCGCTAAAACTGATTCAAACTCACTGTTCTTGATAGAGGTGTTCGTCTTGACCCCGTTGATTGTTTCGATGAACCTCCCCTCTGTTACTGTAATCCGGCCGGTTTTGGTTGCCAGCGTACACACACGCTTTTTTGGGAAATGTGACTCAGGGGATGTTTGATGATGTTGGCAAGCTGACTCATATTCAGAGTAAGCGTGTGGTTGTAGATTAAAGTGATACTGATTTTTCCAAACGCCATCATAGCCTTGTTGCACCAACACAAAAAAGCCGTCGCCAACATCTTTTATGATGTGTGCGCGTGACCCATCTGCTTGCTCGATGTTGAGTTGGTCGAGCCGTTTTGGGTATAAAAAGCCGTCGCCCCAGCCAACATCTGCCAGCCAAGGGATTGATGAGCCCGGATGTGGGTCGGCTGGGCATCTGACTAACAGCATTAAATGATCATATTCGATGCCCAATACCCCTTCAGCATTCATGCTTCTTGAGGAGAGCATCTTCACGTCAAAACCTAATTGATCAAGTAGCCAAGCCTGTATCCGGTTCATTTCATAGCAAAATCCACCACGATTATTTAGAACAATCTTGTTAAATATCCGTTCTTCATCAAGAATGATCGGCCGATTGAGGTGAATATCAAGGTTCTCAAAAGGAACGGCTAGCATGTGGGCTTCATGTATATTTTTCAGATTGGCGGAAGTCGGCTCAGTGGCTCCAGCATATTTGATACGGGCTAAATAAGTTTGAACGTCCATATGTTTACCTAGAAGTGATGAGTGACCGTTTTTCTAATTCTGATCGTAACTGCTCTGGCGATATGAAGTGAATAGTATCAAATCCTAATTGATTTGCTGCAACAATATTCTTTTCCGAATCATCGATGAAAAGGCATTCTTCGGCCGGTCGGCCTACTTGTTCGAGCAAGAGTTCGTAAATCTTTGGATCTGGTTTTTTTAGCCCCACCCGGCCGGAAATGACTTTCTCTTCAAACCAGCCTAAAAACTGATATTTAGCTTCAACAAGTGGAAAAGTTTCGGCCGACCAGTTGCTTAATGCCGACAAATCATGACCACCTTCTTTAAGCTGTGACAATATCTCAACAGTTCCGTCAATCGGTCCAGATATCGTCTCGATCCAGCGATCATAGTATGCCCGAATCGGCTCTTCATGCTCAGGAAATAGGGCGATACGTTCTTGAACCGCTTCTGCTATCGGCCGACCTGCATCCTGCTTTTCATTCCATTCGACAGTGCATACATTATCAAAAAAATAATCTACTTTCTTTTGGTCGTTATTAAATATCTCTTCAAACAGAGGTCTTGGATTCCAGCCGATTAAGACATTGCCTAAGTCAAAAACAATTGCTGGTGATTTCTTGTTTTCCATCGTTTGTTGGTTTGTCATGTTTTAATTTCCTATTTAGTTAATCGTCGTAACCGTCTCTAAAAAGAGCCTTTTTTCAAAACCACCTCGTGCCCGCTGCTTTTCTGCACGTACCGATTCAAGCTGGTGGTGATCTGCTCCGATATGCTGGGCTAGTGCAAAAACGACTTCTAAAATGTCGGCGAGCTCATCTAGTGTTTCAGATTCATTGAACTCCTCAACTTCTTCGATTAGTTTTAGTTTTAACGCCTTCAAACAGTCTTGAGTTGAAAGAGTTTTGACAGATGCGATTTGCTGGTTAGTCGCAATAATTTCGGGGATCTTATCTCTGATAAGTTTGTTATAGGTCTGTGTTTTCATGATTCCTACTTTTTAATTGAATCTAGGCAGCTAGCAAGTCGATCTAAGCCGTTTTCTAATTGAACCGACTCTCCGCCACCGACACCCAAGCGGATATGCTGAGGGCAATTGTAGGCTGATCCTGGCATTAGAAATGTACGATATGGCGGCTCAAGGAGACGTTTGGCCAATGTTTCTCCGTCTATCTTTAAGTCAACCTTGCATAAGCCGATTAACCCGGCCGCAGGTTTTTGCCAACTTAGTTCATCACGTTCTTCAATAAATCGATCCAACAGCTCTAAGTTTTGCATCCCTTCTGCTCTGGCTTTGAGTATCGCTTCCTCGTATCTGTCTGTACGCAACGCAATTTCTGCTATTAACTCACCCATCACATTCATGATTTCGCTTGAGTTTTCGCGCAGAATAATCCCATCCATGATTAGTTCTTTGTTTTGACTAACCATCCAGCCGGTGCGTAGTCCCTGCAATCCCAAAGCTTTTGAAACACTTCCGGTTGTAATCCCTCGATTATAAAGTCCCGCAATCGAGGGGTTCCGGTCGCCAACCCATTCTAAGCCCGCATACACCTCATCAACTAAAATAAACGCACCAACTTTCTCAGCTAAACTCACAATCTTTTTGAGCTGTGTTCCATTCATCACTTGTCCGGTTGGATTGTTTGGATTACACAGAAAAATCAGTTTCGTTTTGTTAGTGATCAAAGCCTCAAGCTCTGCTATATCAAACTGCCACCCTCGCTCTTCATAGCGGGGCAATGTTTTGATGGTGGCACCAATCGCTTTTGACAACACGGTCGGCTGGGGCCACCCAGGCGCTTCGACGATAATTTCGTCCTCTGGTTGGACCAGCTGCATGATGGCTAAATAGTTAGCTTCGGCCGCACCTGCAGTGATCAGTACATCGTCAGCAGAACATGTACCCTGTAATCCCGCTCGATCAATCACATGATCGCGTAATGCGTTTAATCCTTGAAACGATTGGTTTGACCAATCAAGCGGGAAATCTGGATCGAGATCGGCTAAAAAATCGCCTAGTTTAGGGGGTGTTGATAACGAAAAACCCAATACCGCTTCTGGTGGCTCGCTATCTGGACTGGCAACGGTGTCTAGTAGATATTCAAATAGTTTATGTATTTTGACTTTCATTTTTTCTCCAGATGTTAGAAGATAGATATTAGATGTTAGCTCGTTCTGCATGATCGACTAATATCCAATATCTATTATCTAACACCGTGGCACCCACCTATGAGCACAGTAAAGCGATTATACATTCTCGATTTTGGGCTTTTCCAAGTCCATGAAAATGGTCGAATTATCGGCATCCCCGGCTATCTGATTCAAACGGCTGACGGCCGAAATATATTGGTCGACACAGGGTTCCATCCTAAATATGCGGTTGATGCAGACGCAGCGACGCTAGAAGATGACTTAGGCAGTTTTGGCCAAATCGTCAGTTTAACAACTGAAAATCTGCCTGAGGCTCAACTCGCAAAGATCGGCTTGGCACCAAACGACATCGACACCTTGGTTATGACCCATACCGACATTGATCACGTGGGTGGAATCGATCAGTTCCCTAATGCGAAGATCGTCATTCATGCGGCCGAACGTGCGTTTGATCAGCCGCGCTATTGGGGCGGTCGGTCGCCGTTGCCATGGCCCGACAATGAGTATCAACTCATCGAAGAAGACGTTGTACTGTGTCCAGGTGTCCGTTTAATCACATCTTCCGGTCATGCTCCGGGTCATTTGTCGTTATTGGTTGAGCTTGGAGATATGAAAAATGTGTTGCTGATAGGGGATGCGATAGGTCGGCCGTCTGAATTAGTAGATGGGTTTGCAGGTGCGTGGGACCCGGCGATGGCGCAACGAAGTGCCGATAAATTAATGGATATTGCGGAGGAAGAGCAGGCGTTTGTGATTTACGGGCACGACCCTCAACAGTGGCCAACCCTCAAAAAAGCCCCAGAATTTTATAACTAATGGTCCCGTGCCCTAGTGATTGTCGAAGGGCACGAAACCGTTAGTCAGTTCAATAATTGAGCCTAATCTTTAAATTGAGCGATGAGCTCGCTAAGTGTCCCTTTGGCATCACCGAAGAGCATGCGGGTGTTATCCCCAAAGAATAGCGCGTTGACGATACCAGAGAACCCTTTGCCCCGGCCGCGTTTGAGCGCATAAACGGTCCGTGCTTCATGTACCTTGATAATCGGCATGCCGTAGATCGGGCTACCTTCATCGGTGAGGGCGGCCGGATTCACAACGTCGTTTGCGCCGATTACAATCGCCACGTCAACGGTTTCCATCGTCGGATTCACATCTTCCATTTCAACAAGTTGCTCGTAAGGGACATCAGCCTCTGCTAAAAGCACGTTCATATGGCCAGGCATACGGCCCGCCACTGGATGCACCACATAGCGCACTTCAGTTCCGTTCGCCTCTAGAATCTCACCGAGTTCGCGGGTGACATGTTGCGCCTGAGCAACCGCCATGCCGTATCCTGGAACGATGATGACGCTGCTAGCCGCTTCAAGTACGTAGTAGGCATCTTCGGTTGTGGCCGCTTTCATTTCGCCTTCAACACTGCTGCTGCTACTTGATGCGCCGCCAAAGCCACCCATAAGCACACTTCCCAATGTGCGGTTCATCGCACGGCACATGATAATGGTTAAGATAAGTCCACTCGCGCCGACCAGACAACCAGCGACAATCAGAACGTTGTTGCCGATAACAAATCCGGCGGCTGATGCGGCAATACCTGACAAACTGTTAAGCAGAGAAACAACAACCGGCATGTCGCCGCCACCAATAGGCATAACGCCTGTGACACCAAATACCAGAGCCAAGATGATGAGGCCCACAAATAGGGTGTAGCCGGCCGTTGAGCCAGAAAGGGTGACAAATAGTGCGCCTGTCAGCAGAATGATGCCGATCAATGAAGCATTGAGCATGCGGGCGCCTGAAAAAGCGCCTAGATTGTCGCCAAATCGGCCGGAAAGCTTGCCCCATGCCAGGATACTACCCGTGAAGGTGATGCCACCAATAAGGACGGTCAAGACGATGACGATTGAGCTGAATATGATCGATTGCTCAGTATCATACAAACGTTGATATTCAGCCCAGCCGACCAAGAGACTTGCCAAACCGCCAAATCCGTTGAATAGGGCAACGAGTTCCGGCATACCGGTCATTTCAACTTTTTGCGCGGCAAAATAACCGATACCACCACCGATGGCGATACCGAGAAAGATCATACCGAAGCTGTCAAAAACTTCTGCATTGATCAGCGTCATGACGACGGCCAAAAGCATACCAGCGGCCGAAACTAAATTGCCTTGGCGCGCAGTTTCTGCTTTACCCAACATGCGAATGCCATAGATAAATAAAATCGCAGAAATGATGTAGGAGATGTTTACGATGATTGTTAGTGGTTCCATTTTTTAGATACCTGATGTTAGAACGTCGATAGTTGGGGCCAAATTGCGAAAAGCCATTCAGCGCCTAATATTGACGATCTAATATCTGAATTCCTATTTATCCTTTTTGCGAAACATGCCGAGCATACGGTCTGTAACCATATAGCCGCCGACAACATTAATCGATGCGAGTATAAGCGCTGCAAAGCCGAGCCATCCGGCCATTTGGCTGTCATTGCTCTGAATCATCGCGAGTAAAGCACCCACAATAGTGATGCCTGAAATTGCATTTGAGCCCGACATAAGGGGCGTGTGAAGCTGTGATGGGACTTTTGTGATGAGCTCGAATCCCAGAAAAGCTGACAATACAAAAATAAATACGAGGAGGATGAGTGTGGTTGGTTCCATAATTCAGTATTTGGCATTCAGTTAATCGGTGTGCAAACAATTGCCACAGATTGCTGAATACGGTCCTGCTAGTTACTTAAAGGTAGGGTGGATGATTTCACCGTTGTCGGTGAGAAGGCATCCTTGAATGATTTCATCTTCTAAATTGAGATTTAATTCCCCTTTTTCACTGTCCCAAAAATGTTCAACAAAGTTGGTCAGATTGGCCGCATACATTTGACTGGCATGGGTGGGGACCTCATTTTCAAGTTTTCCAATCCCAATGATTTTGACGCCGTTGGCTGTGACAACTTCTTTGTCAACAACGGTTCCATCAACATTGCCACCGGTTTCGGCCGCTAAGTCAACAATAATGCTGCCGGGCGTCATATCAGCAACCATATCGGCTGTGATGATAATAGGAGCTTTGCGCCCAAACAGCTTGGCCGTGGTTATGACAATGTCAGACTCTGCACATACCTTAGCCATTGCCAAACGCTGCCGTTCTAGCTGCTCCTCGGTAAGTTCTTTGGCGTATCCTTGATCTGTTTCGCCAGTTTCACCTAGGTCAACTTTCACAAATTTGGCACCAAGTGATTTGACTTGCTCTTCTACTGTCGGCCGTGTGTCAAATGCCTGCACGCGCGCACCCAGCCGTTTAGCTGTTGCAATCGCCTGTAAACCAGCAACACCCACACCGATAATGAAAACTTTGCTGGGTGAAATTGTCCCTGATGGTGTCATCATCATCGGCAGAATCTTGTCTAACTTTGAAGCGGCTGTAATAACAGCTTGGTATCCAGCAAGATTGGCTTGTGAACTAATGATGTCCATCTTTTGAGCAATCGTTGTGCGCGGAATCATTTCCATGCTGATGAGACGAACCTTTGCTTTGGCAGCTGCTGTGATCAGCTTTTGATTGCCAAAGGGTTCGACCCGGCCGATATAGACCGCCCCACTTTTCATAGTTTTGAATGTCGTGGCAGTGGGTATGTCGAGGCCGAAAACAAGATCAGCTTCACCTAATGCGGTCTTATTGTCATCTGTAATCAGGACACCTTCATCTAAGTAAGCTTGATCAGGGTGATTGCTTTTTTCACCAGTTGAAGGAGGCATTTCAATTGAAATACCTAATCCCGCTAATTTTTTTGCAGCGGAAGGGGTTAAAGGCGTTCGGTTTTCGGTCCGATCGCCCGGTTTTTGAACAAAAAGTTTCATGGGTTGTGTTATCGGTTTGAATTTTAATCAGGCTTGAGCAAAGACTTTAGTTGGCTTTTTCAATTTGGTTGAACCCATTAACTGACTTAAATTAAATGGGGAGCAAATAGCCTAGGCAGCAACGTAGAAATCGATAGGCGCAAGACCGTATATAAATATAAAGATTATTAAATAGGGGGGACCGTGTAAATGTACTTTACTATTAATAGAAAAAGAACAGAAAAACTTGTTTAGCACACGGGAATTTGAAACAAATCTTAAATTGAATATTTAATATACATAGCTCTTATCCAATTTAATCGAGATTATACCAGATCGTTATAGGAATTGAATTATGATGAGGCTTTCAAGCATAGAAACCTTGTATTTGTTTTGAAAAATTTAGGCCGACTATTAGGCTGTTAGCGACAAAAATGATCTAAGTGGGTGTTTTAAGATTTTTTGAGGGTTAATTCTAACTATAACTTCGAACAATTTATTCTTTTAGACTGTGTTGGCTTCAAGTATAGGTTGGACCAGAGTTTCCTACTAATCTACATAAGTCTGAACTAATTTCTAACCAAAATAATTTGTAATCACCTCTGGAAAGTAGTACCGTTGTACTATAAGATTCAACAATTATAATCCATGCCCATGAGGAAACTTTTGGCTTTGGGTTTAACTTTTGTATCTGGTTTCTGTATACATCGTTCCCTTCAATCGCATTGAGGAAGGCGCATTGAGGACAGGCTACATGCCAATCAGTGAGTATAAAAATATCTGTAAATATACTTGTTTTTAGGCATGAAAGCTTCACAAGATTTAAAGGGTGATTTGGCACAATTTAGCTGCTTTTAATCTTGTAGTTTTGTTTAGCCATTTAGCCATCACCTAGGAAAAGTTGAGGATTTTGGGCGCTTACAGGGATAAACATGAATAGAAAAGCTGTTGTTTCTGGAATTATTTCAGTCGCTTTGTTTTGGTTTGGGCTTACAATTTTTGCCCCTGTTTCAGCCTCTAAGCCTGTTGCGCTTGGAGTGGAACATTTGAATTCATCTGCATTGGCACAATCGCTCAACGATCAATCTGCATATGACCCGTCGCGCCAAACTGTGTGCCGAGATGGGTGTGATTACGAGTCGCTGTCGGCCGCTATTTCTGCAACCAGTCCGCTAACGCATGCATATTTTTCAATTTTGGATAGCGAAGTTTTTGATCGCTTAATCCGTATTGACCAAGGGAAGAAGATTACAATTGTTGGGCTTGGGATGGAGCGTACGAAGATAGGCGGCCCGCCTGCTCAAGCTACTGACCCTGAAAATAGCCCTATTTTTATTATTGAAGATGGAGCGACTGTATTGCTTGAAAACCTAACAGTCTGGGGTGGAACTGCAACAAATAACGATGGAGGCGGCCTTCAAGTGGCAGGGAGTGGCTCAGAGCTATCTCTCAATTATGTAAAAGTTTCAAATAATAGCGGTCGTTCTGGGGGAGGAATTGCGGTGAGTGACCAAGCAAACCTCATCGTGAAAGACTCAATTATTGAGAAGAATCAAGCGGTGAATGAAGGCGGCGGAATCTATGTGATGGGTGGGCTTCTCGAGCTCGACCGTATGTTGATTGCAGAAAATAGCTCAACGGCCGGAGGTGGCGTGTTTTACGCTTCTGACCAGGGCAAAAGTTCAATTTTAAATGTTACTTTTACCGGTAATATGGCGACTTTAATGCCAAATGCTGTTACGGCCAATCGAGGTGGAGGTGCTTTCTATATAACTAACTTAGTGAATGCATCACAATCATCTGAAATAGATTTTCATTTCTCAACCGTTAGTCAGAACGCGACAGCTGACGGCGAAGCAGGGGGTATGTTCGTTGATGGTGGAACAATCAATGTGTTGGCTTCCATTTTCTCAGAGAACCTCGCAGGCGATAATCTTGAGAACTGTAAGCTAGAGTCAGGGAATCTTATTTCTCACGGTTATAACTTAGGGTCTGATCAAACTTGTGTGCTAAATGAAAGCACCGATTTGATTTTAGCCGATCTAGAGCTGTCTGAATTGGCAGATAATGGTGGCGGTAGCAAGACATTTGCTACTGGAATAAATAGCCATGCAATTGGTTTTGTCCCGGTTCAGCATTGCCCTGCAACTGATCAGAGAGGGATATCGAGAACTGAAGACTCTGCCTGTGACATTGGCGCTTATGAAGCCGAGCATTATTTAACGTATTGCAGTGCTCCTTTGCAGAGTATTCCTGATAATGATCCAACTGGTTTGATTAGTAATCTCGCTATCAACCGATCAGATGAGATTTATGATCTTTCTCTATTTCTGCAGGTTTCGAACGAGAATAATTTCATAAAAGATTTTGAAGCCAGTCTGATATTGGATGAAGCCTCACCAACGACTATAGGGCTTGTTTCAAAACCGGCTATTAATGGTTCATGTAATCCATTTGGTCCATCTATGCTTGATTTGCGCTTCAATGATGCTTTTTCAGATCAGCTTACAGGATCGACTTGCTTTATTGATTCGACATTAAAGGCCGACTATAAGCCTCTGTCTTCGGCCGCTTCTTTGAACAGCCTGATAGGGAAATCGCTTGATGCCGCAACCTGGCAACTGAAGCTCGTTGACAGCGCGGCCGGTTCAACCGGAACACTGACCAACTGGTGTGTTCAGGCGAAAATCAAACCTGACAGCCTCATCGTTACCCGGTCTGATGACCCTGTGCCAGATGGCTGTCAAACTGGCGATTGTTCGTTACGTGAAGCGATTATCGATGCTGATAACTATCCCGGCCGTGATGAAATTACAGTCGATGTAGCCGGTCCAATCTTGCTGACGCAGTCTGGTAATGGGGGAAATTCGACGGGGGATACTCCTGAAAAGGGGGACTTAGACATCACTGATGATTTGATCCTGATCGGCAATATCACCGACGTCATTACAATTGATGCTTCCGGTGCCAATGATCGTGTGTTTGATATTGTGGCTGATGTTGATGTCACGATTTCGGGCTTTGAGCTAACTGGCGGCAATGTGTCGACCGGCCCCCGTGGTGGTGGAGCTATTCTGAATCGAGGGACGTTTGTCGGTGACCATCTGCTTATTCGTAAAAATTCGACAGTTAATGAATTCGGCTATGGCGGTGCGATTCAATCAACTTCAGGTGCAGATTTCACCCTGCGTAATAGTGAAATAATCAGTAACTCCGCCCAATATGAAACAAATGGTGTACGCCAAGGCTTTTACAGCGGTGCGTACAATTGGAATTCAACTATGGAGTTGAGCGGTGTCACAATTGCCGGCAATGACGGTGTTGGTTCAGTTGTGTACAACTTTGCGGCCGGAGGCGATGCTGTTTTGCAGATTAATTCTGTTACGTTAGCTCGTAATTCAGCGATGGCAGATACCGGTATCGGTACCTTTTACTCTAGCGCAAATGCCAATCCTGAAATGGCACTCACTTATTTGCATAACAGTATAGTTGGTAGCCATTCGAATAAAAGTTGTGATGTTGGCACGTCATCGGGCAATAACAGCGCTGCGATTGTCGCTTTAGGCTATAACCTTGCGGCGGATGATAGTTGCCATCTGACTGTTGAATCTGGTTTGCCCTCAACTGATCCGCTGTTACAGCCGTTGGCTGAGGGGACCGGGGGTAGCTACGTCGGCCGCTGGGTTTTACTCCCCAGCAAACTAAGTCCGGTTCATGATAATGGCGACCCTGAGCAATGCCCGGGAGTAGACGGCCGTGGTGCAAGCCGCCCACAGCATGCCAATTGTGATATCGGTGCGATTGAATTGACGACGGCTGAAATTCCCGCCCGAATTTTCTTGCCACTTACCGGCCGCTAGCTCAATTAAGGCTGGGAAATTCTAGAATAAATCGAACAAAAGCAAGTATAAATCCCCATATTTATGTGCTAATTTTTGCTAAGGGATTAAAATACCCATTGATAAAAATATTCAGGCAAAATGCTGGAGCAGAACCGAATGATTCGTAAATACCTTCAAATTAATCTTAATGACCACTCCACCTCATCAGAGGATCTAGAAGGAGAATCTTTGGTCAAAGCTGGACGCTACCTGATTGCAAAAACGCTTGTCGAGCAAGATCTCGCCCAAGTTGATCCACTTGGCCCAGATAACCCGCTTATCTTTTCGGCCGGACCATTTGCTGGAACAACGCTGTCCAATGCCAATCGCATTAGTGTGGGCTGTAAAAGCCCGCTAACAGGTGGCGTAAAAGAAGCCAATGGAGGCGGTACCTTCGCTTATGCGATGGGGCGGCTTGAAATTTGCGGTTTTACACTGAATGGTCAGTCAGATGACTGGACCGTGATTCACATGCATAAAGATGGCTCTATTACCTTTGATGATGCTTCACCTTACATCGGGAAGAAGAACTTCGAAGTGGCTGAAGCCTTGCATGAGAAATATGGCAAAAAAGTCAGTCTAGCTCTTTGTGGTCCTGTTGGTGAATATCAAGGGTTGCTTGCTGGAATTTCGTTTAGTGATAACGATAATCGGCCGTCACGTTTGGCCGCTCGTGGTGGTGTTGGTGCCGTTATGGGTAGCAAACGGGTGAAAGCAATCGTTATCGATTTGCATAAAATGCCGCCGCTGCACGACCGTAAAAAGACCTTGGGTGCTGTCCGTGAATACGCGGCTTGGATCAACGAAGATGCAGCGATTCAAACTGTATACAATCCGGTTGGCACGATGGCGATGGGTGATTACACCAACGAAGTTGGCGGGATCCCGACCAATAATTTCACACTCGGGTCGCAACCATTAGATGCTGAAGGCAATTTTATGATGGGTGGTTCGTTTGTACGCGATCTAAACGTATCGCGCGGTGGTCAGCACACCCATGCTTGTATGCCAGGCTGTGTTATTCAGTGCTCAAACGTCTACTACGATGAGAATGGGAAAGAGATGACTTCACCCATTGAGTACGAGACGCTGGCACTTCTAGGTACAAATTGTGGTTTAACCCATCCCGATAATTTAGCGATCATGAATCATAACTGCAACGAGCTGGGTGTGGATACGATTGAAACGGGTGCGATGATTGCCGTTTTAATGGATTCAGGCCTGGCTAACTTTGGTGATGTTGAGTTTATGCAGTCGGTCTTTGACGAATTGCTAGCTGGTTCTGAAAAAGGGAAATTGTACGCACAAGGTACTTACCGGGTTGGTAAGCACTTCAACAACCACCGCATTCCATGTATCAAAAAGCAGGCGATTAGTGCCTATGATCCCCGAGTGATTGAAATCACCGGCATTTCGATGATGATGTCAGCTCAAGGTGCGGATCATACGACGGGTAATGTCCCTAAGTATGCATCGCGTGATAAGGATCTGGATGAGTTGGTCACACGCAGTATGGAGGCTCAAATCTCATGCGCGGCCGTAGATTCGATTGGGCTGTGCGTATTTGGGAAATCGGTTACAAATCCAAATGTCGCGTTTATGGCAGATGCGATCAACAGCGCTTTGGGGACTGATCTCGAACCGACATTTTTTCATCAACTCGGCCGGGAAACGATTGAACTGGAAAACCAATTTAATCTGGCTGCAGGCTTTACGGCAGAAGATGATGATCTGCCACAATTCTTCTATGACGAAGCGTTAAAACCAACTGGGCAAACGGCTCGTTTTCATGGCACTGATGTTCATGATAAGTATGCGGACCTAGATAATGTGGTTGCTGTTGGTGTTCCTGCTGAATTTGCTAAATAAAGCTTAAATTAGATTCGTTAGATTCAAAAGGGGTCGGCCGGAATTAATTCTGGCCGACCTCTTTTTTTATTTCATGATTGGATGGAACTAACTCAAACATAGTGTCGTTTTAAGCTATGTAGGCAAGTTCCTATCGAAACCAATTTAAAGCTCCATGGAACAAAATCTAGCTGGATGTCTTTTAATAACTATAAGCAGATTACATTCAACTAAAAAATATTTAGATCTTAATACCAACCTAAACGACTAACACCTTATTTGCTAAGCGGTTTAATTGGCAATTGGCAGGATGTTAGTTGTTTGTTTTGGTTTCAAACACACGCATATTAAAGGGAAAAATTATGAAAAAACTTAAACAACAATCAGCCATATTTATTGGCACATTATTATTACTTGCGCTTGCAGCATGTACACCCACGGTAGATACTGGCGATTCGCAACCGGCCGATCCAACGCCTGAGGATAAAGCAGTTGTCGATCCTGTCGAACCAGATGAATCGGTCGCAGAAGGTAATGAAGCAATGAGTGAATTAGATGGAACAAATTGGAACTTAGTCACACTTGATGGTACGGATGTGACTGATAAAGGTGCGACTCTGGAATTTATTGCGGGCCAAGCGAGCGGTTCAGACAGCTGTAATCAATTTGGGAACAGGTACAGAGTTGATGGTAATGAATTGGTTTTTGATGGGCCATTTATTTCTACGCAGATGGCGTGTCCAGATATGGAAATATCTGCGCAATATCTTGAAATGCTTTCAACGGCCAGCGCCTTCTTGCTTGATGGTGAGACGTTATCGATTCAGACCGATCAAGGTGAATTGGTGTTTTCTCAGCCGGTTTCGGCCGACCTCGAGAATACCAAATGGTCTTTAACCGGCTTGAATAGCGGCAATGCTATTGTTAGCATGGCTATCGACCAAAACATCTTTTTGCTGATTGAGGGGGACGCAGTTGGCGGCAGCGGTGGCTGTAATTCATTTGGTGGCGGAGTTGAAATTGAGAACAATCAAATCGCCTTTAAAGAGCTTTTCTCGACTCAAATGTTTTGTGAAGGTGATGGCATCAGTGAGCGCGAATCTGAATTCTTGGCGGCCCTCGATCAAGCCCGGAGCTTTGAGATTTTACGCCAGTCACTAACCATGTTTGATGCTGACGGCAATTTAGTGGCAACTTTTCAAACCGCCGGAGACAAAATGAACGTAAAGACAGTTTTTATTGGTGCTGAACAAGTCGACTGTGTTGGCGTAGCCCCGCAGAAATGTTTGCTCATTAAAGAAGACCCTAATGCAGAATACACCTTTTTTTATGATTCAATTGATGGGTTTGAATGGGAAGCTGGGTTCGAATATGAGCTGCTCGTCAATATTATAGATGTTGAAAATCCACCGGCCGACGCTTCTTCATTACGCTATGAGCTTGTAGAAATTGTGGCTAAAACCGCTGCAGAGTCAGCTGAATCAACAGCGTTAATTGAAGGCGTTACTTGGTCTTTAATCCACCTAGTTGTTGGTGGCGATGCGGTCGTTCCAGCGCCAGCAGGGACCAATATCTATTTTGAGATTGATGGTGGTACGATGGCGGGGAATAGTGGCTGTAACATGTTTAATGGTCCTATCTCTCTCGATGGGAATAGTGTGGTGATGGGGCCGTTTGTGACCACACGGATGGCTTGTATGGAAGAGTCAATGGCCTTTGAATCAGCGATCTTGGAACAGCTTGCACAAGTTGGCGCTTATATGATCGATGGTAAAAACTTAATCTTGAGCACGGCTGATGGACTGCTTTTGGCAGAGTTTACGATGGCTGAAACAAAAACACTTTTTGTTGGCGCTGAACAAGTTGATTGTGAAGGTGCAGCCCCACAAAAATGCTTGCTTGTGAAAGAATCAGCTGATGCAGAATACACCTATTTCTATGATTCGATTGAAGGATTCGAATGGGAAGCTGGCTTTATTTACGAATTGCTTGTTAGCGTCACAGAAGTTAAAGAGCCGCTAGCAGACGCATCGTCACTCGTTTATAAGTTGGTTCAAATTGTGAGCCAAGCCCCTGTGGCTGAGTAATAACAACTGGATAACCAGAAACTAGCATTAAGTTAGTGGAAATAAAAAAGGGCCCCTGATCTTTAAGATCAGGGGCCCTTTTTCTGTTACAGCTTAGTTTTTACTCAGCATTTAGCACTTCTAATTGACGAAGTGTATTTTCTAAATCATCAATTTGTCGGCCGTATTCAGCCCAGTCGCCACGTGATTGCGCTTCCTGAGCCGCTTCAAACTGCGCATTTGCCTGAGCGATTAGCTCTGCCACAGTGCCGTCTACGACAATTTCAATTGGAACAGCCACTTCTGCTTCACTTACATTTGGATCTTCTGTGATGACAGCGGCCGGGGCATTCCGGTCCTCCAAAAGAGCAGTTAGGGCATCATCCAGCGTTTCACGCATAACAACACGCTCACCACTAGCAACGATTACCCGCTTCAACTCTGGCAGCTGGTTGTTATCAGACTCTAAGTAAATCGGTTCAACATACAAAAAGCTGTCGTTGAGTGGGATTACGATCAAGTTACCCCGGATTACGCTAGACCCGCGCTGGTCCCACAACGAAAGTTGTGAAGAAATTTCAGGTTCTTGATCGATAAAACTCTCTACCTGAATCGGGCCGACAACCAATGATTGTTTCGGGAATTCGAAAGAGGCGAGTTGCCCATAGAATTCTGGATCATTGCGGGCTGCAATCCACGCAATCATGTTCTTCTTGCCAGACGGTGTATAAGGTTGAATCAACAGGTATTCCGGCTCATCCTCGCCAGGAAGTGTAAACAGCACATAGTACGGTTCCATTTCTTGCGGTGTACCGTAAAAAACTTCCTGTGGGATGTCCCAAAGGTCTTCTCGGTTAAAGAATACCTGTACATCTTGTACATGATAAGTCTGGAACTTACGCGTCTGAATGTTGAACATATCTTCGGGATAGCGAAGATGCTCTTGCAACGTCGTGGGCATGGCTGATGCTGGCTGGAACAAGCCAGGGAAAATGCGCTGATACGCATCGATGATCGGGTCTTCATTGCCACGTACCAAGTAGTAATCTACTTCGCCATTATAGGCATCGATCACAACTTTCACGCTGTTGCGAATGTAGTTGATTGATCGGCCGTTTGATAGCTGGGTGGGATCAGAATATGGGAACCGGTTGCTCGTCGTGTAAGCATCGATCATCCAATACAGCTTGCCATCTGCTAAAACGATGTATGGATCACCATCAAGCGATAAAAATGGTGTGATCTCTTGAACACGCTCTCTGATGTTTCGATTGTAGAGCACACGTGTGTTAGGGGTAATGTATTGGCTGAATAGAAGATTTGTCTCGCCAAACTCATATGCGAACGCCAAGCGTCTTAGCGTGTTGTTGAGCGTCACACCACCTGCACCAGAGTAGGTCGTATAGACATTTTCAGGTTCATTCGGATAGCTAAATTCGGGCAAGCCTGATCCAACAAACACCACATCGTCAGTTGTTTCACCGAAATAAATCTCAGGTTGGGTAACTTCGATCCCAATGGTGCTTTTAGGAGGCAAGTCGCTGATGAAAAACTCCGGCCGCCCTTGTTGATTAAAACGATCAACAGGATTCATAACCAAACCATACCCATGGGTAAACTCAAGCTTTTGGTTAACCCATGCGTCTGTTTCTAACTTGGCTTTATTCAGCTCACGGGCTGCCAGCATCACCTGTCGGGTTTCCCCATCGACCTGATAACGGTCGATGTCTACATTTTGAATTTGATAGTAAGGACGTAGCTCTTGCAGCTCTTTATATGTGTTGAGCAGTGGGCGATAGTCCCAAAGGCGGATGTTTTTTAAAGCCGCATCGTTGTCATCAAGGTCATTTTGATTAAGCACACTCACATCACCAAACGGCTTTGAAACAACTTTGTCCAAGCCAAAGCCCATACGTGTGTAGTCGATGTTGTGCTGAATATACGGCCGTTCGCGAGCTAGCTCATTCGGTACAACAACAAATGATTGGAGTATGCTTGGGTAAATACCACCAACGCCGATAATTGCGATTAGCCATAAGACTCCGGCGTAGATAACCGGCCTAAATTCGAGTTTATAGAAGTTGTAGAGCAACGCGATCGCCACAACGGCGGCCGCGGCCGCTTGAATATACAGGGCATAGAGCGATGCATTGATGTCTGTGTAGCCTGCACCAAAAACAACCCCTCGTTCTGAAAATAAGAGTTCATATCGATTGAGGTTGTAGTTGATTGCTAGAAGCACAAAGAAGACGGATCCCAAAATAGCGAGCTGACGTCGCATTGGAACAGGGATGTCGCTCATGGCAAACTGGATCGTTTGACCCTGACGCGGCAGGCTGGGCAACAGCCTAATCGTGTAAATCACAACTGTACCGATAATGGAAAAAACGGTTAACGGCATCAGCCATCCCTGAATAAATGTGTAAATTGGGAGGGTGAAGACGTAAAAGCCAATATCATTGCCAAAGATTGGATCAGTTTGCCCAAACGGTACTTGGTTAAAGAAGAGCAGAAACTCTTCCCACATGGTTGATGCGGCCGAAGCCATCATAAACGCCAGCAAAAGAGCAACGGCGGTCACCAGGAATTTCCCGGCCGAGGTCGATAATCCGCCTGTGCCGAAATACGGCGTTGCAATCCGTTGCGCATTGCGTTGGGCAATACGCCATGAAACGATTAAGAAAACCGCAGCGATGACGAAAAACACCGCAAATGTACCGATAAAGGCGATTAGCTGTGTCGACCAAACAGTCCGATAGCCTCTGGCCGTAAACCATAGAAAGTCGGTGTAATATGAAACGGTTTGATTAAGGCCAATAAACAGGCCTAAAATGATCGCAATGACCCAGAAACGGCGTGTTTGCCATATGGGTGTACCTGAGGATTGTGGCTGATTGTTACCGCCACCATTGCCTCCGTTACCACCGTCCCCATTTCCGTCATCATCCCCGCCGCTATTTCCGCCGGGATTGCGAGGTTCTTGCCCTTCAAAGGCTCTTCTAAATGCATCTGGAATGTCTGAATAATCTGGTCTGCGCATAATGGTTAAATCTTACTAGGTATAGTTTTGCTTTTTTGGTGTCAGTGTGTCAGGGATTTATAGTAATATCTGCGCTGTTTCGCAACAAATTCTCTGACATTGGTTTATTTCAGACATTATGATTGGTTCTTATTCACCTTACATAAGAACTTTAAGCCGCTCATGTTTTGATAATTGTTGTTATTTATACTAGCCGCCGTAACTGTATTATCACGATATTGATCTGAGCTGTAGGTTTACGACAAATTACTGACCTGTTGAGGAGTGGAAATGAAACTAAATATAAATGGTGTAGAGAAAGAGCTTGACGATGCTTATAAGGATGGGCTATTGGTCTGGGCGATTCGAGACGGTTTAGGAATGACCGGTACACGGTATGGCTGTGGAGCTGGTATTTGTGGCTCATGTACAGTGCATGTCGATGGGGTCGCAACCCGATCATGCATTACCCCCGTTGAATCTGTTACCAATGCTGACATTCGCACATTAGAAGGATTGGCGGCAGAAGATGGCTCTTTACATCCGGTACAACAGGCTTTCCTTGACGAACAGGTTCCACAATGTGCATGGTGCATGAGCGGCCAGATGATGACGGCCGTGGCGTTTCTTGAAGAAAATACCGCACCGACTCCCGACGAAATCATAGAAGCAATGAAAAATAACTACTGCCGTTGCGGCTGCTACCATCGCATTAAGAGTGCGGTTGCAACTGCGGCTGACACAATGCAGGTTGCCAATAGTTTGGCAGATGGAGGTCAAGCATAATGAGTAACCAAGTTGAAGCACCCGATTCACAGGGTAAAAAACGTCGTTTTCGCGTTACCCGACGCGGATTTTTGATTGGATTAGGAGCGACAGGTGCTGGGTTGGCAGTGGGTGTTGCGGTCGGCCGTAAGCCGTTTTATCGCTTTATGGCGGGTGTTTTAAACACTGGCGCACCTCCAGGTGGACTAAGTAGCGAACCGCTGGCGTGGTTTGAAGTCATGCCTGATAACAGCATTAAAGTCTTCGTGTCTAAATCAGAAATGGGGCAAGGGATTCATACTGCCATTGGTCAAATTGCGGCCGAAGAGCTGGATATTGAGTGGGAGGCGATTCAGGTTGTTCAAGGTGGAACTACCCTTGGCCCAGCCGACAGTGCCGGAACAGGTGCCAGCAACTCAGTTATGTCCACTTATGAGCCAGCTCGTATGGCGGCCGCTACCCTGCGCCAAATGTTGCTGGTTGAAGGGGCTGTTAAGTTAGGCACATCTGTTGATCAAGTTGAATCTAATTTAGGTACCGTGCGCCTCATCTCAAACCCTGACCAATCATTGACCTATGGCGAAGTCGTCGATGGTGTAACGGAGTGGCCAGAATTTGATGGGGAAATAAACCTCAAACCTCGATCTGAATACAAATTTATTGGCCAGTCACTTCCTAGAGTTGACCTTGAAGCGAAAATTCGTGGTGATGCGGTTTATGGGTATGACGCTCGGCTTGAAAACATGCTCTATGGGGCAGTTGAACATGCCCCAACGATTGAAGGGAAAATGGTTTCAGCCACACCAGGTGATGCTGAGAGCAAACCGGGTGTTGTAAAAGTTGTTATCGATGTTGAGAAAGGATTTGCTGGGGTAGTCGCAAAAACTCGCCAGCAGGCGCAAGCCGCTTTAAGTTCGCTCGAAATAGAGTGGGACAATGGCAAGCTCTGGAATCAAGATGAAATTGATGCGCTAATGGATGTAAGTGATGGCGCTGGAACGATGATTCAGCTCGAAGGCAGCCGTTCAGCCGTGGGTGATAGCCCAACGCTGTCGGCCGATTATGCGACTCCGTTCGCGATCCATGCTCATTTAGAGCCACAAGCGACATTGGCTGATGTCAAAAATGGCAAGGCTGTAATTTATGCCTCGACCCAAATGCCAGCTTCTGTCCGATCTGATGTCGCTGAAGTGATCGGGCTTGACGAAGAGATGGTTGAGGTCACACCGACTTATTTAGGTGGTGGCTTTGGCCGTAAATTGGGCAGTGGTGCCGCTACAGAAGCGGCAATCTTAGCGATGGCGGTTCAGCAGCCGGTGCATGTTGGCTGGACACGGCCTCAGGATATGCGCGACGGATATTTCCGCCCGCCAACCCGAAGCCGGTTAAGTGCCAAACTTGAAAACGGGAAAATTACGGCCGTTAACCACAACCATTCAAGTGGTGAAGTTGCGTTTCCATTCTTTCCCGCCTTCTTGAAGACTGTATTTGGGACTGATTTTGGTGCTTGGCGTGGTGCATTCAATATCTACGGAAATATCGAGAACCGCCGATTAAACACCCATCTTGCACCATTGCCAGTGTCCACAGGCTGGTGGCGCTCATTGGGGCTTTTAGCCAACGTATTTGCGAATGAAAGCTTTATGGATGAGATGGCTCATGCGGCTGGGGCTGACCCACTTCAGTTTAGACTTGATCATTTAAGTGATGCTGAACTGGATTCCCGTTTTAGAGTCGCTTTAGAAACTGTTGCTGAAAAAGCCGATTACGGTGCTGAACTACCTGCTGGGCACGCTCTTGGTGTGGCTTGTAGCGTTGACGTTGATACGGTTGTGGCGATGATCGCTGAGGTTTCAGTTGACGATGCCGGTGTGATTACGGTCCACCGAGTCGTGCAGGCGGTTGACCCAGGCTTGCTGATTAACCCTGATGGGGCGTTGGCTCAAACAGAAGGCAACATTGTGATGGGATTAAGCTCAACATTGATTGAAGAAATGACTGTCACAAATGGGGTTGTTCGGCCGCGTAACTTTGATGGGTATCCATTGCTCACGATTGACCGTACCCCAGACATTCAGGTGACGTTTATCGAGTCAGACGGGGTTCCTCGCGGTATGGGCGAGCCACCGCTAGGCCCAGTGGCTGCAGCCGTAGGCAATGGGGTGTTTAACGCCACCGGCGGCCGTTTACGCCAGATCCCGATGACGCCAGAACGTGTTTTGGCTGCGATCGGCTAAAGATCAACAAAGTAGAGTGTGTCCTTTATTGACCATCAAGAAGGACACACTCTCCCTTAATTTACTCCGATCGACTTAATGACCTGGTAGACTCGGGTTGAGTCATTTTCATAAACAATAATAAGCCGTCCATCCGCGACCAATTGGTCAAACAAAGTGCGATGCCCGTCCCCGTAGTAGACCCTCTCTAGCTCACCTGCATAAATAAAACTCACATCGTATTTATCAATAACCAGTGATATTTCCTGTGTGTCAGGTGTTGTGTACAGCCGATTGACATCCTGAATTCGACGTGAAACCACATCCCCCGGAAAGGTAGGCCGCTGCTGCTGTTGATGCCAATCCCAGCCGATAATCGACGGTAGGCCGGTATACATCGCGACTCGATTGCCAACTGAGCGGTACGGGTTGCTGCTATGGGCTTCAACAATGACGGGCGATCCGGTGATGTTGCGCTGCATCCACTTGAGAGCTTCGTAATCCCCTTGCAGGCGAATGTCTTGACCGTTTTCGTTATAGGTAACGTATTCCATGAAATCCATGCCATCAAGCGTTAACGATGCCTCATCTTTCTGCGGCCGGACTTCCCATTTGCCACGTGTGGCTAAAACTGGGTAGAGCGACGCTAAGAAGACTAAAACTCCGAAACTGACCCGCCAGCCAATTGCGGCCGTTCTGTGCCACTGCCCTCTGATTTTTGCCAGAATAACCGGTAAGGCTGCACCTGAAACAATCGCCAGCATCAGCCAAGACTGCATGTAAAACTTGAATACCGTGTTCATTCGGCCGATGTCGCCGTCAAGAACAAGAATTTCGACGAATAGCGTAAGACCAAATGCGGCTGAGATTAAAACATTGATCGTGCGTTTAACCGGCGAGATGTCCGGCCGTAATCCCATTAGCCCTGCAATTAAAATCATCATGAGAGCCAGCGGCGCGACTTCATAGCTATTGAGCATAAAGCGGATGAGCATGAGGAACAAAAAGCCGCCAAACGCCATCCCCATAATTTTTTGAATCGATAGACCGCTTCCTAGATTTTGTTCTTCGTTCCAATCTAGGAAGTCTATGAAGAGCCAAGTCAGCGTGACCAGTAAGAATAGTCCGTAAATGGTCAAATAGTCTTGGAGAGAAGTTGTTGCTCCTTCCCATAATTTAATTGTGCCGTAGGCTGTGCCAAAGTTTGCCCAAAACGGTTCAAACAGGAGGCGTGACCCTAGAAATAGGGCGATGGCACTCATCCCGATGCGACTGAGCGTGGTGAGTTTGAAACCGTATTGCTGTAATGCGACCCATGTTAGCGCCAAGATTCCCACGACCAACTGCACCGGATAATCCCAACTGTTGGTCGGGTAGAGTACGCCAATGGCGAGTGCTCCAGTGAACCATTGGAGCGGTGTGAGCCGATTACGGCCGGATAAAATGAGCGATACCGCCCAAGCTAAAGCCAAGAGGGATAGCGGTAGGGCGATCATATGAGCGTGCAAGTCACCGTATAAAAAGGTGAAGAATGGGAATTCTGTGATTGGGGCAACTTCCCCTTCAGGAGCACCGATGGCCCGAGAAGCAGCCCAGAACCATTCGCTAGGATCTACTGGAGCAGGTTCATCCGATCCGATGCGTGACAAGGCACCGCTTGCGATGCGGCGCAGCCAAGAGGCTTCAATATCGGCATTGCTGGCTCGGTCCCACGATAAAAATAGCACATTGAGCTGATGCAGGTTGCCTAACAGTAGCGTGGCGATCATCGCTGATAATCCACCCCAGATCATTGTTTTTTCACGCTGCTCCGGCCGTTGGGCTGGCAATATCCCGCGCTCGTTTGCTAAGCGATGGGTGAGTGCCGACCCAATCGAAAAGGCACCCAAACCTGTAAAACTAAACAGCATGGGTAAGATTAAGTTGTATGCCACAGTTGGCACAATGCCTAAAAGGAGCGTGGGGACACCGGCAAAGACAAAGCCGTAATAGTAATAGTTGATGTATGCGCCCGCATGCCATGGATCGTATGGAGGGAAGGTCGATGATTTGAGCACGGCCGTGAAGTAAGAAACATCCATCGGCTTTTCACCACCATAGTACAGGTGCCAGACTTCAGGGTTGCCAAACCGAATCAAGAGCATGAGGATGAAGAGCATGACGCCCAATGTTTCAGTAAAGAAGATCAGGTTTCGCTGGCGTTTTAAGAAGTCGCGAATGGCACCTTTGCTGCGCCATTCGATGTAAAACGCCGCGGCAAATACGAATAGTGTGGCGATAAATAGGGACCCACGGCCAAACGGAATGAGCCCCATGCTGGCACTTAGCCAAGCGATCCATGAAATGAGCAGCATGCCAAAGACTTTTGAAATCGCATAGCCACGATCAGGCAGGCCACTAAAAATGCGGTAGCAGAGCGGGTAAGTGAGACGGCCGATGATGATGACGAGGAGCCACCATACGACAGCCGCAAGGGCATCATTGTTTGAGAGCAGACCGTCAATGGCGAAACGCTCACGAAATGAGCCACCGCTTTGCTGACGAGCAAACTGGTCACTTGTCAGGGTTAATCCATTGGGGGAATTGGCTGCCTGATCAGGATTTTGGTAGAAGGCTTGTGACATGTCTACTTCGTTTAGAACGGCCCGCACGTCGCTGCCGTCATAGTCGGCCGTCTTTTTGAAAACCCAAACAGGCGGGTGCTCGTAGACGCTAAATGATTCTTCTACTGCAAGCAGTCCTGGTATTTCCCAGGTGGGAACAGGCTCACTTCCAAGCCCAATTCGCCCGGTAATATCACTGATATAAAGCGGCCCAAAGCGAATGTTGCCTGTAAACGTTTCTACAAGCTCGTAGCCTAGATCACCTTCAAACAGATTTTGATAATAGTGGCCCATCAACGGGTAGGTCACTTCCATGCGTGGCACAGTCCACATGGCCCGTTGACTGCTGATAATGACGTAGTCGGCATCGTTGAGCCATACGACCAGTTCGTCCCGCTTCTGATCACTGTCCGGATGAAATGTCGACATTTGTCCAGTTGGCGATTCATAGTAATACTGTGAAAACGGATCACGGCCGCCAAAACGCTGCGGTAGAGGGTCGTCCCAATGTTCGCTGGTCAAAATGCTTGTGCGCATCGAAATGCCCGTATTGGCAATCGTCGAAAGGCGTACTTCGTATAAATTGTTAGCGTTTAACTCTACCTGAGGGATGGGAACTTCAATGACATTGTTGTATAGATCAGCTCCTAGAGTAGCTGCCCCTTGACCAATTTCTACACCGTTGGTTAGGTCAAAAAGCGTCAGTTCAAGCTGCGCCTCGTCACCCGGAAAGCCGCTGACATAGTTAAATCGAATTTGGTTGGCAATGACAGTTTCACCTGGCTGGAATGAAAAAGGGGTTTCTGTCCCATCTGGATTGACTGTAATCTCCCGAATCGGAATTTGATACAGCGGCTTGCCAGATGGGGTGCTGGCATCTAAAACGAGTGTCGCGGCCGTTGGAATGTTGTCATAAGCCCATTGGGTCGCCTGTACCCGAGTAATCGGTTTGGTGTAGACGCGGCTAAAAGCGAATGACCAGATGAAGCTACCCAAGATAGTGGCAACGGCGACGACGACGACGGTTGGACGTAATAGCTCAATGGTCAAAGTCCGAAGTCGAGCTGTGGTTGATAAGCCACCTGATCCCAATTCTTTTATGCGTGCCAGCGTACCTTTGAGTAAAAAGCTAACGTTTAACTCTTCCCATAACGTGATAATTAGCCAGCCCGCCATGATTGCCAAAATCGGATAGATGGGCAAAAAATAGCGCATGATTTTGGTGAACTGGGTACCGGTATACAGAAAGTAAAGTGCGATCCATGAGACGGGCAAAAGGTGTGATAACCAGTTGTTCCGGCCGTTTAAGATGCGCCAGAGAGCCAGCCCAAACCCTGCAAAGGCTAAGAAGCCCGCGATTGGCCCCATCCCCCACAACGCAATATTGATGAATGGATGAACCAAATCCGGCCGACCCATCCACTGCAAAACAGGGGGGAATGTTGAGTCTGATGCATGCAGGCGTAAAATCTCTTCGATGTCGCCTGACCAAGTTGGATTAAAGCCTGCCAGCACTTGAAGTTGATGTGATAGCGTGCCAACTTCATGTCCTTTTTGTTCTGCAATGACGCTGTCCGCAAACGCATATGGCATAGCGACTCGAAAAACGGTAAAGGTCATAAATCCTGATAAAATAAGACCTACGATCACGACCACTCTGGCGCGAATCGAGTCGCGACTGCGCAACCAGTGCCAGAACTCATTGCTGTTGGTTTCACCATCGACATCGCTGCTGCGATAGGTGCGTATGAGCCAAACGGTAGCCGCAACGACTGTCATTACCGCCATAATGCCGACATTGACACGTGAAGCGGCGGCTAAACCCAGCCATATGCCAAACAGAATCCAATCGATCCAGCTGCGGCCGTTTTCGGCAATGAGCACCGCCGCATAAAAAGCCAGAGTGATAAAAAAGACGGACCAATTGTCACTGGTGTAAAAGTGTGACTGCTGAATGGCCATAGCGGCCGTAGCCATGAAAAAGGCACCAAGCAGCCCTATTCGGCGGCCGTATAGGCGAGCACCAATTAGGAAAGTGAGCAGCACTGTAAATACGTCTAGTCCGGCGGATAGCATCCGGCCGACGATATGGACCCCTTCATATGTGGTGAGATCGTGCAGGCAAAACGGCCCCGTCGCTGCTGCTGGGCAGATGGCTAAGCGGAGTGGTTCAAGTGCTCGAGCCACGAAGAACGTAGCTGTCATCGGGAAATTGCCGTAGACGTAAAAAACGTCACGCAGGTTATATACGTTTAACGGTGACTCTGAGGTTTTTAAATATTGGCTAAAACTGTCTGGGGCTGAGATATTGGCTGTGAGATCGGTTAAAAAGCGTTCATCCGGATGTAGGTGGGTATAGTCGTCCCAACCAATACCGATAAAGCGTAAATAGCCAGCTAAAAGCAGAATAAGTAGTAGCAAAAGTACCATAATCTGGCGCTGTGTTTTTTTGTTTTGTAGGTTTCTTTGGGCGGTTTCAATGAGTGCCATAGGGTGGTGGAGAGGCAGCCTAGCCTAGGTTAATTGACGTTGACGATGTCGCGGTTCAAAATTTTGTAGATAACGGCTTGATTTTCAGCATAAACTCTTTCAAGGTAGCCGTCGGCCACCATCTGGTCAAATTTTTCAACGCTGCGTTCACCGTAATAGACTTTTTCTAATTCGCCGTAATAAATGTAAGCCACATCGTACCGGTCAAGAATGCGCATAGTCAAATCAATGTCGTCTGAAAGATAGAGAGTGCCAACGTCATTAATTCGATTGCGCACAATGGAGCTTGGCACCGTCGGCCGCTGTTGACGTTGATGCCAATCCCAGCCAATAATCGATGGATTCCCAGTGTACATCGATATTCGATTGGCGATTGAGCGGTAGGGGTTATTCCCATGGGCTTCCGCAATAACCGGCGAACCAGGAATATTTTGCTGAATCCATTTGATCGCTTGATAGTCATTTTTCAGAATAACCGACTGACCCGAATCGTCGTACGTGACGTACTCCATAAACTTTGTACCGTCTAGGGTTAATGGAATAACGTCTTTGCTAGTGCGCACAATGCGTTTGCCATACGTGCCTAAAACCGGATAAAGGGCCGCAAACAAAACGAGTAGGGCAAAGCTTGTTTGCCACATCGTCCGGCCGACGATGCTCCAGTTGTCTTTGATGTGAACCAGTAGCCAAACCAGCGAAGCACCTGCGACGATGCTGAGCATGATCCAGACCTGCATGTAAAATTTGAAGACGGTATTCATCCGGCCGATGTCGCCTTCAAGCACGAATACTTCAACAAAAAGAACCAGCCCCATTGATGAGGCGAGCAGCACGTTGACGATGCGTCGTTCAGCCGAAATAGACGGCCGTAGAGCCAATAACCCTGCAAAGATAATGAGCAAAGTCACAATTGGTAACAGCTCATATCCCCACCAGTAGCCGACTAATAAAAGCGGAATTAGCAAGAAAGCGATTAATAACGCTGGGAAAAACCAGACGCTGCTCCATTCCAATGTGCCTGTAGAAAGCCCACTGACCCATGTTTTGAGATCAGCAAATAGCCACGTGACAGCTACCAACAAGAACAGTCCATAGATGATCAAGAAATCACCAACCGGGGTGTATGACCCTTGCCACAAGCTAATTGAACCGTAGGCGGTCCCGAAGTTGTTCCAAAATGGAAGAAATGCCAATCGGGACAAAGCGAATAGAAATGTGCCTTGTAGCAATAATCGGCCTGCCATCTTTCCAGAAAGCCCAAACTTTTTAATGTTGATAAAGGTAAGGGCTAGCAAACCAATAACCACATAAGTTGGATAATCCCAACTGTTAGTTGGATACAGGACACCGATGGCGGTGGCTCCCACAAGCCAGTGGGCCCAGCCTAATTTTGTGTCCGGTTTGAGTACAAGTGATATTGCCCAGCCCAAAGCCAAAACAGATAGTGGTAGCGCAATCATGTGCGCATGCAGGTCGCCATATAAAAAGGTGAAAAATGGAAATTCAGTAATCGGTTGAACTTCACCTTCGTTAATTCTGATGAGGCGAGTCGCATTCCAGAACCAATTGTCCGGCCGCATATTAGGCGTCTGCCCTAAAATAATCTGTCCCATCCCTTCAAAGAAGCGTAGGAATGTTGGCCATGTGCCTGGATCAAGCCGACTGGTGTTGACCCCGGCCGTAATTAACACGCCAACTTCAGCTAGATTTCCAAAAATCATGGCGATCATGGCCGCAAACAGGCCACCGGCAGCGGGCGCCGAGAGCCGGTTTTGCCAAATCCGCATCTGACCTACAGGCGAGCGTTCAACCAGCGTGTGTGTTAGTGAGAATATAGCCAAGCCGGTAAAGCTAAAGATCATCGGCAGGATCAAATTATAGGCGACACCGGGGACAATGCGTAAAAGTTTGGCAACCGCTCCTGAATAAACAAAGCCGTAATAGTAATAATTGATGAAGCCGCCAGCATGCCACGGATCATATGGTGGGAAGCTGGATGATTTGAGCACGGCCGTAAAGTAGGACATGTCCATCGGCTTTTCGCCGCCCCAGATGATGTGCCATACGTCTGGGTTTAGCAGACGTACCCCCAGCATAAAGGCGTAAAATGCCAATCCAATTAGCTCTAACTTAAGTAAATCACCCTTTTTCTGCTGAACAAAGTTGCGCAAGCCGTCGACGTTGCGATAGGCAAGCCAGCCATTAACGGCCGTAATCAGCAGAAGCACCAACCAATAGCTGCCACGGCTATTCGGCAGAATGTTCCATGATGCAGCTAGCCAAGTTACCCAGCTGAGTAGCAGTACGGCCAAAATACGTGAGAGAGCATAGCCACGGTCATTTAAACCGGAAAACACAACAAAGCAAAGTGGAAATGTCAGGATGCCTAGCAGGATAACCGTAAGCCACCAGACAATGGCGGCCGCTAAGCCGTTGTTTGACAAAATGCCATCCGGGTTAAAAACTTGCCACCAAGTACCGCCTGCCTGCTGGGTAACCTGCTCTGCTTCTGTTAAATAGAGCCCGTTAGGCGACTGAGTGGCCTGCAACGGATTTTGAAAGGTGACATCGAGTAAATTGACTTGAGCAAGATAGCGTGCGGCTTCGATTGATTGAAAGGCATCTGTTTTCTTGAAAATCCAAACCGGCGGGTGATCATAGACGCTAAAAGCTTCTTCGGCCGCTGTCCAGCCGGGTGGTGGCCATGATTTAACCGGGACAGTCCCAAAACCAAACTGGCCGGTCGTGTCATTGACATCAATCGGGCCAATGCTCATTTCACCGTGGAATTCTTGCACCAGCTCAAAGCCAAGTTCTCCATTAAATAACCCATCGTAATAGTGGATCATCATTGGATAGCTAAGCGGAAGACGTGGTAGAGACCAGAGGGAGCGTTGGCTGGTCAAAATAATGTAGTCAGCCTCATCGATCCAACTAAATAGCTCTAGGCGTTTGTTCTCATCGTCAAGATGGGTCGTTGCCATCGGCCCAGTAGAAAGGCCCCGATAATATTGGGAGAAGGGGTCACGGCCGCGTGCGCGTACCGGCAGAGCGTCATCCCAATGCTCGCTTGAGAGAATACTTGTTTCGAGGCGTATGGGGGTAACGGCCGTTGTATCAATATGCAGTTGATGTCTTTCTTCACCGTTTAGCTCGACTGGGGGAACCTCAACGGCAACTGATTGGCGTGTCGGAATACCCGATATGCGCATTTCGCCGCCAGACTTTAAACCGCTGACAACCTCATCAAATGTCCCATTGATGGACAGCAGGATGCTTGAACCTGCTAGATCTTCACCGGCCGTGACATAGTTAAGCGAGATGCCTTGAACCGTCCCGCTTTCGGGCAGTTCAAATGGCAAAATATATCCACCTGAGTTGGGGAATAGCTCTGTGTCTCGAATAGGCAGATTAAGCGTTTTTGTTTGATCGCTTCCGCTTGGCTGATAAATGATCGAAATGGCGGTAGGGACGTTTTCATAAATCCAGTCGGTGGCTGCGATGCGGGTCATCGGTTGTCTATAAATGTTTGTAAAGCCGTTTGCCCATAACAGACTCGAAATTCCAGCAAGAGCTGCAAGTGTTGAGAAACCGGTGAGCAAAATTCGATTTTTAAGTTTGCCCGTCTGACGCCGTTGATAGCGAATAACAAGGCGCTGAATAGCCCACACCGTAAACCAGCCACCTAAAATAAAGAGGGTGGGATAAATGGGGAGGAAATAGCGAATCGACTTAACCCAGCGTGTGCCGATAAATAGAAAATAGAAAACAGTCCAAAAAAGCGGGATGGCATGTACCATCCAGTCTCGTTTGCCGTTGACCGTCCGCCAGAGTGCAAAGCAGACGCCCAGCCATGAAAGTAACGCTGCGAGCGGCCCCATCCCGTACAAAAACATGTTGGTTAAAGGGAAAATGATAGCCGGCCGATCGGTCCATTGGAGGGCTGGCGGGAAAGCGGCCTCTGGTGCTTGGAGCCGCTGGATTTCTTCCATATTGCCCAGCCATTGGGGGTTTAGGCCAAAGACGCTTTTAAGCAAATAGATCGGGAAGCTAGGCGCTTGACCTGTCTCAGCAATGGCGGTGTCTTTCACAAGTTGACCATCGGCAAAGGCGTAGGGCATAGCAATGCGAAAGACGAGCATCGCGACAAGGGCCGCAAGCATCCCACCGATGACAATGGTTTGGAGATCGATATTGCCGGTGCGTGACCAAATATAGTCGTTAAATTTGTCTATTTGATAAGCCCGTTTGCTCTGCTGATATCGGCGGCCGAGCCAGACTAAACCAGCAATTCCGGCCGCTAATGCAACAGGGGCTACATTGATTCGGCTGGCAACATTCAGCCCGAGGAACAGCCCCATCGCTACCCACCAGATTATCTTGGCACTATCTTCAGACGCGCGCACCGCAAAGTAAATACTGATGGTGGTAAAAAGGGTGGCCCAGTTGTCCATTGTGTAGAAATGGGACTGCTGAATAGCCATGACAGCGGTTGCCATAAAAAATGCAGCGATGAGTCCGGCCCATTTGCCGTACAAACGGCGGCCGATCATGAAGGTGAACAAGACGCTGAGCAGGTCAACAAGGCCGGAAAGCAGACGCCCAATCAGATGCACCCCATCGTACTGGGTCAATCTGCTGGTACAGAAAATGGAGGCATCTTCGGCCGGAATTTCCCCACAAAAAGTCGGTTGCCAAGCATCGGCCCATTTTGCAACGTAAAATGTTGCCGTCATCGGGAAATTCCCGTAGACGTAAAGCCCTTGACCTTTGTTGTACGGATTTAGCGTTGATGTAGAGGTCCGCATGTAGCCGAGGAAGCTACTTTCCGGTTCCAAACTGCTGGTGACGATAGTCAGAAAGCGTTCGTCGGGATGAAGATGGGTAAATTCGTCCCAATTTATCCCGACAAAGCGAAAGTAACCGCCTAAAAGCAAAATGCCCAACAGGATAAGAACGACGGGCAGATTGCTTGATATTTGACTAAAAAGTCGCCGGGATTTCCGGTTATTATTTTCGGTAGAGGCTGACTCGACATGTGCTGCTGGTTCTGTTTGATCAGAGTTGGCCTGTGTGTGTGCTTCAGTTGAAATAGTCTCGTTTCCGTTTTTAGATAGTACTAGATGAACTGCGAAAGGAGCAGATCAAGGATTTTAGCATGATCGGAACTTAGATGACATGATAGTCACACTTTTTTTAGTTTCTTTGACTGTATTGAGAGTGGGTAAATAAAAAAATGCCGCCAATCGTTTACGATTGGCGGCAGGATATAGTAAACCTTAATAAAGAACGGTCCTCACTCAGCCTTATTTCAGCGTGACTGGCAAGAAAAGTTTGTACGGTGTTATGACAATTGGTGTCTCAGAACTGAACACCGCATAAGTCCCTGTTTCGCAAACTGGTACAACAAACTGATTAATATCTGAAAGCTGATCAACCGTCCGGCCGTCACAACCCGCATCAACCCAGCTTGCCCCATTCCAACGTCGAACTGTGACATGGCTATCCTGAACTGAGTTTGGGTAATTCACCTGCATTACACTCGGTGCTGTATCAGCCGCTGGGGTTAAATCTACTTGGATCGAATTGCTTTTGTTCCAAGCTGATAATTCGAGTGGTGTTCCTACAAAGCTCAAGTTGGTGGGAGCGGTAAGCGTTCCGGTGTTAGGTGCTAGTTCAAATTGGAGCGTTTCCTCCAGACCTTCTAAGGCGATATGAGCACTGTACGTTAATTCATCTCCGGCCTGAGCTCGGCCGACCGTTCCGACTGTGCCAAACTTAAGCGGATAGTACGCTTGAGTCTCTGCTAATCCGATGTCAACAAAGTCGGTAACCGCCATTGTTAGCAAGTTGTACGCTTTGTTGTTGTTCGTGTTACTCACCTCATCATGGACTTCGGCCAACTGGTTATCGGGGTCGATGACGGCGTAAATACGCTGCTCGCCTGATCCTTCTGCCAACCAATCGATGCTGACTGTTTGGCTACCGCTGGCTCTGTTCAGGTTCGAGATTGTTTGGTCGCTACCTATTTGCGTGCCACCGTTGTCAGGATCGCCTAGATAGAAACGGACCTTGACGCTATTAGCAGAAACGTTGCTGTAATTATGCACTTGCGCCGAAATTGTGACTCGCTCACCGATTTCTGCATAAGGCGGATCAATCATGATTTCAGGTGAAAAGTCGATCTTATCGGGTCCACATAGCGCATCAACCGCAAACGGCCGACGGAAGGCGGGGTCAGCACTGTCATACCCCAACCAAACTCCTTGGGCTTTAGGCGTTGCCGTATGGTCTAACACCATGTAGCCCCCATCTGCCCAATATAGGAACGACTGGACATCAAATTGTTCAAGCGAGGTGATGCCGCCAAAGCTGGTTTCAATTTCGATATCTGAGAAGGTTTGCATCGTGTGTGATGATGTGCTGGAAGAGGAATATTCAGAGTTGAACGTTCCTTTAAGAGAAGGTGCTGTAACCTTTTTGGAAGCTGAGAAAACACCGACATTAACCCCAACATCAGCTGAATCACCACCAATTTGGACCTCGAGTCCGGCCGTCCTTCCCAAGCGCACGCTACTGCTATACTTGTTCGTGGCATTGTTTGCCATGTTAAACGTCCATGACGATGAACCACCCCCAGGGGCGATTACATTGCCCGCATACATCGTTGTACTGTCCGATGGGGAGTAGCCGATCAAACTATTTTGTTGGCTCAATGGGGTGTAAGACCAGATATTGTGTATTTCATGGGTGGGTAAGTACCAGCCATCACAGCTGCGTTGCCCACCTTGGTAAACAGCTTCTGAGTTAGGGACAGGGAAAACGACGTTGATATAAGTTGCCGGTACACCGCTATTGTCAGCGTATAACGGATATTCCCAAGTTTGGTAGCTTGTGCCTGAGAATAGAGCGAAGTCGTCATTTGTTGCTTCCAATGTCTGGTTAATCGTTTGTTCTGTGAGGTTTGTACGGCCGCGTTCAAAATCTGAGCCGTATGAAGCTCCTAAACTGCCAGTCACATGGGTCCCTTCAGGATCACCGACTGTGATCTCTGCCTCAAGGGCCATGCTAAAGCTCCGTTTAGAATCAAAGCTGATTTCAGTTGATGCACCTTCCGTTTTGCTGTAGCGGGTATACGTACCTGCCTCGCCCACACCAATCGAAATCGGGTTGCCGTCAACGGTGTCAAGGTGGGTTGGTGGTGCGTTGATAATGGCGATCAGATTGCCAACATTTTGCTGCAAGCGATAGCTGGGAGCTCCTACTCGCAGGCTTTGCCCAGTTACATCGCCAACTGCGAGGGCAACACCATACTGATTGCCGCTGTTGGCCGGGTAGTTACGTCGGCCGATGGCGTTGAGCGACCAGTTTGAACCGGTGTCAATTGTGACATCGTAGGTCACGAGCTGTTTGTTTGTCGTGTTGCCTAGCCAAAGCATCAGGGCAGCTTCATCTTTTAAGTCACGATCAAGGTCACCCGCATCAAGTGAATAAGGCAAGTTGTTTGTATCGAAAACGATAGACGATTTTGTCACGAGGGATGTGTTAGCGCTGCTCAATTCGAGAACACGCAGTTGGCCTAATTGGCTGTTGCTTTCATGGGGGGATCCCCAAATGATTTCATCTCGCTTGATGCCATCGGGATCAGTGCCTGTCATATCACCGGCCGCGATGTCTACGGTGCCGGTTGAACTAAAATGATTCTGCACAATGAAAAACCGATCTCTTTCCATTTCAAAATCGTCTTGATCAACGACGACTGTGAAAACCGGAGACCATGCATCGGAGTCACCTGTGTCTTTGTATGAGTATGTCACTGCAAGGTCTTGCTTCCCTTCCCCTTCAAAGTTGCCTGACGTGATTGCGACATGACTAGGCTTATGTTGTGACGAGCTGCCTGTTAGGTTGACCGTACTTTGATAGGTTGAAAGTAGAGACAGCTCATTATTCTCGGCCCGAATGATGTTGATCTCAGCGACAGAATAAGTTGTGCCGCTAACCTGAGATGGGTTAAAGAGGCTTGCGATGGCGATTTCGGCCGTACCATCTCCATCAAAATCACCTGTAGTGAGTGCGATGTGTTTTGGCCCAGTTAAGGCTAGGGGCAGCGTGATCTCGCCTATTTCACGTAGGGAAAAACCACCTTCGGCCGCATAAGCATAGACCACCGCTTGTCCTTGATCGTTTACCGTAGCCAGTGCGAGTTGTGCCCGCCCATCGGCTAGAAAGTAGCCTGATGAGAGTGCAATCGAAGAGGCAGACGTTTCTGGAACCACGGCCGTGTTTGTCGTATTGCTACCCGGTGCAAGTGCATTGACTTGGCTCCATGCGGCTCCGGCATCACTGCGCTGCAGTACTCCATTTCCTGGTTGAGCTGCGTACACAATTGTTTCAGATCCGCTATTTAATACCGCCGGCCGTGAGCCGACCGTCGAATCAACAGCGACAGTTTGCCATGAGCCAAAACTTGTGCCATTAAACGTTAACTTAGACAAGCCATTGTCACTAGTGCGGGCATATATCTCAAATGTGCTTGTTGCCTTACTCACGGATGCAGGTGCTGATTGCAACATTCCCGCTTCACTTGTTGAGGCAATCGTCTGCCAACTACTCCAACTGCCGTTGAGCTGGCGATACCAAAGCGCATTGTCAAAGCCGCGCGCCATGAGCATCACTTTGCCGGTGCCAAAGCCGATCGCATCAGGACCATCTGCTAGATAGCCACCTAAATTTTGCCAACTGGTGAACCCGCTTCCAGTGTCTTGACCATGTACAACTGTATTTTGAGTGTCCCGGCCGAATAAATGGACAGTTCCAGTGCTGTCGGTAGCCAAGGCTGGCGTCCCTTCAAACGTGTTGCTTGGCTGGCCTGAGACTTCTGCCCAAGCGGTTGCTCCGCTGGTGCTCAGGGTCCGTTGGCTGAGTTTGCCATCTGTACCAACCGCTACGATTTTTAGAGTGTCGGCTGAGATGGCAGTAACGGCCGGGCCTGACGCCAATGTGCCACCACACCGCTGCCATTGCCAAAAGCCTTTGTTGTCGACACCGACCCAAAGGGCATCATCGTATCCTTGGGCAAATAGATAGAGCTTGTTATTGAAAGTTTGAGCAACCGGCTCCGATTTTAATAGGTTGGTCTGCCCCGGTAAGCCGCCGATTCTTAGATGGATCGGAGCATTGGCAACTGTGCTGGGGCGCCAGGCCACAATCTCTTCAGAACGATTGTCCCCGTTTAAATCGGCCGTTGTGACATCAAACTGGTAATTTGTTGTATGATCGCCAACTTCAACTTCGCTCCCTACGATTTGTTTGGGAGTCTGAACCAATTCATAGTCTCCAGTAGCCACTTCGCTGGTTTGGGTTGTATCGATGCTCAGGGCTTCGTCATCCACCCATGCTGTAACGACTTGATCGAGATTGACAAGCCCATAATTCCCCTGTAAAGGATCATTGTAGAGCGTCCCTTCAACGGTGACAGAACGGCCGCTACTATCTGTCGAGCGGATTAAGGTCTTTTGGCCTGGAGCGACAGAGGCTGTGTAACCCGCTTCATGGT